>JBNMPS010000060.1:0-15319 GCA_051277005.1 Pseudohongiellaceae bacterium
TGGACTAACGCAGTAGAGGCCGCAATTAATAAGGTCAGTAAACCCACCCAGGCAACAACTTCTAGGGTGTCGGGCGCTAATAAAAATAGGCCGTAAGTTCTGGCAATTAAATAGACCCCTGCCGTCACCATGGTGGCGGCGTGAATCAAGGCGCTTACGGGTGTTGGGCCAGCCATGGCATCAGGTAGCCATGTGTGTAGCGGTAGTTGTGCTGATTTACCGACGGCACCGCCTAATAATAAAGCGGTGGCGATGGTTGGGGTTAAATCACCCACATTCCATTTGATATCGGCAGAAAGCAATAAGGTTTGAATGTCCAGTGTGCCTAGCTCGGTAAAGAGCAAAAACAAACCTAGCGCCATGGCCGCATCGCCAACGCGAGTGACCACAAAGGCTTTGCGGGCCGCTTTACCATTATTAGGGTCGCGATACCAAAAGCCCACGAGTAAATAAGAGCAAACCCCTACGCCTTCCCAGCCTAAATACAGTAATAATAAATTATCGGCCATGACTAACAGCAACATGGCTCCAACAAATAAATTCATGTAGGCAAAGTAGCGTGAGAAAGATTCGTCCTCATCCATAAACTCTAAGGAGTAAAGGTGGATGAGAAAACCAACGCCGGTAATAATCGACATCATCACGACGGTTAAACCATCAACATAAAAAGCAATGCCGGGTGAGAAATTGGCGACTGACATCCACGTCCACAACGTGACTGTCATCACCTCGCCGGTAGCGAGAAACTGTTGTGCAACAGTGGCAACACATAAAGCGGCCAAACCAATAGAGCCTGCGCCTAAAAAGCTGACGATTTTCTTCGGTAACTTACCGGCTGTTACCATTAAAATAATAGCGCTGAGTATCGGTAATAAGGGAATTAGCGCGAGTAATTTATTGTCCATCTAAGGCTATCCTCGCATCCGGTTGACAGTATCCATATCCAACGTCTTAAAGCGCTTTTGGATTTGTAATACCAAGCCCAGCCCTACAGCAACTTCTGCCGCTGCAACACTGAGAATTAATAGAAAGATGATTTGTCCGTCGGCTTGCCCCCATTTAGCGCCAGCAGCCACAAAGGCTAGAGCGGAGGCGTTTAACATGACCTCTAAAGACATCAGCATAAAAATAATATTGCGACGTAGCATTAGGCCTAATAGGCCAAAGCTAAACATAAAGGCGGCGATAACCAATACGTGCTCTAAAGGAACTTGCAAGCCGTTCATCGTTTGCCTCCTTCAGGGGTGGATAAAGAATTCGTGGCAGGGCTGCCTCGAGTAATAAATCGACGCCCCAAGTGATAAGCGCCCACTAAGCCTGCCAACAGTAACATCGAGGCAATTTCTACGGCTAACACATAAGGGCCAAATAAAGTGATGCCAACTTGCTTGGGAGAAATGGCAACGCCAGAGGTGACTGACTCGGTATGTTGCAGGGCGACAATCATTTCGCCAAATAAAACGGCCGCCATTATTCCCGGCACTACCCAATTTTGTACACCCAGCCATTGCCGCTCGTTAGCTTCACCGGTTTCACCGAGGTTGAGCATCATGATCACAAAAACAAACAGCACCATGATGGCGCCGGCGTACACTAAAACTTCTAAAGCAGCAGCAAAAGGTGCTCCCAGTAAGAAGAAGATCACGGCAATAGCGAGTAGCGAAACAATTAAATAAATTAACGCATGGGTGGCGTTGGCTCGGCTTAATGCCAGCACGGTAGCGGTCAAGGCGATAAAAGCGGCGAGATAAAATAAAGCTTCTATCATGGCAGTAAACTCTTTACGTTTATGGGTTGTGCTTCATTTTGCGCATCGCCTTTGTCTTTGCCATCAATGGCTAAACCTGATACGCGATAAAAGTTGTAATCGTGATATTTTCCGGTGCCGTTAATTTGTAAATGCTCTTTTTCATACACCATGTTTTGCCGGTCGTATTCGCACATTTCAAAATCGGGAGTAAGCTGTATCGCGTTGGTGGGGCAGGCTTCTTCGCACATACCACACATAATGCAGCGTGAAAAATTAATGCGGAAAAACTCTGGGTACCAGCGGCCGTCCTCTCGAGTGCCTTGCTGTAAGGCGATGCAATCAACCGGGCAGGCGGCAGCACACAAATTACAGGCAACGCAGCGCTCATCACCGTCGGGGTCTTTTGTTAAGACGATGCGGCCACGATAGCGCGGCGCTAAATAAGGTTTTTCTTCTGGATATTGCACGGTTTCTGCTTTGGTGAAACTGTGCTGCAAAATCGTCCATATAGTAACGAGTTGGCTGCGTAAAGATTTAAACTTTAAAAATTCAAGCATGCGATCCCTCCATCATGAGTAATACGGCACCGGTTAATACCAAGTTGAAGAGTGTAATAGGTAGCATGTATTTCCAGCCTAACGACATCAGTTGGTCGTAGCGGGGGCGGGGAATCGCGCAGCGTAATAATATAAAGAAACAAATAACGATAAAGACTTTTATCAAAAACCAAACTACGGGCGGTAACCAAGGGCCTAGCCAGCCACCAAAAAAAAGCGTGACTATCATGCAGCTGATCAGCATTAAGCCTAAATATTCGCCCAGCATAAACATAGCGAATTTCATGCCGCCATATTCGGTATGAAAACCTGCGGTTAGTTCGTGTTCGGCTTCGGGTAAATCAAACGGTAGGCGGTGGCTTTCGGCGATACCGGCAATAAGAAAAACATAAAGTCCTAAAATTTGCGGTACACAAAACCAAAGATCTCTTTGCGCCTCGACTATATCACGCATACTAAAACTACCGGACATCATCACCACGCCCATCAGAGATAAACCCATGAATACTTCGTAGCTAATCATTTGTGCGGCACTGCGCAGGCCACCTAATAAAGCGTATTTATTGTTAGAGGCCAATCCGCCTAATAACACGCTGTAAACCGCGAGTGATGTCATGCCTAAGAAAAATAACAAGCCAATGTTTAAATCAATGACGTACAAATCAGGGCTGAAAGGAACCACAGCAAAACCCAGCAACATGGCAACTACGATAGCAGTAGGCGCAAAAATAAATACGACCTTGTCGGCGAATGGGGGTACCCAATCATCTTTGGTAAGTAGCTTTAACATGTCTGCCAGCACTTGTAATACACCAAAGGGCCCTAAGCGGTTGGGGCCTAAACGATCTTGCCAAATGCCCAGTAAGCGGCGCTCAAACCAAGTTAGGAATGCTGCACCGCCCACCGCGCCACCAATAATGAGGAGGCCAAAAGCAATTGTGCCTAAATCAGACATGAGCCCCTCCATCGGATGCAATTACCATACTGGATGAATGGTTGTTTGTTGTTTGTGGTTGCCAGTTAGTGGCTTTTTGTAAGCTAAGACTTTCGCCGACAGCTAGATTAAAGGTGCCTTCAAAAGCAACACTGTAAGCCGCGCAACCTTTCACGATGCAGGGGTTAACTTTTACTGCCAGGGTTGCTTGATTTTGGCCAACGGTTAAGCCGTCGCCATTGGCAACCTGTAAGCGATTTGCGTCGTCTGGGTGCACTTCAATAAATGCCTGCTCAACTAATTGTGCAATGGCTGGGCTGTGAACACTGAGTTCATCGCTGCCATAAATTTTGTGGCGCGGAACTAATAGCCATTCATTTTCTTTGGGGATGAAAGCTTCGGGCAATTGATAGGGTTGATTAATTGCTTGAGCGTTGCGGTTAAGTATACGGTTACCTGCTGCGCCACCTTTATCTTTATCACCTTTAAGTGCACCGCCAACTTCTGATTGAAACTTGTGTAGTGCTTGGTTGGAATTCCAGCCGGGCGACCAAACATAAGGTAACAGTGAGCCGGGTTGGTTGCGGTTTAAACCTTCCATTGTGAAGGCTAGGGGTGACTCTTCATCTACCGGTTGTTTGGGTTCGTGCATCGAAACATCGGCATGCATAGCCGTGCGGCCACTGTAGCGATGAGTTTGCCGTGGTACTTTAACGCCAACGTTACGGAAAAGGTGATTGGGAGCCGCTTCAATAATACCAGCCAGTGCCGGTATCTCTTTGGCGCAGACTTCAGTAATGTCATCGAAATGTTCAATGCTGGCAAATTGCTCGCGGCCTAATTCTTTTAAACACGCTAATAGCCATGCCCAGCTGGCGCGTCGTTCGCCTTGGGGTAAATAAACGGGAAAGTAGCGCTGAGCTCTTCCTTCCATGCTGATTAGAGTCCCTTCAGACTCGGCAAAGTTGGCAGCGGATAAGGCAAGGTATGCAGCTGAAAGTGTTGGGTTATCTAAGCTGTCTAATACGATAATTTTTTTAACGCTGCTAAGCAGTTGCTCGATATTGGTTTGGCCGTCGCGGCGATAAATATCATTTTCCATCACAATTAAGGTGTCGATGTTGCCGCCAGTGGCACGGACTCTTAACGTATCCAGAGAGGGTGCGTTGGGGCCAACTAATAAGGCTTGCCCTAAGCTGTTAGCTTCAGGCACCACCAAGTTGAATAGGCAGGGCTTGTTGGCGTTGCACAGTGCCTGGCTGATTTCAGCGGCAGCGTCCATGACGGCATTACTGCCACAGCTGACGCCAGAAATGATTAGTGGCCGTTTAGCTTGCAGTAAAGTTTGTGCGATATGTTTAGCTTGTTGATTATTTTCGTCACCTAAATCAATCGCTGCATCACCGCTGTTGTTGCCAGTGATGGCGGCAGCAATAGCGGCACCCAATCTGGCAATGTCTGGTGGCGCTAGTGATAGTTGTTGCTCGGCTACATCATCCAAGCGTGTGTCGCTAACTGAAGCAATAAATAATGGACTGAGTTGATCTTGAGCGAGGTTGCGAATAGCGGCATCTTGCCAGGGCTGTAGTTTTAACTCGGCGGCCATCTCGTAGGCTTTGTTGCGTACGGATTGCCGTAAGGCTAACGCCACTCTCGGGGCCGTGTTAGTTAGATCTTCACCTAAAATTAAAATAGCATCCGCAGATTCCATCGTTTTAATGCTGGGGATTTCTGCTGAGCTATTTTGTTGTAAGTGTAATGCGCGATTGACTAAAGATTGCTCGTGGCTGTTAAAACCGGGGCAGTAGTTGTCATCACCCACTAAGCTGCGCAATAAATAGTTGGACTCTACCGAGGCACGGGGTGAACCTATCGCCGCGATGTTTTCTGTTTGGCAAGCTTCAACCATGTGCCCTAATGCACTGAGATGGCCGATAGCGTCGAACTTACCGTTCTCATTACGAATACCGGGGCTGGCGAGTGTTTTTTTGCTGTTAACGTGTTGGGCGCCAAAGCGACCCCGGTCACAAAGGAAATAACCATTTACCTCGTGATTGAAGCGGTTGTGTACGCGCTTGAGTTTACCATAACGTTCGCCGGGCAAAATATTACACCCTACGGCACAGCCGGTGCATACGGATGGGGCTGATTGTAAATCCCATTTACGGGTGTATTCATTAACCAAACTTTTGTCAGTAAAAACCCCGGTGGGGCAAACCTCGACTAAATTTCCGGCGAACTCGCTCTCTAATACACCCTCTTCGTGGCGGCCAAAGTAAACGTGATCGTGGCTGGCCATAGCGGCTAAGTCATCGCCGCCGGCGTAATCTTTGTAGTAGCGGGTGCAGCGGTAGCAGGTAATGCAGCGATTCATTTCGTGATGAATCAGCGGGCCTAAATATTGATTGCGATGGGTATTCTTTTTACCGCGATAACTTCTGTCGCGGTGGCCTACCATAACGGTCATATCTTGTAGATGACATTCGCCGCCTTCAGCGCAAACAGGGCAGTCGTGTGGGTGGTTAAGCATTAGGGCTTCAACCACGTTTTCTCTAAACTTTGCGGCTTTATCCCCGCTTAAAGAAAAGATGGCACCCTCGGTAACGGGGGTCATGCAGCCCATTACGATGCGGCCGCGGTTGTCTTCGGTATTTTGATATTGCACCACCGCACATTGGCGGCAGGCGCCGATAGAGCCTAAATCGGGATGCCAGCAAAAGTAGGGCAGGTCTAGGCCGAGTGATAAGCAGGCCTGCAATAAGTTATCGCCAGCTTTAACGTCGTACTCTTTACCGTCTATGGTGATCACGGGCATTAGTGGGCACCTCCGACAGACGCTTTATCTTGGCAAAGCGGGCAGTCTTTTTCATTGATGTGACGTTCAAAATCTTCGCGAAAATATTTAATGCCACTGGCTAAAGGTTCCATTGCGCCGGGGGCAAGAGCGCAGTGGGTATTACCCATGGCACCAATAAATCCAATTTGTTTGGCTAGAGTGTTCATATCTTCGGGTTTGCCATGGCCCTGTTGTATATCGTCTAATACTTGTGCTGTCCAAGGTAGGCCATCACGACAGGGTGTACAAAAGCCGCAGGATTCTTGGGCGAAAAATTCCACCAGATTTTTTACAAAGCCGACCGGGCAGGTTTTGTCATCCATAATAATCATCGTGCCGGTGCCCATACGGCTACCCGCTTTGCCTATGGTGTCGTAGTCCATGGCTAAATCTAAATGGTCGGGGGTGAGAAAATCAGTAGAGCCGCCGCCGGGTAAAAATCCCCGTAGTTCGTAGCCGTCTTCCATGCCACCCGCCAGTTCTAAAATATCTCTTACGGGTGTGCCTATGGGTAGTTCCCAGCAGCCAGGGTTTTTAACGCGGCCGCTTACGCCATACAGTTTAGTGCCGGCGTCGTCCGTTAAACCTAAAGACTGAAACCACTCAGCGCCACGTTCAATAATATGGTGAATATTGCAGAAAGTTTCGACGTTGTTAACGATGGTAGGGCGACCCCATAGACCGCTGACCTGCGGAAAGGGTGGCTTGGCTCTGGGATTTGCTCGCTTGCCTTCCAGTGAGCTAATGAGCGCGGTTTCTTCACCGCAAATATAACGGCCGGCACTAACGTGTACGTGCATGTCTAAATTAAATCCGCTGCCTAAAATATCGTTGCCTAAATAGCCTTTGGCATGGCAATCGGCAATGGCCTCTCTTAATAGTTGTGCGGCGATTAAATATTCTGAGCGAATAAAAATATAAGACACATCAGCTTGTATGGTGTAAGCAGAGACAATCATGCCTTCGATGAGTTGATGTGGGTCGCATTCAATAAGTAGGCGATCTTTAAAGGTGCCGGGTTCCATTTCGTCGGCGTTACAAATTAAATATTTGTGGCCGGGGGAAACATTTTCCATAGGCACAAAGCTCCACTTCATGCCGGTGGGGAAGCCTGCGCCACCGCGCCCGCGGAGGTTGGAATCTTTAATGATTTGTAAGCACTCAGCGGGTGTTTTTTTGAGTGCCGCTTTTAAACCTTGATAGCCGCCGTTGGCTTCGTAGGCGGCCATATCGGTGGGTTTTTTATCTTCCCTCACGTTACGGGTGAGTGGATTATTCAAAATTGAAGAAGTGCTCATGCTTCGGCCTCCTCACGGTTGCGAAAAATAAGTTGGATGCTCGCCACTTCAATATTTTCATGTAGGTCATCACCCACCATCATAACGGGGGCTTTGTCGCAGGCGCCTAAGCAGGTAACGGGTAAAAAGGTATAGGCATTGTCAGCGGTGGTTTCGCCTAAACCTATGCCTAGGTGATGGCTGATGTGGTCTCGAATTTTGTCGTAGCCTTTTATCCAGCAGGTGACGCTGTTACATAATAAAATCACTTTTTCACCCACGGGTTGACGGAATATTAAATTATAAAAAGTGGCGATGCCGTCTAACTCTTCTGCCGACATTTCTAGATGTTTGGCGATGGCTTTTAGGCTTTCGTCCGATACCCATCCGCGGTAGGACTGCACAATTTTTAAGGCATCGATGGCGACAGCCTCACGGTAAGGCGCGTGCGAAATATCTTTGTCGATATCGGCCAATTCGGCGTCGCTGAGTGTGGGTATTAGTTCGCTCATCATCATTACCTATCAACGTCCGCCATCACAAAATCGATGCTGGCAATAATGGCAATCAGATCAGGAATCATTAAGCCGTTACTGATTAATGGAATTTGTTGCAGCGCCGCAAAAGAGGGCGTGCGTATACGAGTGCGGTAAGAGGTTGTACCGCCGTCGCTAATTAAGTGATAATTATTAATACCCTTGGTGGCTTCGATAGGGAATGAGGATTCGCCCGCGTTCATGGCCGGACCCCAGCTGACGTTTACAAAATGGTGAATCAGCGTTTCGATATCTTGCAGAGTGCGTTCTTTAGGAGGTGGTGTCGTTAAACGGTGGTCAGATTTGTAAGGGCCTTCGGGCATGTTCTCTAAACACTGACGAACAATGTGTAGGCTTTGGCGTATTTCTTCGATGCGAACTACTGCCCGGTCGTAGCTGTCGCCGTTTTGAGCAATAGGCACTTCAAATTCGAATTGATCATAGCCACCGTAGGGGCGGTCGCGGCGTAAATCAAAATCAAAACCAGTGGCGCGCAAGCTGGGGCCAGTAATTCCCCAGTCCATCGCTTCTTGGGTTGTGTAGGCACCAATGCCCACGGTACGTTGCTTGAGTATGCTGTTGTCCATGGCCATTTTTTGATAATGATCGAGGCGGGCCGGCATGGCATCGATAAATTCGCGTACCATTTTGTCCCAGCCTTTGGGTAGGTCCTGGGCAACGCCGCCTAATCTAAACCAGGCTGGATGCATGCGGCCACCGGTGATCGCTTCAACAATGCCCAATAAGCGTTCGCGGTCGGCAAACATATAAAATACAGGCGACATTTGGCCTACATCTTGAGAGAAAGTACCGTAAAAAACCAAATGGCTAGAGATGCGGAATAGCTCCGCCATCATGATGCGTATCACTTTGGCGCGGTCGGGCACTTCTATGCCCGCTAGTTGCTCGGCAGCGAGCACATAGGCGTGGTTGTTCATCACGCCGCCTAAATAATCAATGCGGTCGGTGTAGGGGATAAATGAATGCCAGGTTTGGCGCTCGGCCATTTTTTCGGCGCCGCGGTGGTGGTAGCCAATGTCGGGAACAGAATCTACGACCACCTCGCCATCTAATTGCAAAGCGATACGAAAAACACCGTGTACCGACGGATGATTGGGGCCGAGGTTTAAGAACATAAACTCGGTGTCGTCGGTGGCCCTTGCCATGCCCCAATCTTCTGGGCGAAATAGTAAGGCCTCTTGCTCTTGCGCTTGTTTTTCATCATCGAGGCTGAAAGGTTCCATCTCGGTAGCGCGGGCGGGGTGATCTTTTCTGAGTGCGTGACCTTCCCAGGTGGGGGGTAATAAGATGCGCCGCAAATTGGGATGACCGTTAAATTCTACGCCGTACATATCCCAGCACTCACGTTCATACCAGTTAGCGTTGGGCCAAATGCCACAGGCGGTGGCAACTGAAATATCGTCAATAGTGACCGATGTTTTTATCCGTATCTCTTCAACAGGCCTAAAGCACATGAGGTGATACACCACGGTGAAATCTTTTGCCGCTTGCGGTTTATGTTCTCGCAAGCGCTCATCCACACCGAATAAATCTAATAGCATGGGGAATTGTTGTTTGAGGTGTTGCAGTACTTCGATAAGCTTTGAACGTTCAACCCAAAGGGTGGGCACGTTATCGGCGGTAGCCTGAGGCACAAACGTGTCTGTGCCAAAGCGGGCATAGAGTTTGCCAACGGTATCGTTGTTATTAAGCGCTTCAGCGTTAAGCATAAGACTCCCGATGTACGGATAAACTTTTACTCTCATGCGGCTATAAAATGGACTAACATGCTCATTTACTAAGCGTAAACTTCGCTTTTGTGTGCATTTATGTTTTGCCTGAGAACAAATTTTTTATCCGTACACATGCTTTGTATTGTTATCGTTGCTGTGTTTCGGATACGGTATTATTTTTTTAAGATTTCTTATTTCTTATGACTTTTCTAAACTTCATCCGGGCTGCGCAGTTCGGTAGCCTGGTTTCTTTCTTTTTGTAATAAATCGCGCTGCGAAGGCATTTTTGGTTTTATCACCGTTTGATCGCCTGCTACCCAACTTAGGGGGCGGCGCTCTTTGCCAATGGATTCTTGCAGCATCGTTAAGCCCTGCATTAAGGCCTCTGGCCGTGGTGGGCAGCCGGGAACATAAACGTCGACGGGGATAAATTTATCCACCCCTTGCACCACGCTGTAGATGTCGTACATGCCGCCGGAGTTAGCGCAGGAGCCCATGGAAATTATCCAGCGTGGCTCCAGTAATTGGTCGTACAGGTGTTGTACAACCGGTGCCATTTTTCTAAATACGGTACCGGATATCACCATTAAATCCGCCTGCCTCGGCGTGGCGCGAATAACTTCTGAGCCAAAGCGGGCAATGTCGTGGCGACTGGTGAAGGAGGTGGCCATTTCTACATAGCAGCAAGATAGCCCGAAGTTAAAAGGCCAGAGAGAGTGAGCCCGGCCCCAGGCGACGAGGTCTTCTAGCTTGGCAAACGCGACGTTGCGCTTAACCTGCTCTTCAATACTTTCGTCGTTATAATCCATTGAGCCTGGTGTACGGGCGATGATGTCGTCAGGCTTGGTTAAATTCCATTCCATCAGTGGTTGTCTCCTGGATGTTGTAGACCGGTTCTGGTTTTCATGCCCCAGTCCAGTGCTCCGGACTTAAGCTCATAAACGAGCGCGACACCTAAAATGAAAATAAAGACACTAATTGCAATAAACCCAGACCAGCTCAGCTCAAAAAAGGCCACTGCCCAGGCAAAGATAAAAACGGTTTCTAAATCGAAAATAACAAAGAAAATGGCAATAAGATAAAACTCTGCCGACATATGAATTTGTGGAGAGCCTACGGATAACACACCGGATTCAAAAGGCATGTTGGTCGCGTGGTTGCCTCGAGGCTGGCCCAAAATATAAGAGAGCCCCAGCATGGTTGCAACGAGAACGAGCACGGCAAAAAAATAAATGACAAAGGGCCAGAGGGAAGTGGTTTCGCTCATGCGGCCGCCTTCTTATTTGAAAAACTGAGTATTGGAAGGCAGGGATTTAATTTTGTAAATTCAAAAAAGCTATATAAAAGCTGTTCGAGGTAAGAGGTATTGGAATAAGAGAAGTAAGATGAGTGGAGGTGTGGCAGATTGCTAAAGGCAAACTGTCGGTAAGAGGGTACTTGTGCTGTATAACCTTGCATACGAGCTCCACACATCCCAAAAAGGGTTAAAGATGGAAGTCACTTGCCCGAAAAAACAAACCACTTGGGTAAGAAATCGACTTGATACTGCTACCACTTACAACTGATTAACCATAGCGAGGATAAAATAATAACGCAAGAGTCTATAGTTTTTTTTATCTTATTTAAAAAATACAGAAGTTGGGGCTTATATCAATTTGCTGAGCATTTTGTCATTATGATACTGCGATGATCTCTTGGTAAGTGCGACAAAGACATCGTTAGTCTGTTGCTAAAATAATTTATGAGGTTGTTGTTTTTTAGGCGATTAAGTCAACATCGCCCTGTTAGCTTAATCTTTTCTAGCCAAAGTGATTTATTTTTAAGATAAATTGATGCGCCAAAGTAGATGGGCATGTTATTTTAATGCCGTTTTTTTTATTTTCGATTGAGTTTATTTAGCTTGAGTTCTTTGTGAAGTAACTCGCGGCCTTCACTTTGTACATATTTAAGAAACTGATTGGCGATTGCCGTCTGGCGCTTAGATTTAGACCAAACAAAAAACCAGTGAGAGTTAATGGGAAGCTCTTTAACAGGTAGACGGACCAGTCCTGATTTACCACCGTAAGTTAGTGTATGTGCAGATAATATTGAAATTCCTAGCTTCGACATGACCGAGTGTTTGATTGCCTCATTGCTCTCAATAGTCATTCTAATGTGTAGATTTTTACCCTTTTCTTTCAGAAAATTCTCAATGGCATGTCGAGTTCCTGAACCTGGTTCTCTCATTAAAAAAGGTTCTTTGCATAAGTGATCAAGTGTCAATATTTTTTTACTGCTTAGCGGGTGATCTTTGTGTGCAATGGCAACCAGGGGGTTGTCGAGAAACTCAATACTTTCAGTTTCACTGTTGTCAGGAGGATGGCTAAAAACATAAAAATCCTCCACGCCCTGCTTTAACTTATCGATGGTTTGTTGCCGATTACCTACGTTGAGTTGCACGTCAATATCAGGAAAGCGCTCGCAAAAAGGGCCGAGTAAGTGCGGTATAAAGTACTGGGATGTGTTAACGACCGATAGGCGTAGTGTGCCTGACTTAAGTTCAGCCATTTCACCCAATGACCGGTCGAGTCGGGCAAAGCTATCAAGTACCTCAACGGCGGTTTTGAGTAATTCTAGCCCTGCATCAGTAAATGTGAGCTGGCGATAGTTAATGTTGTAGAGCTGAGCACCTACAGCATTTGCAAGTTTTTTCATCTGGATTGAAACGGTGGGCTGGGTGAGGAATAAGGCCCTTGCCGCACCACTAATACTGCCGTGATCATGCACTGCCAGTAATATTTCTAATTGTCGCAATGTCCCTATATGAGCATGTAAGCGTGATCGTGTCATGGCGGTTTATTACTCTGGATGATTTGTGTTTAAAGCTCTATGTATAGATATTTGTCTATATTAACGCTAGATACTATCTATTTTTATCTATTATAGGTTTGAGGCATGATACTTGCCAATAAAGTTTGGTTTTAGTCAGTATATTTATTTATTTATTTAAGTGAAAGGGGAGGGGAATATGGGAAAAACTCGGTTTATATTTAGTGTTGTTGTTGGTGTCAGTTTATTAGTCGTTGGAGCTGTTATAGCCAGCAAGGCCACTATTGGTATGGCTTTGATGGTGCTAGGTCTCAGTTTGATTGGGGTTGCTATTGTTGCCCGTAACATAGGTACTGAATATAATATGCAATCTGAGCTGGTGGCAATTAAAATATCTACATGCGATGGCTCAAGATGATGGGTTGCAGGCTACATGGCTTAGGTAGTTAGTATGCAAATTGATGCCAGCATTGCCTTTTTCTTACTGGGTGTGTTTGCTGCGCTAGTGCGCTCAGATATACAATTTCCTAAATCGCTATACCAATCATTAATATTATTTTTAATGTTGGCTATTGGTTTGAAGGGTGGCGTTGCGCTTGCTGAGCACGCCTCGTTAGAACTAGTAAGTCAGTCTATTTTTGTTATTTTGTTTGGCTTCTTTTTGCCATTCATTGCCTTTCCTTTACTTTACTACTTTGGCAAATTACCGCGCCATGATGCGGCGTCTATTGCTGCGCATTATGGCTCGGTTAGTGTGGGTACTTACGCTGTTGCTGTTGCCTATCTAGAAACGCAAAATATTGCCTACGAGGCTTATATACCTTTGTTTGTGGTGCTTTTAGAAATGCCTGCAATTATAGTGGGTATTGCGCTGGCGCGACGCGGATCAGTTGACAATTCACAATCGCTAAATACCAAAAAATTATTGCATGAAGTGTTCTTTAACCAGGGAATGGTGTTAATGGTAGGGGGCTTGTTGATTGGGGTGTTTGCTGGCAGTGGCGCACAAACAATTGCGCCATTCTTTTTTGATCTTTTCAATGGTGTACTTGCGCTATTCTTACTCGAAATGGGGATGGTTGCTGCAAGTAGGCTGCAAGAAATTAAACGTATCGGTAGTTTTATGTTGGCCTTTGGTGTTGCTATGCCTTTGGTAGGCGGTGTGCTGGGTTGTTTGTTAGGGCTTGCCATCGGGCTTTCTGAAGGAGGTGCAATACTGTTGGCCGTCTTGGGTGCTAGTGCTTCTTACATCGCTGTGCCTGCTGCGATGCGTGTTGTTTTACCAGAAGCAAACCATAGTTTATCGATCAGCTCATCGCTGGGTATTACCTTTCCGTTCAACGTTTTGATTGGTATTCCTACTTATGCGGTCATAACTCAATGGGTCACAGGGTCGATTTAATCTAAAAAGGGCAGAATGTGTACCTTGATAATTAAAAATTGATAAACCCCCAGCTCTGCCGGAGGTAAGTTAACTTGATGAGCATGTAGGGTAGGCTCTGGCTGGCCGTTGTCTGCAAGTATGGCTTTGTATTGTTGGGAGGCCTTGTTTGAGACGATAACCGCTCGGTCGTCTGCTAGCGTTGGTAGTATGTCCCTGGTTAAGTCATTATAGACATTACGTCGTGTTGTGTCGGTGCGCGACAGCTTTTCAGCACGAGGTAACTCTTCTAATGTGCCTAAAAAGCTAAAATCACGCTTGCTTGATATGGCAAAGATAGACAAACCCACAAAAACGACAGATGACCCTGCTTGGTCGCTAATATTGATGGGTCTTTGAAGGAATAGCTTGTTGTTTCCAGTGCTTCACCTTTCTCTTAAATAAAGCATCTCTTTGGCCGCATCAAATTATACTTATATGGCGTGAACTAATTCAGGCTGTATATCCAGCGTGTCTTGGGTTTTCTTCCGTAGCGCCTGCTTGCGTTTTAATTTGTGATTGAGGCACCGACCCGCTCTGGCAAGGCAGCGATCGATTGCTTGGCGTATGTCGTCTCTTTTTTCAGTGATGACAATCTCCCTTAGGCCAAAGGGCTTAACGACTACTTTACATTGTTTATCCACACCACCTTTGGGGTCATTAACATCAGTGACGATAACGGTTGTGCTGGCAATTTCATCACGGGTGCGTGCAAAAGCAAATGAAAGGCGATGATCAATATGGTTGATAATTTCTCCGTTGCCACGCATGTTTCGAAAGCTAATGTTCAAATTCATACTGTTTACTCCAGATGTGTGTGGTTATTCTGTACTAACAAATTGCATTGTGTTGATGGTTATCAAGTGCGCAGACTTCATTGATAGGGTCCCCAGCTTGCTTCAGCCAGGATGAGCCGATACGTGTTTGAAAAGCCCTATCCTCAAAGGCGGAGTAACTTCTTTTTATTTTGGCATTCAAAATAGCTTGGACTTTAGATTCATTTTTAGGCGTAAATACGTCATCGACGTAACGGGTTAAATAGCCTGTACATTGTTCAATACTTGTCTGTTGTATATCGAGTGTTAACACTGACTGGCAAGCTTCAACAAGCGTTTGTTGCTTGCCGCTGTTTAGTGATGAGGCTGAAGTCGTTACCGCTATTGCGCAAAGAGATAGTGCAGCCAGTGACTGTTTTACTGTTTGTGATTTCATCGTATGCCTCCTTCAAGGCTTGCTTGGGCTGTGGCCTGTGATTGATATAAGAGCCCAATGACGCCGAAAGTTGATAGTCCACGAGCCGGTTGGCCCGTAAGCCTGCCATCTTTAAAGAGTAGGTCAGTAGGCAGTCGGGCATCGTTATGGCAGTGGTTGCAACTGTTGATTTTGCCGCGAGCTATTTTTTGTAGTGCTTTAGTCATCATGTCTTGCTCCCATTTGATGCTTATCCAGCTGGGCTAGATAGATAGTG
>JBNMPS010000061.1:0-15134 GCA_051277005.1 Pseudohongiellaceae bacterium
GTTGTGGTATGGGGCTGTATCATGTTTTTGTGGTTAGTGGTTGTTTACTTGTAAAAGGGGTAATAAAAACATCTTGTTGTAGGTTTTTTTGCTTAAAGCGTTAGCTAGACGCCCTATAGGCTTTCACCCTCACCTCGGTTTTAGGGTATAATCGCGCGCTTTAATTTGTTGGTATTGCTCAATTTGTGGGCAGCCGGAGAAGAGCGGGTGATGTATGCCTATATATGAATATCAGTGTGATTCCTGTCAGCATGAGCTTGAGGCTCTGCAAAAAATCAGTGATGATCCTCTAAAAAACTGCCCGAGCTGTGAAGCGCCCCATTTAAAAAAGAAAATTTCAGCCGCTGGGTTTCGCTTGAAAGGCGGTGGCTGGTACGAGACCGATTTTAAAACCGGCGCCAAGAAAAATGTAGCAGGCGGTAGCGAGAGCGGTGCCGGCAGCAACACCAGTGATTCTAGCGCTAGCTAATGGCTAGCCTTAAACTGGTTCAATATAAAGATTTAGACTAAATACAGGAATACCAAGCACATGCGCAGTCATTATTGTGGCACTTTAAACGCTGATCACGTCGATCAGGAAGTTGTACTAAACGGATGGGTTGATCGTCGTCGTGACCACGGTGGTGTTATCTTCTTAGACCTGCGCGATCGCGAAGGTATTGTTCAGGTGGTTTTCGACCCTGATACCCAAGAGCACTTTGAACGTGCCAATAAAGTGCGTGGTGAATATGTTATTCAGGTTAAAGGCCGTGTTCGTCTTAGAGATGAAAATGCGATTAACCCTAATATGTCTACCGGCGAAATCGAGGTATTAGGGAAAGAGTTAGAGATTTTCAACGCTGCCGCTACGCCGCCATTTCAATTGGATGAGCATATCTCTGTCGGTGAAGACGTTCGCTTAAAGTACCGCTATATTGATTTACGCCGTCCAGAAATGTTAGAGAAGTTAAAGTTGCGTTCTCGCGTTACTCAGTCTATTCGTAACTACTTAGACGACAGTGGCTTTTTGGATATTGAAACGCCTATCTTAACCAAAGCGACCCCAGAAGGTGCGCGCGATTATTTGGTGCCTAGCCGTACTCATGAAGGTCAGTTTTTCGCTTTGCCACAATCACCTCAACTGTTTAAACAGTTGTTGATGGTGTCGGGTATGGATCGTTACTACCAAATTGCCAAGTGTTTTCGCGATGAAGATTTACGTGCTGACCGCCAACCAGAATTCACTCAAATCGATTTAGAAACATCGTTCATGAGCGACGATGAAATCATGGCGATTACTGAAGGCATGATTCGTGAGTTGTTTCAATCGGTTAAAGGTGTCGACTTGGGCGAATTCCCGCGTATGCCTTACGCTGAAGCCATGGATCGTTTTGGTAGCGATAAGCCCGATTTACGTATTCCACTAGAGTTGGTTGACGTCAATGACTTGATGCAGCAGGTTGATTTTAAAGTGTTTAATGGCCCAGCCAACGACCCAGAAGGTCGCGTAGCGGCTCTTAAAGTGACTGGCGGTGCGCAAATAAGCCGCAAGAAAATTGACGAATACACCAAGTATGTCAGCATCTATGGTGCTAAAGGTTTGGCTTGGGTAAAAGTAAATGACAAAGCCGCGGGCATTGAAGGCTTGCAGTCGCCAATTCTTAAATTTATGCCAGACGATATTGTTATACAAATGATGGATCGCTTAGAAGTAGCTGATGGCGACATCGTATTCTTCGGTGCGGATAAAACCAAAATTGTAAACGAAGCGCTCGGTGCGTTGCGCTGTAAAGTGGGTGAAGACCTGGATCTGTTCACGGCTGAGTGGGCGCCTCTATGGGTAGTTGATTTTCCCATGTTTGAAAAAACTAGCGATGGTAAAAACTGGACTTCATTACATCACCCATTCACCGCGCCAGCTTGCTCTCCTGAAGAGCTAGAAGCTAATCCTGGTGAAGCACTTTCTGTCGCCTACGACATGGTTCTAAACGGCACAGAATTAGGTGGCGGATCAATTCGTATTCATCAGTCAGATATGCAGCAAACGGTCTTTAGAATTTTAGGGATCGAAGCAGAGGAGCAGCAAGCAAAGTTCGGTTTCTTGCTAGACGCCCTTAAATACGGTTGCCCTCCACATGGTGGGCTGGCGTTTGGTTTGGATCGTTTAGTGATGTTAATGACGGGTTCAAAATCAATTCGCGACGTTATTGCCTTTCCTAAAACTCAAAGTGCCGCCTGTGTAATGACAGACGCGCCGGGAGTGGCAGACCCTGCGCAATTGCGTGAGTTGAATATTCGTTTACGTGAGAAACCAAAAGCTCAATAAAACTTTCTACCAGGGCTCGGTTACTTCCCCTAAATAAGTCGCCGAGCAACGGAAGAAAATAAAATGAATTCGCTCTGTAGGGCAAAAAATCAACAATATAAATAATAAATAGAAAAGGCGTCCTCTGGGTGAGGATTAAAGAAGACCGGAGACGTATTCATGGCAGGTCACAGTAAATGGGCCAATATCAAACACCGCAAAGCAGCCCAAGACGCTAAGCGTGGCAAGATATTTACAAAAATCATTCGTGAACTCGTCGTGGCGGCCAAATCGGGCGGCCCCAACCCAGAAGATAATCCCAGCCTACGCGCTGTTATCGATAAAGCCCTCGGCGCTAACATGAAGCGCGAAACCGTCGAAAAAGCTGTCGCCCGTGGTGCCGGGACTAACGATGAAGATAACTACGAAGCGGTTACCTACGAAGGTTATGGCGCGAATGGCATTGCGGTTTTAGTGGAGTGCCTCACCGATAACCGTAACCGTACCGTTGCAGAAGTGCGTCATGCTTTTTCAAAGCGTGGTGGTAATTTAGGCACCGATGGTTCGGTTGCATATTTGTTTAGTCGCATCGGTCAAATTAGTTTTGCTGAAGGTGACGAAGAGAAAATCATGACCGTCGCCTTGGACGCGGGTGCTGAAGATGTGGTCACTCATGATGATGGCTCTATCGATGTTTTTACGGCATTCGAAGAGTTTCTATCCGTTAAAGATACAATGGTGGCGGCGGGCTTAAAACCCGATCATGCAGAGGTGACTATGTTGCCCTCAACGACGATTGAGTTAGACCAGTCGGGTGCAGAAAAAGTGATCGGTTTGGTGGATATGTTAGAAGAATTGGATGACATACAAAACGTCTATACTAATGCCGATATTTCCGAGTCTATATTGGCGGCAATGGAATAAACAGCATAATTAACAAAGCCGCTGACGGGTTGATTGCTCAGCGTTTTTTTCATGATTAGCAAAGAATTTTAAAGATTGGAGTAACACCCCATGGGCAGAGCCTATCAAAACCGCAAAGAATCAATGGCCAAAACCTCTGATGCAAAAGCTAAGGTTTATAGTCGATATGGTCGTGAGATATATGTGTGTGCCAAGCAGAGCGGTTGTGAGCCTGATGGCAACTTAGCGCTACGCAGTTTGATAGATAGAGCCAAAAAAGATCAGGTGCCTTCGCATGTTATAGAAAAAGCCATTGTGAAAGCGAAAGGCGGTGGTGGCGAAGATTACGCATCAGCTATTTATGAAGGGTATGGCCCCGGTAGTAGCATGGTAATGATCGAATGCTTAACCGATAATCCCAACCGTACCTTTGGTGATGTGCGTTTATGTTTTACTAAAACCAAGTGCAAAATTGGGACTCAAGGTACCGTTAGTCACATGTTCGATCACTCGGCTATTTTTGTGTTCAAGCACGACGATGAAGACGCTGTGCTGGAAGCCTTAATGATGGATGATGTGGATGTGAGTGATATTGAAAGTGATGACGGCATCATTACTATTTTTGTTCCTAATACGGATTACTTTAAAGCCAAGCAGGCCTTAACCAATGCTTTTGGTGAAATCGATTTTGATGTTTCTGAGATTCAATACATTCCTCAAAATATAGCGCCCATTGATGAAGACGCGAGGCCCATGTTTGAAAAGTTCATCGATATGATTAACGATGTGGACGATGTACAAAACGTGTATCACAATTTAGAATTTTAATAGTTTCAATTCTAATAACCTTTCGTTTTTTTGACCATTTTTTCGCTTAATTATAGGGCTTTTAAAAATTTCGACTTCGAGCTAAGCCGCTCACTGCTGCCCCATAAAGCCGAGCATCGTACGGCTTGACTCTCGTCATAGCAGGAGGGACTCTCGTCATGCCGGACTCGATCCGGTATCCATAACTTATTGCAAACAACAGCATCTAGTGGTGCAAAGCTGGCTGTTTTGATTTTCCCGCAGCAGAGCCCTATTTTAAGTACAGCCATGATTGAATACTGAGCTTTTCTCTAATAATTTTTCACTTATAGGCAAGGCCCCTTATAGGCTCAGCCTGTTTTAAGCGCTCTGAAGTGAATGGCACTTGCTTAAGCTTGTCATTCCGGCGAAAGCCGGAATCTATCTCAAATATGGCACTGTTTAAATAAGTAGCGTTTTATCGTCTTCTAAATATGTTCTTTTGCTTATCCTCAATTTAGTGATGTTAGCTCTGGCTGGATACCGAACCACATCCAGTGTATGCGCATTACCCAGTTTATGTTGCTTTACCCCTTCTAATAAAAACCTTAAATATACTGTTAATTTATACAGATGTTCGATAAGCTGGGTTTACTCTACCGGCTCAAACCAATAACAATACTAAACTTTATGACTATTATTCTCGGTATAGATCCCGGCTCACGTAAAACCGGCTTTGGTGTGATTAATGTGGTGGGTAACCAACACCAATATATCACCAGTGGTGTTATACGTTTGCCCAACGCTGAACTGCCCGAGCGGTTAAAAGTGATTTTTGATAGTGTCAATGAAATTATCGAACTCCACTGCCCGCAACAGGTGGCGGTAGAGCAGGTCTTTATGGCGAAAAATGCTGATTCCGCGCTAAAGCTTGGGCACGCTAGGGGTGCCGCTATTGTGGCTTGTATGGCGCAGGGCTTAGAGGCCTTTGAGTATTCAGCCAGGCAAATAAAGCAGGCTGTAGTGGGAACCGGTGCGGCCAAAAAAGAGCAAGTTCAACATATGGTTAAAATACTACTCAAATTGCCGGGTTTACCTCAAGAGGATGCGGCCGATGCGTTGGGGGCCGCTATTTGCCATGCCCATGCCCATGCTAGTTTGGTTAATATGGCCGGGGCAACCCGTATGCGCCGTGGTAGGGTGAGATAAGGTATGGCATTTTTAGGCATTACTACGGCCTCTGAGGCTCCTTAAGAGTTGAACGATAAGAATACAACGATAAGAATTAAACATAGAGATTATAGATGATAGGTAGAATTCACGGCACGTTGCTTGAGAAACAGCCGCCAATATTGTTGGTCGATGTACAAGGCGTTAGTTATGAAATACAAGCGCCTATGACGACGATTTACCAATTGCCTGAAGTGGGTGAGTTGGTTACCTTGCATACCCACTTTGTGGTGCGCGAAGATGCTCAGTTACTCTATGGTTTTGCTCAGCAGCGCGAGCGAACGTTATTTCGCGCGCTTATTAAAGTTAATGGTGTAGGCCCTAAGCTGGCGTTAACCATATTGTCGGGTATAGAGACCGATGATTTTGTGCGCTGTGTGCGAGATGATGACACCGCGACTCTGGTACGCTTGCCCGGTGTGGGTAAAAAAACCGCTGAGCGATTACTGATAGAGATGCGAGATCGCCTAAAAGATTGGCCTATCGGTGGCAGTAACGACTTGCCCTTGATGGCAACGGCTAATCCTAAAGTGGATTACGCCGGTGAAGCAGCGAGCGCCTTAGTTGCGCTAGGCTATAAACCACAAGAGGCCGCGAAAGCGATTTCAGCCGTCAATAATGGCGCGATTGAAAGCAGTGAAACCTTAATCCGTTTCGCCCTAAAAAATATGGTTAATCGATAAAACGATAGATACGCAAATGATAGAAACCGATAGATTAATCGCCGCCACTGAAGAGCCTAACGAAGAAATTATCGATAGAGCTATACGCCCTAAAACCTTGGCGGATTATCACGGCCAGCCGGTGGTTCGAGAGCAAATGGATATCTTTGTTCAGGCTGCCAAGCTTCGTAAAGAGCCCTTAGATCACACCTTAATCTTTGGCCCGCCCGGTTTGGGTAAAACCACCTTGGCGAATATTTTGGCCCATGAGATGGGTGTGTCGTTAAAAACCACATCCGGCCCGATATTAGAAAAGGCCGGTGATTTAGCCGCACTAATGACCAATTTAGAGCCCGGTGATGTGTTGTTTATTGACGAGATTCATCGTTTAAGCCCTCATGTTGAAGAGGTGCTTTACCCTGCGATGGAAGATTATCAACTGGATATCATGATAGGCGAGGGGCCAGCCGCTCGTTCGATTAAATTAGAGCTACCACCTTTCACCTTAGTGGGGGCAACCACTAGAGCGGGCTTGTTAACCTCTCCCTTACGCGATCGTTTTGGTATTGTGCAGCGTTTAGAGTTTTATTCCGTTAAAGATTTAGCCGCGATTGTGCAGCGTTCGGCCCATTATCTTGAGGTTGAGATGGATGCCGTAGGCGCTTTAGAAATTGCCAAGCGCTCGCGAGGCACGCCTCGTATTGCCAACCGTTTATTACGAAGAGTGCGTGATTATGCTGATGTTAAAGGCCGGGGCATTATTGATATAGACATCGCCGATAAAGCCTTAAACATGCTCAATGTTGATGAGCAGGGTCTGGATCAACTCGACAGACGTTTGTTGTTAGCGTTAATAGAAAAATTTGAAGGTGGGCCGGTTGGCTTGGATAATCTGGCGGCAGTGATTAGCGAGGAGCGTGGCACCATCGAAGATGTAATCGAACCCTACTTAATCCAGCAAGGCTACTTAATCCGCACACCCAGAGGTCGTATGGTTACCCGTAAGGTGTATGCGCACTTTGGCTATGACTATCCAGAAGGTTAAGTAGGCCTGAAGATAAATAGACTAGAAGATAAGTCGCTCAGAAAACAAACAGCCCTAAAAACAAATAACCCACGCGATAACGGCGTCCAATATGAGTAATTTTTTTGAATGGCCCCTGAGGGTCTACATCGAAGATACCGATGCGGGTGGCATTGTGTACTACGTCAATTATCTTAAGTTTATGGAGCGTGCTCGCACCGAGTATTTACGAGGTTTGGGTTTTGGTAAGCAATATATTTTTAATCAAGAATTAATGTTTGTGGTGCAGTCCATCAAGGGTGAATACCTAAAGCCCGCTACGCTAGACGATGAGTTAAGTGTCACTGCCAAAGTGATTGATCATGGCGCCTGTTATTTAACCATGGAGCAATTAGTTAGCCGCGACGGTGAACTGTTATGCCAAGGTGAAGTCAAAATTGTCTGCGTATCTAAGCCGGGTATGAACCCCAAGCGTATTCCCCGGCCAATGAAACAGGCTTTGGGCTTATAAACACTTAAAATGCGCTAGATCTCACGTTTTATGCGCTTATCAGCGCGGCTAATCAAGGGTACACTAGCCGCCATCAAATAATTGAATAACGTTAACAATAATGGAGCCACCGTGGCAGAAGAACTCTCAGTCATCGATTTAATTCTTAATGCCAGTATTACCGTTCAGCTAGTGATGTTAATTCTGTTTTTAGCCTCCATTATGTCTTGGTTTATGATTGTGCAGCGCATGTTTTATTTTCGTGCAGCTCATGCTGCTATGCGTCTTTTTGAGAAGCAGTTTTGGTCGGGTGTTGATTTAAGCCAGCTATTTAGAAAAGGTACCGCCAATGCCGAATCAGGTAAAGCGGCTGTTGGTCTGGAAAATATCTTTCGAGCAGGCTTTAAAGAGTTTACCCGGCTTCGCCAGCAGGGCAGCATTGAGCCAGATGCCATTATGGAGGGGGCTCAGCGTGCTATGCGGGTTGCGGTATCTCGCGAAGAAGAGCAAATGGAAAAACATTTAGCGTTTTTGGCAACGGTAGGTTCAACCAGCCCTTACGTGGGTTTATTTGGAACTGTGTGGGGTATTATGGGCGCCTTTCAGGGTTTGGCTATGATGCATCAAGCAACCTTGGCGACAGTCGCACCCGGTATTTCAGAAGCGTTGGTGGCAACCGCCATGGGCTTGTTTGCGGCTATTCCAGCGGTGGTTGGCTTCAATCGGTTCTCAGCGCGTTTCGACTCCCTAATGAATAAATACGAAACTTTTTCGGATGAGTTCTTCAGTATTTTGCACCGGCAGTCTCATTCTGCGGCAGCCAAGGGATAAGCCAGATGTCTAGACGACACAAACGCCGCAAGCCCATGTCTGAGATTAATGTGGTGCCTTACATTGATGTCATGTTGGTACTACTGATTATTTTTATGGTAACCGCCCCCATGCTGATGCAAGGGGTAAAAGTTGAACTGACAAAAGCGGCGGCTTTACCGGTAGGCAAACAAGATAGCGAGCCCTTAATCGTTTCGGTTAAAGCCGATGGCAGCTTTTTTATCAACCTCGGTAGTGAGCAAGAGACCTCAGCCTCGCTAGGGGTGATTAAAGATAAGGTGAGCAAAATATTACGTCGTAAGCCCGATACTGTGGTGTTGGTATGGGGTGACCAAGCGGTACCCTATGGCGATGTGGTGACCTTGATGACTACACTACAAGCTGCCGGCGCACCCTCGGTAGGCTTGGTGACAGAGACGCCCTAGCCGTGTTGCTTAAGTCACTCACTCTGCCCTTAATTTTAACGCTATCGATGCATGGTGCATTAGTGGCTGCCTTTTTGATCGATTGGTCGGGGGAGCGCACCGTGATTAAGCGGCAAACACCTCGCTATGTTGAGGCAAGGCTGGTGACCTTGGAAAAACCCAAGCCCAAGCCTAAAGTCGTCAAAAAAGTTAAAAAACCAAAGGCGGCGATTAAGCCCATCATTGATGCTAAGCCAACCGTTAAACCTAAGCCAAAAGTTTTAGCGAGCGATAAAATTGACCCAGCCAAGTTGGCGCAAGAGCAAAAACGCTTGGCAGAGCAAAAGCGTTTGCAGCAAGAAAAACAAGCGTTATTAGACAGTGTCGCTTCAGATTTAGATGCTGCTTTAGATCAAGAGCAGCAAGAGGAACTGGCGTTAACCGAAGCTGAGTTGGTCAATAATCACGTTGCTTTAATTAGCCAGGCAATAATACAACATTGGAGTCGTCCCGCTAGTGCTAGAAATGGTATGAAGGCGACCCTGCAATTGAATTTAGTACCCACTGGCGAAGTGATTAATGTCAGTGTGATAGAAAGTAGTGGTAGTGCCACGTTTGATCGCTCAGCCGTCGCCGCAGTAAAAAGGGCTAAGCAATTTTCGGACTTGCAACAGTTGCCGCTCAAACTATTTAACAGAGAATTTCGTCGTTTTAGAATGACATTTAACCCAGAGGATTTACGCCGGTGAAGCGCGTTTTATTTTTTATAGCAGTCTTATTTTTGTCGGTAGGGCAGTCACAAGCTGAACTCACCATAGAGATTACCCAAGGCCGAGATAACCCAACGCCTATCGCGGTTGCGCCTTTCAGTTGGCAAGGCGCAGGTAAGGCGGGTGAAGATATCGCTAAAATCATCGAGCTAGATTTATACCGCAGCGGCCAATTTGCCCCCATGTCACGCAGTGATATGTTAGGTCATCCTCATAAAGCAAGCGATGTGCATTTTGGTGACTGGCGCCGATCTAGTGTTGATTACTTGTTAGTGGGCCGCTTAACTGATGTGGCTGGCCAATTGCGTGTTGACTATGAGTTGTTTGATGTTTATGGCCAAAAGCAGATTCTAAGCTCCTCTAAGCTGATGGATAAGTCAGAGCTGCGCGGCCTGGCTCATCATGTTAGCGATAAAGTCTACGAGCAGTTAACGGGCATACGCGGCGCGTTCAGTACTAAATTACTTTATGTTTCTTCTGAAAAGCGTGGGGTGGGCCAGTTTAGATACCGTTTACTGTTGTCTGATATTGATGGCGCTAGAGAGCAAGTCTTGCTCGATCAAGATCAACCTATTTTGACGCCCGCATGGGCGCCTGATGGTCAGCGCATTGCCTATGTGTCTTTTGAAACCACACGTTCAGCCGTATTTATGTATGATCTGCGTACTAAGCAACGCACACAGTTAACCAACTTTACCGGCATCAATGGCTCACCCAGTTGGTCTCCCGATGGTAAGCAGCTGGCGATGGTGTTATCGAAAGATGGTAGCCCTGATATTTATGTAATGGATATTGCCAGCCGTCAATTAACTCGAGTCACTAGGCACTACGCGATTGATACGGAGCCTTCTTGGTTACCCGATGGCAAATCCATTGTTTACACCTCAGATCGCGGTGGTAAGCCACAGATCTATCAAGTAACTTTATCTAACGGCTACGAAGAGCGTTTAACCTTTGAAGGTAAATACAACGCCCGTGCGCGAGTGCTGCCGGATGGCCGCGGCATCATTATGGTTCATCAAGGGACCGGGGATTTTCATATCGCGTTGTTAGATATCGATAGCGGCAATATAGAAACACTCACTGAAACCGCCTTAGATGAATCCCCCAGCATTGCCCCAAATGGCACCATGCTGTTATATGCCACGCAGTACCGAGGCAAAGGTATTTTATCGGCAGTTTCGATTGATGGTGGGGTCAAATTCCACCTGCCATCTAAGTTTGGTGATGTGCGAGAACCGGCTTGGTCGCCCTTTTTAGCTGAATAAATCAAAAAATGTTAGCTTGCTCCCAAATACTTAGGCTTTTTGTATAGCGGGTAGCTTTATAAATAGATAGACTACGGTTATTACCGTTGCGAAATGGGCGGGTGGCTGGCGCTATAGTCATCGCTAGATGTATTTATCGCGGTTAACGCTTGGATGTACACAGTTAGCAACTGTCAAAAAATACTAATATTAATAACTGCTCACGACCTAGGATTACAAATGAATACAAACAAAATCTTAATTGCCTTTTTCTCATGTGCTTTGATGGCTGGTTGTGCATCAACTAGCAATGACGACAGCGATCAAATGGCTGCTGATAAAGCGGCTGCTGAACAACAGGCTGCTGATGCCGCTGCACAAACCAATGCAAATGCCGAAGCCGAAGCCGAAGCCGAAGCTCAAGCCAAAGCCGATGCAATGGCTGCATTAAAAACTGTTTTCTACTTCGATTTTGATCAAGCGACGTTATCAGCTGATACTCGCGCTGATCTGGATGCGCAGGCTGCAATCTTAAAAGGTGGCAACAGCAAAATTCGTTTAGAAGGTCACGCCGATGAGCGTGGTACTCGTGATTACAACATAGCGCTAGGTGAGCGTCGTGCCAATGCAGTCGCTAACTACCTAATCATCAATGGTGTTGAGCGTTACCGTGTTGAAGTGATCAGCTATGGTGAAGAGCGTCCCGTTGCCGATGGCAGTAACAATGCTTCTTACGCACAAAATCGTCGCGTAGAACTTAAGTAATCTTTTCATAGAAGAGACTCATGCAAAAGCATATATATACTATAGCCGCCCTGCTTAGCAGTGCGGCTTTTCTGTTTTCTATAGAGGCTTCTTCGCAGGTTGAAGTGGTTGATGCTTCTAGTGAATATCAGCCAGAGCCCAAGCAAGCGCTGTCACAACCGCAGCCTGTTGTTAGTGCTAACAGTCAAAGCCAGGGTGAGCTGTTTTATCAGCTGCAACTTCTGCAAGATGAAGTACGCATGTTGCGTGGTTTAGTTGAGGAGCAAGCTCACGAGCTAGGGCGTCTTAAACAACAATCAACGGAGCGTTATATTGATGTTGATAGGCGTTTGGCGGGTATTGCGCAAAGAGCACCGGCGGAGGGTTTGGGTACGGGCAGCGCGACATCAGGCTCTGAATCACAAGTGGTTAGCTCCCAAGGTGATAAACCGGTCGCTGAAGGTGAAAAGGCGGCATATGATGGCGCTTATGGTTTAGTGCCAAAGCGCCAATACGCTGAGGCTCTCTCGGCCTTTCAGATGTTTTTACTGGATTTCCCCGATGGCAAATATGCGCCTAATGCCTATTACTGGTTAGGTGAGTTGTATTTGGTGATTAAACCCGCTGACCTCGAAGCCTCTAGGCAGTCGTTTACTCAGTTAATTGAGCTGTACCCCAAGCACCCCAAAGAAGCGGATGCGATGTATAAATTGGGCACGGTCTATTACTTAAAAGACAATAAAGAGAAGTCAAAGCAGTGGCTACAACGAGTTATTGCCGAGTACGGTGGTGGTGTTAGCTCAGCGGCTAATAAGGCTAAAACCTTCCTTCGGGATAGGTTTTAAGTCCGGCTTAATTTTTGCTGTAACACCTCTAAATAATTGATGGTTTTTTGAACCGTGGCTGGCGACAGCTGCGGTTTTTCGCTATTATGCGCGACCATTTGATGGCAGCTTTTCTTCAAGGGTAAAGCAAGAATAGTAAAATCTGGCTATCTTCAGTATTCAATCAACCGTGCAATAAGCATAAGCGATACGATGAGCGATTTAAGAATCACAGAGGTCTTTTATTCCCTACAAGGGGAGACTCGAACCGCAGGCCTAGCCACGGTATTTGTACGCCTAACGGGTTGTCCGTTGCGCTGTGATTATTGCGACACAGAGTATGCCTTTCATGGCGGTGAAAAATGGACACAGCAGGCTATATTAGATGAGGTAGCCAAGTACAATCCGCGCTATGTTACGGTGACGGGCGGTGAGCCCTTAGCCCAAAAAAACTGTTGGCCGTTGCTAGAGGCCTTGTGTGATAAGGGCTACGAAGTTTCACTCGAAACCAGTGGTGCTATTAGCGTGCAAGGTGTTGATTCACGCGTCGTCAAAGTGTTGGATTTAAAAACCCCTGGTTCTGGCGAGATGGCCAAGAACGATTACAGCAATATCCCCTTGCTCAATCAGCATGACCAGGTGAAATTTGTGATTTGTAATCGTGAAGACTATGACTGGGCCCGGTTTAAACTGGATGAGCTGCAGCTATTGGCTAAAGCCAGTGACGTTTTATTTTCTCCTAGCTTCAGTGAAATAGACGCTACAGCCTTAGCCGGCTGGATTATTGAAGATAACCTACCGGTACGTTTTCAACTTCAATTACATAAATTACTCTGGAATGACGCAGCAGGGCATTAACAATGGCAGTAACCAACAAAAAAGCAGTGATCTTGGTGTCAGGTGGTTTGGATTCAGCCACCGTATTAGCAATGGCAATTACCGAAGGCTATCAGTGCTATACCATGGCTTTTGACTATGGCCAGCGCACCCATGCTGAATTAGCTGCTGCCAAGCAGTTATCACAGCAAATGGGTGCTATAGAGCATAAAACCATCAATTTAGATTTAAGTAGTATTGGCGGTTCGGCCCTCACCGACACATCAATTGATGTACCGGAGTGTGGTGGTGAAGGTATCCCGGTTACTTACGTGCCCGCAAGAAATACGGTGTTTTTATCAATTGCTTTGGGTTGGGCAGAGGTACTTGAGGCTCACGATATCTTTATAGGTGTTAATGCGGTTGATTACTCGGGTTATCCTGACTGTCGGCCTGAATATATCGAGGCCTATGAGATCTTGGCTAACCTGGCCACCAAGGCGGGCGTTGAAGGCCAGAAGCTGACAATACGCACACCCTTGATGAACTTAACCAAGTCTGAGATAAGCGCAAAAGGTATCGAGCTGGGTGTGGATTACAGCAAGACCGTGTCCTGCTACCAAGCTAATGACCTTGGTGAGGCCTGTGGTCACTGTGATAGCTGCCACCTTCGACGTGAAGGCTTTAAAAAATTAGGGATAACAGACCCTACGCGCTACATAATTTGATGTAAAAATAAGCAAAGTGTTTTAAAAATAATCAGCATAGAGAAAAAGCTAAATAAATGAGAGGAAACTGTATAAAAAGCTTGTCTTTTATCGTCAAAACACTATTATAGCGCCACTTTCTGGGGCCGTTAGCTCAGTTGGTAGAGCAGTTGGCTTTTAACCAATTGGTCGCTGGTTCGAATCCAGCACGGCCCACCATATAAAGCGAAAAAGGCTCACCCGAAAGGGTGGGCCTTTTTTGTTTGTGGTGGGTCGTGCTGGATTCGTTCTTTAAGCCGGTTCGACAAACTCCGCTTAGAGAGGAGTTTGGACGAGGAGTCTGCGACGAAGCCCGCAAAGCCGGTCATTACAGCCCCTAGGCTGAAATGATCAATCCAGCACCACGACCTCCAAGAGCCAAACGTAGCCTCGACTGAGAGACACACTATCTCGATTTTTTATTCCAGCACGGCCCACCATTATTCGTAAGCATTTCAACAGCTTACAAAGCTTTAAAGGCTGCCTTCGGGTGGCCTTTTTTGTGTCTTATCCTAAAGATTGAAATTGTCCTAAAGAATTCATTTATCATCGTGCTTTTGGAAGCCTTTTGCTACTGGAATGGTTACTGCCTTCCTGCGGTACTTTTATGTGTTGTTGCTGGGCTTGTGTGATCTAGCTGCCGTTGTGCTGGTTCGTCAGTGTCGGCATCGCTGCCAACTTTGGCGCGCAGATCATGCTTAGTAAATTTATTCTCTAACTTTGTTTCTGCAAATGCCATTTTCATGGCTGTTTGCCAGCTCGAATCAAATCCTGATGTATGGCCGACCTTTCCGAGTACAAAATAGGTAAAAGGATTTAATGGGGCGGGCTAGGGCTAACATATCATCGATAGCTTCTTTGAGTCCGGTACGTCCAAATTACCTTGAGTGCTCTGGTTATAGAAGGGGGAATGCCTATTTCCTGCGTTGATACGCTTTGTTTTGGGCTTTATGCGCGGTTTAATGGTCAGCCATCCTCGGTGATGCCTGATGCTTGATAGAGGCAAATCGGCCTAACCTACTCTAGTAATCCTTTGAGATTGCAGTTGTAATGGTCATGAAGCTATGTACAGGCGGCTGATTAAACCGTTGGATAACTATGGTCTATTTGAGTATTGGGGGCATCCAGTTTGCCAAGCTGGAAAGAAAACCATGGCCTGGGTTCGTATTGATTTCACTACTAATGAAGTGTTGATCGAAGAGATTCAAAATGACTGGTTGCGTAAAGCAGCAGGAGTACTGGCACGAGTAAATCGACGTAGGGTAAGAAAACCTTCTTCAAAACCAATAGATGTATGTAGGGATTCTGAAGGTAGCTATGAGGATTTAGTGGCATATGTCGAGCTAGGTACCCCTATCGCGATATCTGGTCAG
>JBNMPS010000062.1:0-14958 GCA_051277005.1 Pseudohongiellaceae bacterium
GTCATCTATTGCTTCTGGGAAGAGTGTCGATTGGTGTCTTGGTTGACCTTTAATATGGTGAGACATGTCAGATATACTCTGGTTTGGCTTACCATTTTATTATACTAAATTCGGTCTTAAAGTTGGACCGGTGGCTAAGACTGATTGATCATAAACATCACATACTTAGACCAAAAGGTGATCAATAGTTTTTACACAGCCTGCCGACAAAGAAGCTATTAAAAAACTACTGCTTTAGAGGGCCGAGCGAGCGATATATATACCTTGGATAGTGGCCACTTTTAAGCACAATTCAGATCCTTAAGTGTTATTTCATTCACTGGGGGTGACTCTGATGTCTTTCACTAGGGCGAGTTTGTCAGCTCCGTTGGCAAACAATAAAGGCTCATTAACATGAACCTTTTTTTCTACTGCCATTAAATAATTATATTAGAGAGCTTAATCTTGCTGGGCAGTAAACTCAGATAGAATATCACTGGCACTTGCCGACCATATTTCGTCTTTAGACATGATATAGGCCAATACTTTCTCTAATACAGCAATACGATGAGGTTGCCCTAATATCCAAGGGTGAATGTTTAACGTTAAGATCCGACCCCCCTGTTCTTTAGCTTCATCTATTAAGTAATCACACGCATCACAAATTTGTGTTAAATAAGACTCTTCTGAATGTAGATTAGTTTGCAAAATAAACTGATCATCTAATTCCGTTGATAATGGCATGTTCCATAATGCACCTGCTGTGCTATTAAACGGATATGGCATATCATCATTTACCCAATCACAGCAAAAATCGATACCATTTTCTTTTAAATAACGGCTAGTATTTTCGCTTTGGTTTTTAGCTGGACTCAACCAGCCTTTTATGGGTTTTCCTGTCGCTTGGCGAAGAACGTTTAATGATTTTTCTATAAGTGCTGATTCATTATTTTCCTCACTTTGTGCTGCGTCTCCATAATGAATTGTGTCCATATCCCAGCCATGACAAATAATTTCATCATCACGTCCTGCCAATTTTCGCACTAAATATGGTGCTTGCTGAACTAACCTGCTGTTAATCGCAAAGGTTGATTTCACCTGATATTTATCAAGCGCTTTTAACACCCTAAATATACCCACTCTATTTCCATAGTCACGTAAGCTAAAGTGGCGTAAGTCAGGATATGGCATGGTCATGCCACCAGGGACTTTAAACGGTTTACCTTTTTGATCCATAGGAAAAAACTGTACAGAAACATTTATCCATAAGGCGAGTTTTTTTCCGTTAGGCCATTTAATTGCTTTACGGTCAGTGAGCATTGACCAGTTATATAACTGATGATCCATGCCGTAAGAGCGTTGTTCGTAATCTAAATAGTTTTCTGGTAGATGCTTAATATCGGTCATTATTTAGCTTCCTTCATCGCGGATAAATCAATGTTAACTTTAGCCTGATTGATACTCTCTACAGTGCTGTCATAACCATTTGCTAAGTAATAATCAGCAATTTCTCGACCGGTTGCCACCCAAACATCAGGGTGATTTGTAATATAATCAAGCGCCGCTTCATATGCCTTTATACGATGAGGACAACTTACTTGATAATTATGAGTAGGAATACACATTACCGTGCCAGATTCCGCACCCTCTTGATATAAGCGGTCGAAGTTATTTTGGATCATCTGTCCATAACGACGTGGCTCTACTTTATTAACGACATAAGCAATGGTGTCATTCATTTCTAAAGAATAAGGAATGGAAACAAAACGTTTACCACTGCGGGTATGAATTGGCGTGGGTTGATCATCGTGAAATAAGTCACAGGTATAAATACCGGCGGTTTCTTTGCCCTCTTTGCCAAACAATTCAGTACCAACTTCAGCAAATAAGTCGAGGGTTTGCTCAGAATGCGACAATGCTGGGGCCAAATATCCCGCACAATGCTGACCAGTGTGCTTATAAATGGTTTCCATTGAATCTTTGATCATGTCACGTTCTTGTTGCTCGGTCATGCCGTAGGTATATCGTGTGTTATAAATGCCATGGCTGAAAAATTCCCAGTCACGCTCTTGACACATTTCGATAATTTCAGGGTGATGATCACACAAGGCAGTTGATAGAGATATTGAACCACGAATGCCGTATTTTTCAAGCAGTTTCATTTGTCTCATATGACCGACTCTGTTGCCATAATCACGGGTACCATAACCTTGAATAGCAGGATATGGTTGTGGCCAAGCAGCTCTGTGGGGATTAGCTGGTGGATTCAGTTCATAGAATTCAATATTGGGCGCAACCCAAAAAGCAACTTTAGCACCATTAGGCCATTTTATTTTTGGCCTATTTTCATAAGGCCAATAATCGTAAAATTCAGGGTTTGCTTTCATATTTATGTCCAAACTATTTTAAAACACAATTTAATCAGCAATAGTAGAAATATCTAACCATTGCATTACCGTTTCTACATCTTCAACATCAGCATATTTAAGCGATAAATCAGTTAAATTAGCATAGTGGTAGCTTTCATGTTTATCAGCAACACACTCCTCTGGCACGATTGTGCGATAGCCACGAGATAATGAATCAACCGCTGTAGCACGAATACAACCCGATGTTGAGCCACCAGTTAAAATTACGGTATCCACTTGATGCCACACGAGTAATGATTGCAGTTGAGTTTCAAAAAATGCAGAAGGCATTTTTTTCAAGTAAATCACATCTTTAACCTTATCGATTTCTAAGCGGTCATCAAATTCATTACGACGAGAGTTGAATTTAATATTTTGTAAGGAATCTTCGGTATCAGTGCGCGTTCCCCAAATTCCAGCATCGCTTGCGTCGTCCATATAGGCAACATGTGTCCATACTACTGGCCAACCATTTGCGCGGAATTTCTTTGATAATTCATTAATATATTCCATTTGACGAGGGTCGGTTTCATAAGCCGTTTTAAATTCGCCAACATTTGTATAGGCTTTTTGTGGATCAATATTGACTAAGACTGCTTTTTTACCAAATCCAAACTTTTTTCTTGATGGATTATTTTTTACTTCTAAATATATTTCTTTCGCTGTTTTAGTCGTTGTTTCCAAAATAAGCTCCTATAAATACTTTGTTTAAATTATATAGTTAAAGATTACGAAAGATAAAAAATCATAAACACTTAAACATATCATTATACTATTATACTATTACAGCATAGTTTGATGAATCAGACTACTAGCAGCGCTATTTATTTAGCCTATTTGCTTTTACTAAATTGAGTGATTTACATCTGATTGTTGTTAGGTTTCACGCTCTATCATCAGCATAAGGTTTTGACTCGTCACATCTAAAATCCAATACTGGCTATTATCTATTGCCCGATGCCGACATATACATCCTGCCGTCATCGAACAATGTCACTTTTCATAAATGTGTGATCCCACCCTGCCCGTGATCATTGGAAACACGAATTGTTCAAACAAAAGTGTTGATTTTTTTATACCGAAAGATAATGATAATATTTTATACTTAGCTTTCATTGTTAGAGTTATTCAATTGCGTAACTTATCAAGAGGGTGGTATCTCCCATCAAAAAGTTCCATATTAGACCCAATAAAATAGCTTAGGAAGGTGATATATAAGCAGGGTAAAGTAATAATTATTTTGCTACAGCAAAATAATTTCGACAATAAATAATTTTTTGTATCACATTTCCTGATATTGGAGATACTTGAAACGGCATAATAGATGCCAATTTTCAAATGCTAATCTCTTTAAATTGAAATGTGTTAGACATATCATTGCAAAAAACATATGTGCACAGCACAAGAGACAACGTTCGTTATGATCCCAGATTCAAAATTTAGCATTCAGCAATACAAACCTTTAAAGCAGGGTGATCCCACTCCACTTTACTATCAACTATACAGCTTGCTGAAACACGATATCCTCAATGGCACTCTTAAAAACGGTAGCCAGATACCTACCGAGCCAGAACTGTCAAAGCTTTTTAATATTTCACGCATCACCACCAAACGAGCACTTAACGAATTGGCCGCCGAAGGTTTGGTAACACGCCAGCGAGCCAAGGGCACTCATGTTACCCACGAATACACCCCAAAACCGGTAAAAGCCCCGCTGATAGGCATGCTTCAGGAAATTGAGTCGATGGCTAGGCATTCAGAGGCTAAAATACTTGAAGTGATTGAAACTATTCCCCCTTCGGACATTTGTAAAGAGCTTGGCTTGGCGTCTAATGACACTGCTCTAAAAATGACCAGAGTACGTATTCGAGACAACGAACCCTTTGCATATTACACCAGCTGGAGCCTCGGACTCAAACACAGCATTGATGAGAAAAGCTTAAGATCCACTCCCAGACTGGAAGTTTTTCGCCAAAATGGTGTCCAAATTAGTCACGTGAAACAGATTTTAACCGCCACTGCTGCCACACCAGAAGTAGCAGCAGAACTTCAGGTTGAAACAGGCTTTCCGCTACTCAAACTAGTGCGACGCTCTTTCGATAAAGACGAAAAACTAGTCGATTTTCTTCAGTGTCTTTACCACCCAGATCGCTTTCAGTACCACATGGATCTAACACCTGAACAAACGGATACAAGTGTCCAAAATTCAAAGCAGCTTAACATTTAAGCATAGCACTTCGCTAAAACGTCAAATTAGAGTAATCATAAAAAACGGAGCAACCACAGCTAGACTATTAACATTCATCAAATATCGCTGATGAGTGTGAACTACAATAACTTTTATACGTTCTTACCTTCAGGTTTTTTCTAAGCCTACGTTTTACTAAATCTCGGATTTAAATCTGAGGTGTATCATATCAGCAAGAAAATAAGAAAATAAGAAAAGTGACCCACTTATCACTTATGAATACCCTATCAATCATTTCAGCAAAAACTAATGGACAGGTATTGACTTGCCGCACTAACGATATATCATTATACTCTTAATACTTAATGCTATATTAACAAAACTACCGTCATCAAGGAGTTCAACTAAATGACCGATCCTAGGGGCATGACCCTCACTGAAAAAATTATTAGCCTAGCCACTGGTCGTGAAAGGGTTACTCCAGGCGAAATAGTCACCTGCACAGTTGGTCTCGCTCTAATGCACGATTCTGGAGGCCCAAGGCGAGTAGCTGAAAAACTTAGGCAAATAAACGCCAAAGTCTGGGACCCAAGTAAGGTTGTCCTAGTCACCGACCACTTCGTTCCCGCTATTGATATAGACTCCGCCAATATCCTAGTCACTACTCGAAACTGGGCAGCGGAGCATGGTATTAAAAACTTTCATGATATGCAGGGCATCTCCCATGTCATACTGCCAGAAAAAGGACTTTTACTCCCGGGACTATTTGCTGTGGGAGGAGACTCACACTCCCCTACGGCCGGCGCCTACGGTACATTTATGATCGGCATCGGTGCTACCGAAATGGTAAGCGTGCTCGCCACTGGTGAGATTTGGATAAAAGTGCCCTCCACCACGCTCATCCGCTGTGAGGGCAAATTACAAAATGGTGTCGTAGCCAAGGATATGGTACTGCACCTTTGCGCGACTATAGGCATGGACAATAGCTATCAAGTTATAGAATACAGTGGCAGCACTATTAACGACCTCTCTATGCAAGAACGTATGGTACTCACTAACATGACCGCCGAGCTAGGTGCCAAAACCGGTATTATCGCCCCTGACCAAAACACATTGACTGATATTCAACATGCTGGAGGGAAAATAGATGAAGCAGCGATTAAGCGTTGGCAAGCTGATGAAAATGCTTACTACGATCGAATTGTAGATATTGATGTCAGCCAACTTGAGCCGCAAATAGCGGCGCCTCATTCCCCTGAAAATACACTCAGCGTCAGTCACCACAAAGGTGTAAAAGTCAATCAGGCTTACATAGGTGCGTGTACCGGAGCCAAAGAAACAGACCTTAAAATGGCCGCAGAAATACTTAAGGGCCGCAAAGTTGCCCAGGGGACACGCTTACTGATTGCACCCGCGTCTATACAGACAACCAAAAATTGCATAGCTGACGGAACCATGGCCACACTTACCGAGGCAGGAGCTATCATTTTACCCACCGGCTGTGGTGCCTGCGCAGGAATGGGAGCCGGAATTATCGGCAAGGGGGAAACCTGTATCGCCAGTATCGCGCGAAATTTCAAAGGCCGTATGGGCGACCCCGACTCCAATGTCTACCTAGGTTCTCCTTACTCGGTCGCCGCCGCCGCCGTCTTTGGTGAAGTTACCGACCCCCGTGAACTATTAGCCGAGTAATTATTTATGAAACAGATCGAAGGTAAAGCCTGGGTTTTTGGCGACAAAATTGATACCGATTTACTGGCGCCAGGTGCTTATATGCGTGCCCCAATGGCTGAATTAGCAAAACATTGTCTAGAAGCGGTATCACCTCATTTTGCTGTCAACGTAAAGCAAGGTGACATTGTATTGGGAGGTAACGGCTTTGGTATGGGATCCTCTCGCGAACAAGCTGCTCAAGCATTAATGGAGCTGGGTATAGGTGCTGTAATAGCAAAATCTTTCGCCCGTATTTTTTATCGCAACGCCCTAAATCTGGGCTTACCGGTTTTAGTCTGTCCTGATATCCATGATATCAACAACGGCCATACTCTTAGTCTGGATATTAGCAGCGGCATTATCACTAATCAAAGCACTGGCCGATCAGTGCAATGTGAACCCATCCCACCCTTTTTAATAAAACTGATTGAAGATGGCGGCTTACTTCTTAGTTTACAAAAACGCTTTGCTGATACCCCTAACGTATGACAATAAATATTTAAACAATAACTACGGGTCACAAAATTATGAGCCATGCTCAACAATTACGAAAATATATCGCGGCTTCAAAAATTCTTATTGCTCCTGGAGGCAGTGATGGCCTCAGCGGTCACCTCATTGAGTCAGCAGGATTTCAGGCCATGTACCTTTCTGGTGCCAGCATAGCCTATACACGTTTTGGCCTCCCTGACATTGGCTTGGTTAGCATGGCCGAAGTGGCTAGTACCCTTTCTGTCATTCGTGAACGCGTAGATTTACCCATTATTGTTGATGCCGATACCGGTTTTGGCAATGCCCTTAACGTGCAACGTACGGTGAAATTATTTGAGCGGCATGGCGCTTCAGCCATTCAACTTGAAGATCAGCAGCTACCTAAACGCTGTGGACATTTAGCGGGTAAAAGTCTGATCAGTAAAGCCGAAATGGTCGGTAAAATACACTCGGCATTAGATGCGCGCAACAACCCCAATACACTAATCATTGCTCGCACCGACGGCATTGCCGTAGATGGTATCGATGCTGCTATGGATCGCGCCCATGCTTATGTTGATGCCGGTGCCGACATGTTGTTTGTAGAAGCCCCAAAAAATATGGAGCAAATGCAACGTATCTGTGGCGAACTAAGTTCGCGTATTCCACTACTGGCTAATATGGTAGAAGGTGGCGATACACCTATATCCAGTGCCAAAGACTTACAGAGCATGGGTTACAGCCTAGTTATCTTTCCTGGTGCATTAGTAAGAGCGTCAACCCACGCCAGTATGAATTTATTAGCCTACCTCAAACAACACGGCAATACAGATGGCATGTCCGAAAACATGCTCAATTTGAAACAATTAAATGAGGTATTAGAAACCGAAAAAACATTAGCCCGAGGCGAAGCCTATGCCGAAAGTAAATTCCTCAATTAATTATGATAAGTTTATCGATAATCATAAGCGCTCAATATTAATAAACGCCGAGTTCAAAATGCTGTTAATAAAATACAATATAAATTCCGTAGCCGGAAAATTTAGGTGCCTAGGACAAGTGGTAAAAACTATATCGTACGCCATGTATCTATTCGCTATTATGCTCAGCAGCACAGTTGCCGCAACCGAATTCAGTAAACTGCGTGTCGCCAGTTTTATCAGCCCCCTAAGCCCGCAAAACTCTGAAGTGATCAAACCCTGGATAGAAAAACTGCAGCACTTAAGTAACGGTGAGCTAGTTATGGATTTTTTCCCCGGTGGCACTCTGGGACGACACGGTAATTATCAATTAAAATTATTACGTGATGGTGTACAGGATGTTTCTTTGGTTGTACCTGGTTATACACCGGGGCAATTTCCAGATAACGATTTGTTTGAACTGCCACTACTTATGAACAATACTTTGGAGGCATCTCTTACCTATTATCGCATGATTGACAGAGGTCACTTGCGCGGCTACGAAGATACAAAGCTGGTTAGTGTCTTTATGAGCCAGCCCTACTTCATTCATCTCAATACACGCTATCAAAACATTGAAGATTTAAAAGGCAAAAAAATACGCGTAGCTGGCTATATGCAATCAGATATCATTCGGCGTTTAGGTGCCACTCCTATAGGAGGTATACCCGTCACGCAAATCAGGGAAAGTATCAGCCGTGGCCTCATTGACGGCACAATTCTTGGGTGGGACTCCATGCATGTATTTGGTGTCAAATATGTCACCAGCTACCACATTGAAATACCTGTGACTTATACCCCCATATTGCTATTAATGAATTTAGAACGCTTTAATAGCTTACCCGCAAAACAAAAAGCTCTTATTGAGCAGTATAGCGGCGAAGGTATGGCCCGTGATTTTAGTACCGCCACTTCGGCATTAGCAGTAAAAACATATATGGAAGCCAAGGCAAAAGACAAACAATTCTTTATTAGCCCTAGTAATGAAAATATCAGCCAATGGCGTCAGCGGCTTTCACCCATTGAAGATCACTGGACAACTCAAAACCCCGCAGGCGCTATACGTATGAAGGCTTTTAAAGGCATACTCACAGAGGTTCGCCAAGAACTTAGCGCCGAGGAAAAGCCATGAACCGACTAAAAACATTGGAAGATAAAGCTCGGAAGCTATCACAAACAATCGCTTTATTTGGTTTAGTCTGTTTATTGATTCAGGCCAGCGCTATTTTCATCGATGTATTACTACGCTGGCTGTTTAACAGCCCATTATTTGGTATGGAAGATATCAACCAGCTTTTACTGGCTGTCATCCTAGCGTCATTTTTCCCAGCATTGTTGGTTGACAGCAAAAATGTCACCATCGATTTTCTTGGACGTAGCTTGGGACCTAAAATAGCCGCTTGGCTAGATGTTTTTGGGCATGTCATCACACTGTTACTGTTCACAATCGTTAGTTGGCAACTGGCGGTTTTTTCCGCAGAAGTTCACAAGCAAACCACATTGATTTTACAACTGCCGGTATCACCAAGTTGGTGGCTAGCTACCAGCTTGATCACCCTGTGTATTCCCATACAAATGGTGGTTACCGCTCTACACATTCAGCAAGCCATTGGCAATCGACAAAACCCTATAACAACAAAAATAACTGAGCAGGAATAAACATGGATCCGATTTCAATTGCACTATTGGGCCTCCTGGCCATGTTTATTCTTATTGCTCTACATGTCCCGGTAGGGGTTTCCCTCGCCATCACCGGCATTGCTATTTTTACTTTGTTGGTTGGGTTTGATGAAGCAGTGTCGCTCGCTGGTACTGAGTTCTCAGCTACATTTTCTAACATGAATTACTCCATCATCCCTTTTTTTATTCTGATGGGAAGTTTAGCCAGCACGGCTGGATTATCAACCGACCTATTCCGGCTGGCAAATAGTTTTTTAGGACATAGACGTGGTGGCCTAGCGCTAGCAACTGTAGGCGGTTGCGCCGCATTTGGCTCTGTGTGTGGATCCTCTCTTGCCACTATCGCCACCATGACTCGGGTAGCCTTGCCGGAAATGCTGTCACGTAACTATAAACCGTCACTGGCCACCGGCTGCATTGCCGCAGGTGGTGCTCTGGGCACCCTGATCCCCCCCTCTATTATTATTGTGCTTTATGCCTTACTCACCAACCTAGATACTCGCACTCTAATGCTCGCCGCCATTTTCCCAGGTTTACTCGCCGTGGTAATGTACACAATCACCATTATTATTACCGTGCGCTTGCATCCCGATGTCGCCCCACAAGGTGAACGAACCCCCTGGAAAAAACGAGGCCAAATCTTTATTGAAAGCTGGCAAGTAATATTATTAGGTACACTAGTGGCAGGGGGTATTTATGGAGGCATATTTACTGTCACTGAAGCAGCGGCTGTGGGTGTCGTACTGGCCTTTTTAATGTGTTATTGGCGCGGTAAGTTAACACGTAAAAATTTGCGTGAAATTATGCGTGAAACGGCTAGCAATACCGGCATGATTTACCTGATGTTAATAGGCGCCTCTATTCTTAGTTATTTTCTGTCTATTTCACATATGCCAGAAACCACCGTTGCCTGGATACAAAGTATGGACCTCCACCCCTTTATGGTCGTGCTAGCTCTGTACCTGATGTACATAGTGTTGGGCAGTATTTTTGAAACTGTAGCAGCTATGGTAATCACTTTGCCATTTGTATTGCCGATAATTACCGGCCTAGGCTACGACCCAATATGGTGGGGTATTATGATGCTGAGCGTAATTGCCACTGGTATGAATACCCCCCCTATTGGCATGAATGTTTTTGTCTTATTTGGCATGACCCGTGACATCTCCTTAAAAACCATTTTTGCTGGCACCTTCCCATTTTTCATAAGCGATATCATCAAGTTGCTGATACTGACACTAGTACCCGAAATCACCTTGTGGTTACCCAGAATGCTGACTTAGAAGACCTGGTAATCGGTAGTTATGCACAAAGATAAAAAACCGCTAAAACGCGCTACACACTCTGTTTTTTAATTTACCACCGCTCACAAATAGGGGTCGATCATGACTCACCATGCAATAACGACAGTACAAACATTTCTAGATCTAATGGCCGCCAGAGAACTCAGCCAAGCCGCCAGCTATTTAGACAACGACGCAATAATGATATTTCCAGGCGGTAATACCTTCACAAGTCTAACGGCCTTTGCACAATGGGCTAAAAGCCGCTATCAAAACATTGATAAAACCATTGATAGCTTTGACCTCATCGAGTACTCCAATTCAACCACCATCGTCTATTGCTACGGTAGCCTACGAGGGAACTGGGGCAACGGCAGTCCCTTTAAAAACATTCGTTTTATTGACCGCTTTGTTATCACTGCAGGAAGAATAATTCGCCAAGAAGTCTGGAACGACTTGGCTGAAGACAGACTTAATGACGAATAAATCTACAATAGTTTTTAATTAATAAACTATTGACAAATAAGTACGCCCACCATATAAAGGTATGTAGATATACCTTTATACTTATATATCTATTAGATAATACTTACACATACACACACTGATATTCAATAATAACAGGAAAAAAAACTATGCTAAAAAGATACCCCCTGTCGCTGCTCTACCTGACGATCATGCCATTAATGGGCCATGCTGCTGTTGAAGAAGGAGACAATTTAGAGATTGAAACCATTATGGTTACCGCGCAAAAGCGCCAAGAAAACCAACAGGAGGTTCCTTTAGCAATAACATCCATTAACGGCGATACACTTCGCGAAGACGGTGTTGGCAACATTGGTGACTTAGGTGATAAAACCCCCGGTTTAGTCTTTTCAGCTTATTCCAATGCTCAACCGGAAATTGCCATTCGTGGTATAGGCACTAAGGAAGATGGCGCTGCCGCTAATGACTCCACGGTTATCTCTATCGATGATGTTTATATCGCCGCCCGCTCAGCCCAAGTATTTGATCTGTTTGACTTAGAGCGAGTAGAAGTATTGCGCGGTCCACAGGGCACTCTGTACGGTAAAAATTCTATTGGTGGTTCTATTAACTTCGTCACTTCCAGACCTACAGACTATTTAAGTGGGCGAGTAAGCGCCACAGTCGGTAATTATGGAAAACGAGACATAGGCGGCCTAATTTCGGGACCACTTACCGACAACCTGATCAGTAAACTTTCTTTTAGCAAGCGCGACTCGGATGGCTATTTCAAGAATGTACTCAATAATACAGATGAAGGTGGCGTTGATACAATAGCATTGCGCTCACAGTCAGTATGGACTCCAACAGATAATGTTGAAGCGACAATTACCGCTGATTGGTCAAATGATGACAATGAAAATCCAAGCCGCCAACCTTTAGGTATAGCCTCTGATACTAAAAATGGTAATGCCCAGCTAGTTTCACAAGCCTTTGGCGACCCTGGTGATGACCCTCATATCTCAACTGCTGACGAACCCGGTTATTTTAAACGAACCATTAAAGGCCTAAGTGCTAAAGTCGACGTTACTTTGGATAACGTTACCCTCACCTCCGTCAGCGCTTGGCGCGAAAGTGAGTTTGACTGGTTATTTGATTTAAACGGTGTGCCTGGTGGACCTTCATCTGGCTCTGCAGAACCATCAGCTGGTTTTGGCAGTGATGCTTCTAACTTGGTAGCAGAAAACACTCGTCAAGTAACCCAAGAATTTAGATTATCTCCAAACGAACTGGGGGATTTTGATTGGATTATAGGTGCTTTTTACAGCCTAGAAACTATTGAGCGTGATGAAAGAGTATGCTTTAACAACTGCGGGCTGGGCGTGATTTTCACAGCCCCTCAAAATGTACAACCAGGGAATATCATCAATGGCTCAGACCAGAAAAATGATGCCACAGCTTGGGCCATTTATGGTCAAAGTAAATGGAATATCAATGATAAAGTGAGCCTGACAACAGGTATACGTTATTCATTTGAAGAGAAAGATGTTGATATTGCTGGTGACAATGCTTTTGGTGAAGTTCCATTTGGTATTGTTGTTTCACCAGGTTTCGGTACTCCTGCATGGTCAATCAGTGACACCTCAGATTGGAGTAATGTTTCAGGACGTATTGCACTAGATTATAAAATGACCGATGATGCTATGGTGTATGCTTCAGCCTCAACGGGCTTTAAATCAGGAGGTTATACCGGAACAGCATCAACACCCGAGAGAGCTCTTACTCCCTTTGATGAAGAAAAAGCAATCAGCTACGAAGTCGGACTTAAATCACAATGGCTAGATAACAGCCTTCGTCTTAATCTAAGCTCCTTTTATACTGATTATGAAGATTTGCAGGTTACTCGTTTCTACATCCCAGTTACAGTCCCAAGTAATACCATTGGTGAATTTGTTACCGAGAACGCCGCAGCCGCTTCAATTCAAGGGCTAGAGGCTGAGTTGCTGTGGTTATTTACCGAAAACTGGGAGCTGGGCGGCAACTACGCCTACCTCGATGCAGAATTCGATGAATTCAGCCCAAATACTCAAAACCTCGGTGTAGATAGCAATAGTGATGGCTTTGCCGATAGCTGTGGAACAGGTACAACTATTGGCTCAGTTGTTAACGGTCAGCAGGGCTGTATCCCCGATTTCAGCGGTAATAAACTACGCCAAGCACCACGTAATTCGAGCAGTGGCTATGTGAAATACATAGTTGATACTGATAGTGGAACTTGGTCTGCCAAAGTCACCTATCGCTATCAGGGAAAAATGTACTTTGATCCTGATAACAATGATCTTGCAGTTACTCCTAGCTACGATGTGTTAGATGCCCGCCTAGGTTGGAATTCTTTGGATGGGCAATGGGATGTTTCTTTATGGGCCAAAAACTTAACAGATGAAGAGTATCGCACTCAGATCTTCTCCACTGGAGGCGGAACACGTGCATTCTACAACCCCGGCAACCCTAGTACTTATGGTGTTACCGTTGCTTATAGGTTTGAATAACCACTAAACCAATTATTAGCTTATTCTTTATATCACCATCACTGGGAAGTGACGGTGATATAACATATTTTACCTTAGTTTATAGAATCCAGCGTTGAGCTTAGATAAGTCATGAACACCTTACTGGCTTTAGAAAGATAGTGATTTTTCTTCCATGCCAAGCTCAACTTAAATTCGATTTTTGGCTCAAAGGGTACAGATGTCATCTGCTGTTCATTTTGTAAAATGCGGGCTAGGCAAGTAGTAATACCCACGTCATTGCACACTAATGACTTTTGCAGCTCAATAAGATTGGTTTCCATACGGATATCTAATGTTAATTGGTGTTTTTTTGAATATTGACTGACTACTTCACGTAAAAAGTAACCCTCATGAAACAACACTAGTGGCTGCTGACAAAACTGTGCCAGCGATAGGGTTTGTTCATTGGCTAGCGGATGAGAGGTAACCATGCCTGCCACTATTTCTTCATTAATAAGTTGCGTGTAACGTAGTTGTGGATTTTCTAAATCACCACGTATTAAAGCTAAATCAAGTTCGCTATTGAGTAACATTTTCTCAAGTGCTGCGGTGCCTTGGTCAACTAAGTGGATTTTTATTTTTGGGTATTTTTGCTTAAATTTGGTCAATATTTTGGGGAAGTAATAAGAGCCCATCATTGCGGAAACGCCAAAACGAATTGTGCCTCTTTCTAGATCTTTTAGTTCTTCTAACTCTAATTCAACTTGTTTTGCTTGACTTAATAACTGGATTGCCAGTTTATGCAGGACTTGACCTTCAGCTGTTAATAAGGCGTTCTTGTCAGCACGATTAATTAACTTAAGCCCCACTTCTTGTTCTAGCTTTTGAATGGCAACGGTTAATGCTGGTTGCGCAATGCCTATTTTCTGTGCTGCCCGAGTAAAGTTGCCTAACGCTGCTAACTGACAAAAATATTCAAGACGTTTCAAATTCATGTTAAAAACCCAATAACAAAAAGTTATCAAAAATATAAAAACTATATATTATATTTATTCTTGTTTTAAGCATAGAGTAATCCTATAAATTAGACTATTGCCTATAAAAATATATAAACGGAGCCACCCTATGAGCCAAAAGTTAACCTCTTTTAACTGGCAAGATCCCATGTTTCTTGATAGCCAACTTACTGAAGAAGAGCGAATGATCCGTGATACTGCTCATGATTATTGCCAACAAAAACTGCTACCTCGTGTGCTTGAAGCGAATAGGCATGAGCACTTCGATCGCGAAATAATGAATGAG
>JBNMPS010000063.1:0-14794 GCA_051277005.1 Pseudohongiellaceae bacterium
ATAGGATCCTCAACATCAAACACGCTGCTGACCTGTCGGCTCACCGCAGCGCAATCTTCAACCTGAACACCCTTGGGGCCATCGATATATATTCTTATCACAGTTTGCTTGGCATGAGCCTGATACTCAACGCCCCACAACTGTAGATTTAAAGCCTCCACAACCGGCCCAATTAACTCTAGCAATTGCTCTTGCTTGCCAGCCATGTAAAACCTCAATAAAAACGCTTGTTACCGCACTGCCTTTTCACAACAAGACAAAAGATCACAGCAATAAAAAAATTGGCTCTTATAGCCCACTACTAACAACTTTTGTCATCTAACAAAAGCCAACTGTCAAAAAGCAAAAAACCCCATAAAGGGGCTTTTAGATTATTCACACATTACAAATCTATATTGTGTGATTTAGCTGCTGTAGATTGGTAGCGGGGGCCGGATTTGAACCAACGACCTTCGGGTTATGAGCCCGACGAGCTACCAGACTGCTCCACCCCGCATCTACGATTGGCTCCCTAATACTGAGCCACCATGCCCCTATGGCATGCCATCATTTAATCCGTTCAGGACTAAATAATGGCGCGAATTATAGGGATTTGCCTCATAGCGGTCAACCTTATTCTTTGTTTTTAACGAGCTAACAACGCGGATTAACAAGCCTTACCCTCAAAGACACTAAAAGCACTCTGTATAAATTCAGCAATCCACCTTATTGTATCCCAAAAAAACAATCACCCATTTATTTTAGCCCGAGAGCATTGCAACGGCTGTACGCAAGACCACACACGACGAGCGCAACCAACAAGAGACTGATCACACCAAAAAAACAAAAAAAGCCCGTCATATGACGGGCTTTTTTAATTGGTGCCGAAGGCGGGACTTGAACCCGCACGAGCTTGCGCTCACCACCCCCTCAAGGTGGCGTGTCTACCAATTTCACCACTTCGGCTTAAAGACTTTTAGTGTTAATCGCCAGATGGGGCCGCTGGCAAATCATCAACTACCACCGGCGCTGATTCAGGCATGTCGCCTACAGGAATATCTGACACAGGCATCCCGACTTCTTTCGACTCCACAACAGCAGGTACAGGCATATCAATCACACCCGACGAAATCGCTTTATTTTTTGCGACTACCGCTAAACCAAAGCTAGTCACAAAGAACAAGATCGCTAAAGCTGTAGTGCCTTTGGTTAACATGTTACCGCCCCCCGCACTACCGAAAACAGTCTGAGATGCACCAGAGCCAAAAGATGCACCAACACCTGCACCTTTACCCTGTTGAATAAGAATTAGACCGATAATGCCCAGGGCTGCCAACACGTGAAATATAAGAATTAATTGTTCCATTTTATGAACTCTATGCTTTGAATACGCTATGTTAAACGTAATATTTTTGAATATATTACTTTAACTCTTATTTATATAACTTTTTGTAGCACTAACTATCGAGCACTCTTACTGATTGGCCGCGCGACAGATAATACTAAAGCCCTCTACTTTCAATGAAGCACCACCAACTAGAGCACCATCAATATCTGGCTTAGCGAACAGCTCAACAGCATTTGCCGAATTGACACTGCCACCATATAAAATCTGTAAACTTTCGGCCACCGCCTCACTCTCAAGAGCAACAACCGTCCGCAGGTGCGCATGCACCTCTTGCGCCTGATCGGGGCTGGCCGTTTTACCGGTTCCAATTGCCCAAATAGGTTCATAGGCAACAACAGCATCTTTCAATGCATCGACACCAGCAGCATCAATTACCGCCTTTAATTGCCGCCCCACGAACGGTAAAGCCTCACCGCTCTCGCGCTGCCCTAAACTTTCACCCAAACACAAAATAGGCGTTAAACCTGCCTGCACCGCAGCAATAAATTTCTGAGCAACGACCTGATCATCCTCAGCAAACAAGCTACGACGCTCAGAATGCCCAACAATGACAAAGCGGCAAGCTAAATCGGACAACATAGCGGCCGAAACCTCACCGGTATAAGCGCCCGTTTGATACAGGCTTACATCTTGAGCACCCAGCTGAATATCACAACCCTCAACCGCCACAAGGGCTTGCGACAAATAAACCAGAGGAGGACACACTGCCGTATCAGCAAAATCACCCTGCTGCGCCTCAGCCTTTAAACCAGCAAGTAACTCGGCAACCAACTCAGATGAGCCGTTTAATTTCCAGTTACCTACCACTAATGAGCGACGCATAGTTTTCTCTTCGTCAAAAAAGGCGGCAATCTTACCCAAAGAGCCTCAAATATACAAGAAACCTCTAGTGCTAGAGGCTCTAAGATTCCCATAAGCTTCGCCTTAAATACCAACAGCGCTTACTTATTATACAAACCACCATCAAGCAACCTCAACCTCAACAATCGCAGCAATCTCTTTTGCTAAATCGCCCACCAGCTGATCATCTTCACCCTCAACCATAACCCTTACTACCGGCTCAGTTCCTGAGGGCCTCAGCAATACTCTGCCGCGCCCATCCAAGGCTTCTTCTGCTGCGACAACAGCCTGCTCAATAGCCACATTTTTCTCTAGTTTACCGCGATCACCGACAGGCACATTAATCATCACTTGCGGAAACTTACTCATGCCAGACACCAGGTCATGCAGGCCAGCCCCGCCATTCACGACCGCAAAAAGCACCTTCAAAGCGGCAACCAATCCATCGCCCGTTGTCGTCACATCAGCACAAATAATATGCCCTGAGTTTTCACCCCCCAAAGTCCACCCTTGAGCCTGCATCAACTCATTAACATAGCGATCACCAACATTAGCTCTCGCAAAAGGCACCCCTAAGGTTTTGAGCGCTAACTCAAAACCTAAATTAGACATTAAGGTGCCCGCCACACCCTTACAAGAACCTGTGGTTCGAATCTCATCCTGCGCGATAACAAACAACAATTCATCACCATCAACGACACGACCATTGCGATCAACAAAGACCAATCGATCACCGTCACCATCAAAGGCCACACCCAGGTCAGCGCTTTCTTCTACCACTTTCTTTTGCAACGCCTGCGGATTTGTAGAACCAACCCGCTCATTAATATTTACACCGTTTGGCTTATCGGCAATAACAATCACCTCAGCGCCCAGCTCATCAAATACCGCCGGAGCAACCTGGTAAGTCGCGCCATGTGCACAATCAACCACAATTTTTAAGCCCTTCAGGCTAAAATCACCCGGTACCGTACTCTTACAAAACTCAATATAGCGCCCCGCAGCATCATCAATTCGAGATACTTTGCCCAGGTCAACTGAATCAACGGTTGACATAGGCTCATCCAGCTGGCGCTCAATTTCCAACTCAATATCATCCGGTAACTTTGTGCCCTTTGAAGAAAAGAACTTAATACCATTATCATGAAAAGGATTATGGGAGGCGCTAATAACAATACCCGCCTGAGCATGAAACGTACGGGTTAAATACGCCACTGCCGGAGTAGGCATAGGGCCCAGCATACAAACATCCGCTCCGGCAGCAACCAAGCCCGCCTCTAAAGCAGACTCAAACATGTAGCCAGAAATACGGGTATCTTTACCAATGATTATTTTGCATCGTCCCTGACGAGCAAACACCTTACCTACAGCCCAACCCAGCTTTAATACAAACTCGGGGGTGATTGCACCCACACCTACAAGCCCACGAATACCATCGGTACCAAAGTGTTTTTTTGCCATTTTTCCCTGCTCATCCTGTTGTTTTCTTAGTTTATTTTTCTGATTTATCACCAGCTTTAAATCGTAACATTCCTACTAGCGCTTACCGCCTGATAAAGCTTTAAGGCATCAGCCGTCTCAGCCACATCATGGACACGAATAATTGATGCGCCGTTAATGACAGCCATTAACGCCAGCGCCAAACTACCCGCTAAACGCTTACCCACGTCTCGACCCAAAACCTTGCCAATAACTGACTTACGGGATAAACCAACCAAAACAGGAAATCCTAAATCCGTTAACTGCTGCAAATTTTTAAGTAATTGTAAATTGTGCTGTACGGTTTTCCCAAAACCAAAACCAGGGTCAATCATGATATTTTTTCTATCCATACCCGCACTAACACAAGCTTCAGCTCGACCCTGCAAATAAGTGGCGACGTCGCTGAGTACATTTTTATACTGCGGATTATTTTGCATCATCTCAGGGCTACCCTGCATATGCATTAGGCAAACCGGCAAACCCGTTTTGACCGCCGCCTCAATAGCGCCTTTCCGCTCTAACGCTCTTACATCATTAAGCAAGCCCGCACCAAGAGCGGCAGCTTCAAGCATTAATTCTGGACTACTCGTATCGATAGATATGATTGTATCGAAACGCCTCTTAACGGCCTCAACCACGGGTAGCACCCTATCCATTTCGACAGTCAAACAAACTAACTCAGCACCTGGTCGAGTCGACTCCCCGCCCACATCAATTACACTTGCACCGTCAACTAACATTTGATCGACACGATGCAACACCTTATCTAAGTCTAAGCTGCCAGCTTTTTCGAGCTGACCACCATCAGAAAAAGAATCAGGCGTTACATTTAACACACCCATGATGTGAGGTTTTGATAGATCTAAAAGAACTCCGCCGCAATTCATTTCCGAATTGCGGCGGGTTAAAGACTGTGAAGTATTATCTGTCATAAAACTATTATGGCAACGAGCCTTAATGCTCGTTGGCAGGACCACCTACCGAACCATCAGCGCCTGAGGAGTCATCAGCGCTTGAAGAGCCATCCACATTTGAAGCGTCATCTCCGCCAGAAGCTTCAGTTTTTCCAGCAGCATCACTTGAGTCATCGTTATCCCAATTAGATGGCGGGCCAGGTTTACGCCCTTCCATAATGGCATCAATTTGATTCGCATCGATAGTTTCATATTGCATCAAGGTCTCAGCCATTACATCTAGCTTATCGCGGTTATCCGCTAAGATTTTTTCAGCTTGGGCATAACACTCATCAACAATTCGGCGAATTTCTAGATCGATATCATTCTGAGTACCACCCGAAACATTCGCTCCTGCCGAACCCGCAGACTTACCCAAGAACACCTCTTCCGGAGCATCGTCATACATCAATGGGCCCATTTTCTCAGACAAACCCCACTTGGTTACCATATTCCGCGCAATGCTCGTTGCCCGCTCAATATCATTTGAAGCACCCGTGGTAACACCATCTTTACCCAAGGTCATCTCTTCAGCAATACGACCACCAAATAACGAACAGATTTGGCTGAGGATATGCCTACGGCTTAAGCTATAGCGATCTTCCTCGGGTAAAAACATAGTCACGCCCAAGGCACGACCGCGAGGAATAATAGAAACCTTATAAACGGGATCATGTTCCGGCACCAAACGACCAACAATAGCGTGACCCGCCTCATGATAGGCAGTGTTAAGCTTTTCACTCTCAGACATCACCATTGATTTGCGCTCGGCGCCCATCATGATTTTATCTTTGGCTAATTCAAACTGCTCCATACCCACTACACGCGCACCGACACGCGCAGCAAATAAAGCCGCCTCATTAACAAGATTGGCGAGGTCTGCGCCCGAAAATCCTGGCGTACCACGCGCAATCAAAGAAGCATCAACCTTATCGGATAAGGGCACTTTACGCATATGGACTTTAAGAATTTGTTCACGACCACGAATATCCGGCAGTCCAACAACCACCTGCCTATCGAAACGACCAGGGCGTAATAATGCAGGATCGAGCACATCGGGACGGTTAGTCGCTGCAATAACGATAACGCCGTCGTTAGCTTCAAACCCGTCCATTTCTACCAATAATTGGTTAAGGGTTTGCTCACGCTCATCATGCCCGCCCCCCATACCCGCGCCACGGTGGCGACCAACAGCATCTATCTCATCAATAAATATAATACAGGGAGATTGTTTTTTGGCTTGCTCAAACATGTCACGAACACGCGACGCACCAACACCCACAAACATCTCAACAAAATCAGAACCCGAAATGGTAAAGAAGGGGACTTTTGCTTCACCGGCAATCGCTTTTGCCAATAAAGTTTTACCCGTACCCGGCTGGCCAACCATTAACACGCCACGAGGAATACGGCCGCCAAGCTTCTGGAATTTACCGGGATCACTTAAAAAGTCGACTAATTCTTTAACGTCTTCTTTGGCTTCATCAACACCCGCCACATCGGCAAAAGTGGTTTTGATTTGATCTTCACCGAGTAAACGCGCCTTGCTCTTACCAAATGACATGGGGCCGCCTTTACCGCCACCGCCACCCTGCATTTGGCGCATGAAAAACATAAACACGGCGATAATAATTAAGATAGGGAAGCAGGCGACTAACAATTGCGTCCAAATACTTTGCCGTTCTGGCTTACGGCCTTCAATTTCAACGCGATGATCAACTAAGTCATTAATTAAACCCGGGTCTTCAATAAGCGGGCGCACGGTTTCGAAGTTTGAATCGTCAGAGCGTTGACCACGAATAGTCTGGCCTTCAATCACGACTCGTCGCACTTGACCTTTCTGAACCTCTTCAATGAACTGTGAATAGTCCAGCGTTTCATCCGCCGGTCTTACATTGAAATTATTAAATACTGACAATAATACTGTCGCTATAACCAACCACAGTAATAAATTTTTAACCATATCGTTCAAAAGAATACCCTCTATTAAGTTAGCAACGAGCTATGCCGCCTAACTCCATACAACTGTCCCAACACTTTACTACACAATGTAGCTTGGCTCCATTCGAGCTTTTACTTAGATCACTCTTGCAACAAGACCTACATAAGTCTTATTAACCTTTAAAGCCACGACCCAAAAGATACACCTCTCGAGACCTGGCCCTAGACGCAGCCGGTTTACGGGTAATCACCGTTTTATAGCTCGTCTTTAAATCAGCCATGAGCGCCTCAAAGCCTTCACCTTGAAACACCTTCGCCAAAAACACCCCATTGGGCTTTAGCACCTGACTAGCCATATCGACCGCCAACTCCACTAAATACATGGAACGAGGCTGATCAATATCACTCATACCACTCATATTGGGGGCCATATCAGAAATTACAAGGTCTACCGGCAAATCAGCTATCACCGACATAATCTCATCGAAAACTGCCTCTTCAGTGAAATCACCTTTAATGAAGTCCACGCCCGCCAGACCATCCATGGGTAAAATATCGGACGCTATCACTTTTCCCTTGTCACCCACCAGCTGGGCCGCGACTTGTGACCAGCCTCCGGGTGCCGAACCCAAATCAACCACCGTCATCCCCGGCTTGATCAGCTTGTCTTTATCTTGTATTTCTAACAGCTTATAACAGGCTCGGGAGCGATAACCTTCACGCTTGGCCCGAATCACATACTCATCATCAAAATGCTCTTTTAGCCAGCCCTTACTCGTACTACCCTTTTTTGCCATTAACTCAAACCTTCAATTACCAAGATACTCCGAAACGAACTATCACCCGGGACCGCTTTTCTATACAATACGCCCCCTTAGAAAAAGCCATAGCAGCCTTTAGCGCAGGTTGATAATTGTGGTGCATTATCCCATAAACTCACATTAGCAACAGTAAAACCCCATCATGGAATTAACAGCAGCAAAGAAAAAACAGTACCGGGCTATAGGTCACAAACTTAAACCTATCGTTATGATTGCTGATAAAGGCGTCACTGAAGGGGTTACTAACGAAATTGATAGAGCATTAGATGATCATGAACTCATCAAAATCAAGCTCAACGTGAACGATCCCGCCATAAGAAAAGCCTTAGCCAAAGAGCTTTGTGAATCACACAAGGCGCAGCTAGTACAATGTATTGGCAAAATGATTTTAGTGCTCCGAACGGCAAAGAAACAAAACCTTAAACTATCAAATTTAGTTAAGGCCTTTTAAAAAGAGCAACCCTCTTAGCTTGAGCCAAATGGCTCAGCCAACCTGCCCAATAAAAGGTCTACGTTACCGTCATTATCTGGGCGCCAAGCCTGAGCCTGCTGTAGCGTATCACACACAAACACTTGCCAATCGGTGTGCGCAAAGCGGCGATGATAAAACTCAACACTCTTAGCCATTGATTTATCGAGAGTCACAATCGCTATGTGGGCATTAGGGCTAGTCAACTATTACCACTTTTGGCATAAAAATCTTTTTTATTCACTCTGTATATTAAAACAACAAGCCTTTGTCGCATACTGAAATATAGTGACGCAGTATGTATTACAGACATAAAAAAAGAGGCTACACGCCTCTTTTTTATTGGGTAACATTTATGACCCGGTCAAATATGCTCAACCAAATCGATTTCGAACTCAACATCGCCACCTGGCGTACGGATGACCACATCATCACCCTCACTCTTACCGATTAAGCCTCTAGCGATAGGAGAGGTCACTGAAATTTTGCCTAATTTAACACTGGCTTCATCTTCACCCACAATTTGGTACTTCACTGACTCCTCACTATCAAGATTGATAATGGTTACCGTCACCCCAAAAATCACTTTGCCAGAATATGGAATAGTCGTAACATCAATAATTTGCGACTCACCCAGTTTACTTTCAATCTCCTGGATACGTCCTTCACAAAAACCCTGCTCATCACGAGCGGCGTGGTATTCGGCATTTTCCTTTAAGTCACCGTGCTCACGCGCTACCGCAATATCTTTTATAATGCGCGGGCGCTCGGTTGTTTTTAAACGAGTCAACTCGTCTCTAAGGGCTTTTTCGCCGCCCACGGTCATTGGGGATAATTTCATACTCATTTACACTAAACCTTGATGCACATCTTGTAAGCGACGTACTTTTATTTCGTCACCCGCTGCGAACGACTCGCATATGGCCTCACCGCCAGCTAACGTGGTGGTGTAATACACTTTATATTGCAAAGCCGCACGTCGAATTGAAGCAGAATCAGCAATAGCCTGCCTACCCTCAGTGGTATTAACAATTAAGTCAATCTCACCGTTTTTCAATATATCAACCGCATGAGGACGCCCTTCGTTAACCTTATGGACCACCTCAGTCGCTATGCCAGCCTCAGTGATAACGCGAGCCGTACCGCGTGTAGCAATTAAAGAAAAGCCAGCATCAACCAATGATTTAGCAATCCCGACGATGCCCTTTTTATCGGCTTCACGAACACTTAAAAAGGCCTTGCCTGAGGTTGGAATATCACTTCCGCCACCCAAAACAGCTTTACGGAACGCCTCACCAAAACTTTCACCAACACCCATCACCTCACCCGTAGACTTCATTTCTGGGCCTAATATGGGATCAACGCCTTGGAATTTATTGAAGGGGAATACAGCCTCTTTAACACTAAAGTGCGAGGGAATAATCTCTTTCGTGAAGCCCTGCTCTTGTAAGCTCTTACCGGCCATGCAACGAGCCGCTATTTTGGCCAAAGAGACGCCAATACACTTAGAAACAAAGGGCACCGTACGTGAAGCACGCGGATTTACTTCAATAACGTATATTTCGCCATCTTGCTCAGCTAGCTGCACGTTCATCAAGCCGTTAACACCTAACTCAACTGCCATGGCCTTAACCATGTCGCGCATTTTGTCTTGGCTTTCTTTACTCAAAGAGTAAGGTGGTAATGAACATGCGGAGTCACCCGAGTGCACACCTGCTTGCTCGATATGCTGCATGATGGCACCAATAACAACTTCTTTACCGTCACTGACCGCATCCACATCCATCTCAACCGCAGCATTGAGGAAGTGATCTAATAATACCGGTGATTCGTTAGATGCTTGCACCGCATCTTTCATATAGCGTAACAATTCATTTTCGTTATAAACGATTTCCATCGCGCGACCACCCAACACATAAGATGGGCGAACCACTAACGGATAACCAATAGACTCAGCAGCGGCAACAGCCTCTTCGGTTGAACGAACCGTCGTATTGGGCGGCTGTTTGATACCTAACTTTTGTATCATCTGCTGGAAGCGCTCACGATCTTCAGCGCGATCAATCGCATCGGGAGAGGTACCAATAATAGGCACGCCCGCGGCTTCCAATTCTCTTGCTAATTTCAGTGGCGTTTGCCCACCAAATTGAACGATTACACCCTTGGGCTGCTCTTTCTCTACAATGGCCAATACATCTTCTAAGGTTACCGGCTCAAAGTATAAGCGATCAGAGGTATCGTAATCGGTCGAAACTGTCTCGGGATTACAGTTAACCATGATGGTTTCATAACCATCTTCGCGCATCGCTAGCGCGGCATGTACGCAGCAGTAGTCAAACTCAATACCTTGACCGATACGGTTAGGGCCACCGCCTAATATTAATATTTTATCTTTATCGGTAACGTCCGCTTCACACTCTTCTTCGTAGGTTGAATACAGATAAGCCGTGCTCGTCGAAAACTCAGCCGCACAGGTATCAACACGCTTATAAACAGGACGAATATTGAGAGCCTTACGACGCTCACGCACCGCCGCTTCATCTTCATTTAACAAAACCGACAAACGCTTATCCGAAAAGCCTTTACGCTTTAAGCGGAACATTTGATCCGCATCGATATTGGGTAATTCAACGGACTTTAACGCATTCTCAGATTTAACCAAATCTTCAATTTGTACTAAGAACCAGCGATCTATCGAGCAGTGATCATAGATTTGATCAACCGTCATACCAAAACGGAACGCATCAGCTACATACCAAATACGTTCAGGTCCAGGTGTACTTAATTCACGAATAATCTTGGTTTTCGCATCGGGGCTATCAACATCAATTTGGTGCTCAAACCCAGAAGACCCCACCTCCAAACCACGCAGTGCTTTTTGCACTGACTCTTGGAAGGTACGGCCAATGGCCATCACCTCACCCACCGATTTCATTTGCGTGTGCAAACGGTCATCAGCTGTTGGAAATTTCTCAAAGGTGAAACGAGGGATTTTGGTAACAACATAATCAATGGCAGGCTCAAACGAAGCTGGCGTTGCACCACCGGTAATTTCGTTTTGCAATTCATCAAGGGTATAACCCACAGCCAACTTAGCCGCGACTCTAGCGATCGGGAAACCGGTTGCTTTTGATGCTAGTGCAGATGAGCGCGATACACGAGGATTCATCTCAATAATAACCAAACGACCGGTATCAGGACACTGTCCAAACTGTACGTTGGAGCCGCCTGTCTCAACACCTATTTCACGCAATACCGCCAAAGAGGCGTTACGCATGATTTGATACTCTTTATCCGTTAAGGTTTGTGCAGGCGCTACGGTGATAGAGTCGCCGGTATGCACTCCCATAGGATCGAAGTTTTCAATCGCACAAACAATGATGCAGTTGTCGTTTTTATCACGCACAACTTCCATCTCGTATTCTTTCCAGCCAATCAGTGATTGGTCGATTAACAGTTCGCTAGTAGGCGACAAGTCTAAACCGCGCTCACAAATCTCAACAAACTCTTCGCGGTTATACGCGATACCACCACCACTGCCACCCATGGTGAACGAGGGACGAATGATAGAAGGGAAACCCAGCTCATCAAGTACCGCCAGCGCCTCTTCCATATTGTGCGCAATACCTGAACGTGGCGTTTCTAAGCCGATACGCTTCATGGCTTTGTCAAACAAGTCACGATCTTCAGCCATATCGATAGACTCTTTAGTCGCACCGATCAACTCAACATTGTATTTCTCTAACACACCTTCGCGAGCCAAATCCAAAGCACAGTTCAGCGCAGTTTGGCCACCCATGGTCGGCAAGATAACGTCTGGGCGCTCTTTCTCGATGATTTTTTCAACCGTGCGCCACTCGACTGGTTCAATGTATGTCGCATCCGCCATGGACGGATCAGTCATGATGGTGGCCGGGTTAGAGTTCACCAAAATAACGCGGTAACCCTCTTCACGCAGCGCTTTACACGCTTGCGCACCGGAGTAGTCGAATTCACAGGCTTGGCCAATCACGATGGGGCCAGCGCCTATTATTAATATGCTTTCTATGTCGGTTCTTTTTGGCATCTACTCTCTAACCTAATGCTAAGACGTTCAAATAATATTTGCTTGTGACAGGCAACGCTTAAGCGTTGCGAGCTTCAATCAATTCAATAAAGTGGTCGAACAACGTTGCCGCCTCATGTGGGCCCGGGCTAGCTTCAGGGTGACCCTGAAAGCCAAAAGCGGGCTTGTCCGTAAGGTGTATACCCTGCAATGAATCATCAAATAGCGATTTGTGCGTCACTTTGATGTTGGCGGGTAATGTCGCCTCATCAGCGGCAAAACCGTGGTTTTGAGTGGTAATGAGCACCGTACCATCTTCGACATTTTGTACTGGATGGTTTGCACCGTGATGGCCAAACTTCATCTTTAGCGTTTTGGCACCACTGGCCAAGGCCAATAATTGGTGACCTAGGCAGATACCAAATACCGGTATATCCGTTGCGAGAATTTGCTGAATCGCTTCAATCGCGTAAGTACAGGGCTCTGGATCGCCAGGACCATTAGACAGGAACACGCCATCGGGGTTCATCGCCAATACCTCAGCGGCAGGCGTCTCAGCTGGCACAACCGTTAGCTTACAACCACGGTCGACCAACATGCGTAAGATGTTGCGTTTGACACCATAATCGTAGGCTACAACGTGATATTTACACTCGTCGTCACTGTAATCTTTGTAACTTTCACCGGTCAGGTTGTCTGAAGGTAAAGCCCATGAGCCTTGCTGCCAGTTGTACTGCTTTTTAGTGCAAACAACTTTGGCTAAGTCCATACCCTTAAGGCCGTCAAAGCCTTTGGCAAGCGCTAAGGCTTTGGCTTCATCGATATCATTACCCGCCATAACACAGCCGTTTTGCGCACCTTTATCACGCAAAATACGTGTCAGGCGGCGGGTATCAATATCGGCGATACCGATAATATTTTTGGTTTTTAGATAATCCTGCAGGCTTTGCTCATTGCGGAAGCTACTGGCCAATAAGGGTAGATCACGAATAACCAACCCTGCTGACCAAATTTCACCGGCTTCTTCATCTTCAGCCGTGGTGCCGGTGTTACCTATATGAGGATAGGTTAACGTCACAATTTGTTTAGCGTAGGAAGGATCGGTAATGATTTCTTGATAGCCGGTCATCGCTGTATTAAAAACAACTTCACCGACTGAGTGCCCTTCGGCACCGATGGCTAATCCCCGAAAAATGCTTCCGTCTTCTAGGGCGAGTATGGCTGGTACCGTCAAGCAAACCTCCAATAAAAAGGACAATAAATGGGCTGTCCGCGAGAGCGGGAGATAGTAGTGTTTTTAAACGTCATTCGGATTTTAAGTATAAAAACCCATGTTTCAGACTGCAAAAAAGCGAGATAAAGGTTTCCTCATCTCGCTTTCCAATAATTCTGTACCACTTTGCCTGTCAACACGGGTAAAGGGGCTTTTGACGCCAATATGCACTGGTCTAACTTGGCGGGCGATTTTACGCAAATCTTGCTCGTTTGTCTAGGCCAACTTAGCCCCCAAATCCCTACATAGGAGGCTGACCTCAGTTAGAAAAGCTGTAAGCTATCTAAATTCAAACTCAAAGTGAGGGAAATCTTATCGAAACCCCTCCGGAGAGATCAAAAAACAACTGGTTGCCGGTTGTTTTTTGACCTCTCTAGTCATTGCACGCCTACATCTCGAATTTTGGGCGAACCTATCTCGTGTTTACATTTTAGGGGGGGTAATTTATATAGGCGGCGGCTCAAACCTCCCAAGTGCTGCTAGCACTTGCGCTAATAGTTGCTGATTTTTTAATTGCAATTTTACGAAAAGTTGTCGACTACTTTTGCTGCCATTGCATATAGCCGCCAGCGTATTGTCATGGCTCTATGGTGTGATAATTCTTCGGGGAGGAGTTGGCGCATGAGTGCAAATAAATTGTACGCTATTGCTGATAAGAAAAAGCATAAGGCGTTAGCGTTAAAGTCTGAACAAGGTAATGTATCACCGCCAAAATCCAACTTTAATTCCTTGATTCTGTTTTCGCTATCTTCACCTCTCTGGCTGTACCAATGAATGATTTCACTATCGTTCCATTCATTTTGGTTGGTTGCTATAGCTCTATAAAATATAGCCCTCTAAAAAATAAAATAGATCAAATAAAAACAGTAAGTTAGCGCCGTATTTGTTAAAATACACGCATGAAAGTAGACATAGAATTACTCCCTGATGACCCGGCATTACTAAAGAAACTACTAGTAGAAAGAGATGCGACAATCGCTTATCTTACTGAGATGTTTCGTTTAGTTCAGCATAAACAACTTGGTAAAAGTGCTGAAGGTTACCCAGGACAGGGTGAATTATTCAATGAAGTTGAAGAACTCATTGCTGAGTCAGAAATAGAACAAGCCGAAAAAGAATCGATTACTTATGAGCGTAAGAAGCCTGTTCGTAAACCTTTGCCAAAAGACCTTCCTCGTGAAGTTGTCATTCACGATATTGCAGAAGAAGAAAAGAGTTGTCATGGCTGCGGCCATGAATTTCATAAAATGGGTGAAGATAAAAGCGAGAAGCTTGAGTTCATTCCCGCACAGGTGAAAGTGGTTGAGCATGTTCGCCCCAAGTATAGTTGTCGTCATTGCGAACAACATGCCACCCAAGTTGAAATCAAACAAGCGCCGGTTCCCGCATCACCGATACCAAAGAGTTTCCTGATTAGCACTAAACCTAAGCTCTGCTATACTGTACATTAAGCCAGTATATATCAAGGGGTTAGTCATGGCGCAAAATAAAGTACAATTTTAAAAAGGTATGAGTTTACCCAGTTTCATGAATCTCTACGGTACAGAAGAGCTGTGTTTTCAGGCTTTATTTGATTGGCGATG
>JBNMPS010000064.1:0-14788 GCA_051277005.1 Pseudohongiellaceae bacterium
TTGAATGAAGAGCAGGTGCAAGAAGTGGTGGCCTTTCTACAGGCATTAACTGATCGTTGTACTGAAAGTCGTGAGTGTTTAAATGATTGGATAGTGGATGAAGATGATGTTGCGAACTTTCCGGATCTGTTGCCACTGATAGCTGAGGATAGTGTTGGAGTGATTTTATAGGGGGATCTTAATGAAAAAATAAGGTGAAAACCGGACTTATAAAAAAGGGGCTTAGCGCCCCTTTTTTTGTTTTATTGAAAAACTTGGTGGTTAAACGCAGATGCGTTTTAGTAATTCATCAACCTGTCGTGAAATGTCTTGTTGATCTAAAGCGCGTTCAGCAATGCTACTCAAATTGGCGCTAACCTCACGACCTTGATCCGCAACAGCGTGCATACGCTGATTGATTTCACCGGTGACAGACGTTTGTGAGCTGGTACCGTCAGCAATTTGATTAGTCAGTTCAGTTACATTACTAATAACATCATGGATTTGCTGAAGTAACTGCTCAATGTTTTGGCTTTGTTCTAGGCTGTTATGGCTCAGTTCACGACCTTGTTCCATCGCTTTTACCGCTGATTGAGCTTTACCTTGTAAGCCTTCTACCATGTTTTGAATTTCTACGGTTGCTTCTTGAGTACGATGCGCCAAGGCGCGAACCTCATCAGCGACCACTGCGAAGCCACGACCTTGTTCACCGGCGCGGGCAGCTTCGATGGCAGCGTTTAGTGCCAGTAGATTGGTTTGCTCGGCGATACTACCGATCACCTCCAAAACTGAGCCAATTTGAGCGCTTTCTTCCTGTAACTGAGCAACGTTTTCCGTCATGCTGACTACGGTATCGGCTAGGGTGCTCATTGAGCTTTGGTTGCTACTTGACGCTTGGCTGCCGTGTTCTATCATGCCGGCAACTTCTCGAACAGTTGAGGAGATTTCACCTGCATTTTCGGCTAAAGCGGTTGATGTGGAGGCAACATGATCGATAGAGCTGGCAATGGCATCTAACTCGGTCGTGCTGTTTTGCAGCTGGTTGACCGAGTTGGTCATTCTGCTGGCTTGATCGGCAGAGTTGTCGCGAGCATTGTTGGCATTGTCATGAAGCTTGGTCATAACCTCGCGCAAGTGTTGAACAAAATCAACCAATGATTGGGTGAAGTGGCTAATCTCATCACTGCCTTGGTCCTCAGGGGTATTTGAGGGGTTTTTTTGAGTATTGGCGACCAGGTCAATGTAGTTCTGCAGATTAACTAGACGCTTGTTGATCAGCTGTTGAGTCAATATCCATGAGGTTATTGCCAAAGCTGCGGTGACCCCAGCGAGCAGAATAAGTACGCTCCCGGAACTTAGTGTGTCGGGTAGCGCTAGCCAGCTTAGGACTAGCAGGGCCACACCGACCAACATTACAGGTAGAGCAATACGGACAGAAACTGATGATCCAATCATGATTTAAAGCCTTTAGTTATGTAACGGTATCTGATTGTTTTTGGTCAAGACACACTATTAAGCAGATTGACCTTCTATTATAGCGGCAGTTCTCAGTTTAGCTTGAGAACCTTATGAGTACAATCTGTAATAGAAAGCTTAGCTTAGGGTAGTTTGTTAAGGTTTTCTAGAAAGCGTTGAGCCCTTTTGAGCTTTTGGTTGATATTCCCCTGGTTGGGGGAGAGTTGCTGGGCCTTTTGCCAGTAATCGATCGCCTTTTCGAGGTTGCCGAGGGCGTAGTAATGCTGGCCCTGGTTAATGAGTGCTTCAATATGCTGACTTAGAGCTTGTTGAGACTCACCGATGATTTTTTCTTGGTTTGCACTCAGGTGCTCTTGTTGCTGCAATTGAACGATAGTTGCTAGGGCCTGTTGCCACTGCGCGTTTTTATGTTGGTTATTTAGCGTCTGAGTTAGACGAATGTTCTTTAAGCGCTGCTGGTTAAGGGCATCGGTTATTTGTTGCTGCTGGTTCTTGTTAATGGCCGCGGTGATGTTTTGATCTAGTGAGCGTATCGCCGGGTTTGAGCCTAGCTCTTTGGCGCTGGTTACCAATGAACGGGCTTGCGGCCAATTTTTATCGTCTGCCGCTAACTGAGCGGCGAGAAGTAAAATGGCAAAATGATCGGCGGAGACTTGCTCGCTTTGAATTTGCAGTGTCTTGTAGCTGACTTGGCTGGGGTCAGCGCTTAGCAAGGCCTCGATTAAGCGCTTGGTGGGTTTGAATTGCTGGGCTTGCAAGATGGCAATAGCGGTTTTTTGTTGTAAAACGAACTGTTTTTGGCTGGCTAAAATTTTGTCTAGCTCATGCTGAAGTATGGACTGGTTGGGGTTATTTCGATTAACTTTGTCCAGTAATACAATCGCTGCTGGCCATTGTTGTTTTTTGATGAGTTGGCGGCTTTTGTGAATAGTTCGGTAGGCAAGGGTTCTCTGTAATTTGGTGATATTGGTTTTTTGCTGTTGCAGATATAGGTGGTCAGGGTTATTTACGGAGCTATTCTCGAGCAAGAGTAGGGCTTGATAATAATTGCGTTGCTCCAACAATTGATTGAGTTTTTGTTTATCGCTTAATTGCCAATATTCGAGATTGCTGCAAGCGGTGCCTAGCAAAATGCAACAGGCCGCTAGCAAGACGGTTTTGATATTACGGAGTTGAATACAGGTTTTTGTTGAGAATATCGTCAATTAAAGAGTCCATGCTGAGTAGGTGCTCGGGTGCTACATCGGTCACTAAAAAGGTGGGAACATGTTTTTCTTTACCGCGAACCCGAATGTTTTTGTGTTTGTTGGCTCGTATGCTACCTGCGATTAAGCTCAGTTCACAGGTGTCATAGGTCGCTAATATGCTGCCGGCAGACGCTTCTGCGCATAGCCTTGACGCAAGGTTAACACTATCGCCAACCACTGTGTATTCCATTCGTTTTTGATCACCCAAAATTCCGGCCAGCATAGGGCCGCTGTTGATACCAATACTTAACTGTATCTTGGGCAAGCCTTGATCATCTCGTTGCTGGTTTATTCTGGCGGTGAGCTTTTGCATCAGTACGGCACAGGCGATGGCATGAAACTGATGCTCATCGTCTTCCTTAGGCGTGCCAAATACGACCATGGCACAATCACCGATAAATTTGTCGATAGTGCCAAAATAACGATGGGCGCAGGCGGTGAAATAAGAAAAGTACTCATTCAATAATTCGGCGACCTTTTCTGGGCTGAGTTGCTCCGACATGGTGGTAAAACCGACGATGTCGGCAAATAGTACGGTGGCGTTGACTCTCTCGCCCCTAACTTCAACGGTGTCCAGCTGCTTGAGTAATTGTTCGGCGACATCTTTGGCGAGAAAGCGGTCTAGCATCGATTCAACCTGCTGCTTTCTTAGTAGACCGTCACCCATTTGATTGATGGTTGTTATTAAATGGCCTAATTCGTCGTTGCGTCTTTCCGTAATGGGTTTAAAGGTGCCTTGGCTTAGTTGCCGTGTTGCCTCTAGCATTTGTCGTATGGGGTTGGAAATATGCCGGCTAATAAAGTAGGCCGCGACTAAGCTGCCAAGAATAACAGAGACACTCACCCAGAGCATAACCCTGAGAATATTGGTATAGGTGCTTGAGAGTAAATTAGTTTTGAGTTGAGTAATAACATAGCCGCCGACTTTGTTGTGAAACTCGATAGGTGTCACCGTTTGTATGATGCTCTGTGAACTATTGCGATGATTACTCCGCTGCTGTTGATAGCCATTAATAAGTTGCTGGGCGTTATCGGGCGTGAGTTTTGCCAGCTCACTCTGAGTAATGAGTTGCTGTTTATTATTAAGAATGGTTGCATCAATCGCTCTAGGCAGCTGAGCAAAGTTGTTAACCATTAGCTGCATAGTGAGTGAGTCATCAGTAAATAGAGGCTCCCGCAAGGCTCCCGCTAGCTGCCGAGACATGGCGGCGCTAAAATCTTGAATTTCCTGGTCTTGAATAGCGCTTTGCTGGTTGAGCGTGGTGACACTTATGATTGAGATTGCACTAATGATCAAAGATGAAATCATGATCGGTAGTTTAATAGCTAGTGGCAATTTGTTGAGCGCAATATATCTCATCATAGCTAATTGGCCGTTGTGGCTACCGATAGGGTTGGCCAAAGGATACAAGTATAGCCCTTGAATGTGTTGGCTGTGTGATCTTGGTCAGGTTTATGGCTAAAAAATGCTAGCGTTTACTTTGTGTTTTGGCTAATTCCTCATGAGATACCACATCGTAATGCGCTTGGTAGCCCTCTTTAGAAATACGGCAATGATGGCAGGCGGTGGCTTGATGGGATATTTTTGCCCAGCCGGTAGGCGAATATTTTTCAGCCCATTTGCAGGGGGCATAATAGTAGTTGCCTTTTTTAGTGCCCTGCATGGCTAAATAGTCGCTGCTTAAAATCATGTCACGGTTGATATGGGATAATTCACCGCCGCAAAAGTGGCAGTAACTGGTAATTGTTTTTGCATAAAACCAAATCGCTAGGCCGACAAGTGTTCCGACAGCATAAATGATTAAATCCTTGAGGGGTGGCAAGCCTATCGTGATGGAAAAGTGCACGACACTGCCGATAGACGCTGAAATTAATAGCGTTGCAAATACGGCTAAAAGCGTTCGCAGGATATTCTTTTCAATGATGTTGACGCGGTTATAGGTTTCGGGGCTGTCCATTCGGCAGGGTTATCCACTTAAAGTGTCATATATTTGCAAAGCGCAAGCTTATTGTATGAAGCTACCGTAAACAAGACTAGGCTTAATTATTACTTTACCGCAACATGGTTGGGGCGCTGCCCTGGGGTTAAGCTGGCATAGCGTTATATTGCACTATGCTGTGATCCTGATATAAAGGCGGTCTAGTATAAGTAATGTAAACGTCTTTTAGGTTTTTTTATGACAAAGCAGCGGTTGATAGTGGGTATTTCTGGCGCCTCAGGGGTGATATATGGTGTACGGATGTTGGAATTGTTAAAAAACACTCGTATTGAAACTCACTTGGTTATGAGTAAATCTGCTGAGTTGACGCTCAATTATGAAACAGACCTTAAAGCAGCCGATGTACAGGCTCTGGCAGATGAGGTACATGCCATTAAAAATGTAGGGGCTTCAATTGCGAGTGGCTCCTTCAAGACGTTAGGCATGGTGGTGGCGCCTTGCTCCATTCGTAGTATGTCAGAAATTGCCTGTGGAGTAACATCGAGCTTGTTGACCCGCGCGGCGGATGTGGTGTTAAAAGAACGTCGTAAGTTGGTGTTGATGGTAAGAGAGACACCTTTTCATACGGGTCATTTACGTACCATGACAGCCTTATCTGAAATGGGGGCGATTATTGCGCCGCCCCTGCCGGGTTTTTATGCACAGCCTAAAACGATTGCCGATATTATTGATCACAGCGTGGGGCGTACGTTGGATTTATTTGATATCGATGTGGGTGTGGTAAACCGTTGGGGCGAAGAGCCATCTAGTGAGTGATGACTAATTGCTTGAGTTGAAACTCATTATCCATTAAGTGTCCAATCACATTGTGCTCGGCTAAATGATGGGCGTATTGCATATGTAGGCAGCGCACTTTGTCCCACTGCATAATTCCTCCAATACCATATTGATCAAACAATTTTGAAAAACCTAGAGCTTCAATACGTGCCTTATCTTCGGGTAGCATGGTTTGCCAGCGCCTGGCGACATAGTCTTGTTGGTTTTGCAAAAATGCCGCTCTTAATTCTTCATCGTCTTCTAAACGTTGTTCTATAGTCTTAACCCAGCCTTGGGTTTCGATGGTGCCTATGGCTTTGCTCAAGGTTTTTGAACACAGCCAGTAAAGGGTGGGAAAGGGTTTGTCATCAACCAGTGATTGCATTTGTAGCACTAGCGGAATGCCAGAGGCTGACTCCGCAGCAATACGGATAATGCCTCTAGGCTTCCTACCGAGTTGTTGCTCAATAATGGCGAGTTGATTGTTATTCATACAAAGCTTTTTTTGTGAAAGAAAAATTTATGAAAGCGTGTGGCAATTTCAAAAATTGAGACCTGAGTGAAACGTAATCATAGACCTTATGCTAAATTATTAAGCATATAACAATAACAGCGTGGCTTATTGCTAAGGATTTTACCATGAATAGGGAAGTAGATACCAAGACGGCTTTAGTGGTTATCGTTTTTTTTGTGGCGGTGAATTCAGCATGGATGCATTTTAATACCAAGGTCTTACAGGTTGATTCGCCAGGATTTGTCAGAATTAATCCGGCGGGTAATGTAGCGGTCAATTTAGGTGGTGATTTTTATGAGGTGACGCCTGAAGGGGCCGATCTGCTGCACTACTCTGCCGATGATTTTGGCTTGCAGGGGATTATGGGTGATTTCGCATTTTTCAGTAATGGCGATATATTACTTTACAGCTCGTCTTACCAGCCAACATTAAAAAACAAATTAAATACCGTCGCTCGTTTAGAAAATGACTCCCGTGAAAAAGTAGGGGGTGAAGGCTTTTATCGCTGTGTCATTCAAACATTGATGTGCTCAGATTTTTCTTTAGTGTTGCCCGTGTTTGATAGAGTCTTTCGGTTAACCATCGATAAAGACGACAATGTTTATTTGGCGGACACCAGCCGGCATCGTGTGTATAAACTTAATGAAACGGGGGATATTTTAGCTGAGTTTAACCAAGGGTTGAGGTTCCCTAATGATTTGGTCGTGGTTGACTCAGTCTTGTGGCAAGTGAATACCAATCATCATGAGTTACTCGCCGTTGATGTGAGTACAGAAACCTTTGGCGAAAAACTCGGTGGCTTTGTGGTGGCCATGCCGGGGAGGGACTTTCCGTCTGATCTAGAAAAAGTGGCAGATTATTGGTATGTGTTATCAATGGATAACGGCATGATGAACGGCAAGTTGGGGCGATTTAATAAAGACGGTGAGTTACTCCATACGGCAGACCTTGGCAGAGGCGCTGACCCAGTGACTATTGTTCATGTTGGGGGCAAACTGATTGTTGCTGATGTTCGTAATATGAAGTTTCTCGCTCTTGATGCGAAGAGTTTGTCTGTGCTTAGCGACTTTACGAGCACCAATATATCAGAGCATTTATTACGAGCTAAACAGCAGGCTAATAAAAATCAACGATTAGCCTGGGCGGTGGTTGGTTTTGGTTTGATAGGCTTTATGGTGCTGGCTTATTTTGCAATAAAATCTGAGGTTACGGCCATTGATGAAGACGTCAATAATTCCGTACGAAATAACACTTCTTTAGACATGCCAACAGAAGATGGTCAGGCGTACTGGCTACCAGAATCGAAGCAGTTTTTATACGCGAGAACGTATTTTAAATGGGTTCTGCCAATAGTCGCCATCGGGGGTGTTGTGTTATGCGCGGTTAGCTTTTTCACGTTAAAAAACTCATTTATTTTTTTAGTCATTGCAATCATTATTTTGGGAGTAAGTTATTTCATAAGGCGAATGTTTAAGCAGATTTCAGATGTGGCTCTAGGGGTTCAGGAGGCGTCATTGTTACTGAAGTCTAGTGGCAAGCACGTTATTTTAACGGAGTTTAAGCACGTATTTTATTCTCATTCTTTGATCGCGTTGAATGACGGGGTTAACGATATTCTTGTGCCCATAAAACTATTTGAAATAACGGAATTTGAGCGATGGGTTAAACCGAGGTTGCAGAGCGCTAAATATCTTAATGAATTTCAAATGATGAAAGTTCAATGGCAAATGAAAAGTCCGATGTTAATAGAACTGATCAAGCTGTTAGTTTTCTTGCTGGGTACTATTCTAGTTATTGAAATATGGCGTGGCTGGCAATGATAGTTGCCGTACTGTCAGTATCGGCATTGTTGGTCGGTTTGTTGGCGACAATCTCCATAGTCTACATAGAGAAAGGGGGATGATTTTTTTGCACAGTTTGCCATAACCTCGGGTTTGTTTGAGTTAGGCGTGCTTGGTTTGGTCATGCAGCTAAGGCAATTTAAGGGTGGGGCGGCAAGTGTTATAGGGGCAATCTGTGGCTATTTTTCTTTTGTGATTGGGGTAGGAGCTGCGGAGGCGTATATTCGTTATCGCGAGTATCAGTCATCAGAGGTGGTTGCGGTTGTGGTGTTTGGGTTAGTGGCAGTCGCCTTGTTGCTGCAGGGTTATCGCTGCCACCGAATGACGATTAATCTCAAGATGAACGTTGGCAGATGATCGCCGCCACTGTATTTGAGGGCTGTAATTATCGACAAACAAGAGGCAGGCTCGCAACATCAAGATTCGATAGATTGTCTCCTGAAGCTTGCATGCCGTTAGGTACTGCGTCATAGGCGCACACCCATGAAGTAGGGCTGCTGGGCGAGCCCACAACGTAGATAGGTCTTAGGCTTACGACTTTATCGATAGCCAGTTTGTGTGCTTTATTACCCAAGGTTAACTGTAGGGCGCCGTTGATTACTTCTACTTGGCTGAGATAGTTACCCATAATTTTGTTGGCCTCGGGCATGCCTATCGCGTTGTTATCTGCAGGGAACGCCCCTGTGGCTTGGTAATAGCTGGCAATATCGTGTTGGTATTTTGCTACTAACATAAGGCTCACTTTTACTTGGCCGCGGATGATTTTATTGTGAGTGCTTGGTATCGCAAGTGTCAGCAAAATCGACATCACTGCTAAAACGATAACAATCTCTATTAGTGTAAAGCCTTGGGGATTGCGCATAAGGGGCCGTTGTTTCTCGGATTATTGTTGATAGGCTCGTGTAAGCATAATACGCAAGGTTAAATTTTGAAAATGTTATTCTCAACTAAATCTCTTGAATATAAATATAAGCGTTAATATGGCTGGTTGTTTTGATGTTGCAAGCATGGCGTAATTATGTCGTAGCTGGTAAATTAGCAATAATACTGACAATGAAGGTAATTGTAGCTAAGGCTTGCGCTTAATTTAGCTGCTAGACTTTGGTTATATTAACGACAATTAACTCTTTAATTGGCTAGAAAGAAAGCGGTATGGATAATATGAGGGAAGGCTGCTAATGGCAGATCTTGGCAAGCTGAATCGACTGCAGCTTAAAAATTACAAATCTATTAAAACGCTCGATATAGAGTTGAGTGCTCTCAATATCTTATTGGGCCAGAATGGTGCAGGGAAGTCTAATTTCATTAATTTCTTTAAGCTGATGAATAAGCTACTAGACAAAGACCTTCAGCTTTATGTTGGTGAGCAGGGGCTTGATCGACTACTACACTTTGGACGAAAAGTAAGTAAGAAGCTTGAATTACATTTGGAATTTCAGCCTAACGGCTACGGGGCAGTCTTAGTACCAACAGTTGACGACCGCTTAATCTTTAAAGAAGAATACGCAGAATTTTTCCCAGATAGTATAAGTTATAGTGGAGGTAATAAAAGAAAGAACTTGGCTGAAGCTGGATCTAATGAATCTTCATTGCCGCAACCCAATACTACCTCCATCGCGGGCCATGTTTCTGGCTATATTGCCGATTGGAAAGTTTATCATTTTCACGACACTAGTGAGAGCGCGAGTGTTAAGGCCCCTTGTGATATTAATGATAATGATTGGCTTCGCCCTCAAGCGGAGAATTTAGCTGCTTTTTTATATGCAATTAAAGATACTGAAGCATATTTAAAAATTATACGTACAGTTCAGCGTGTTGCGCCTTTCTTTCAGGGTTTTATCCTCCGGCCCGATAGCTTGAACTCTGAGCGAATAAGGTTGCGTTGGAAGCATAAAGGTAATGATAGCTACTTTGACGCTCATTCACTATCGGATGGTACGTTACGTTTTATTTGTATGGCGACATTGCTCTTGCAGCCTCACTTGCCTACGATTATTTTGTTGGATGAGCCTGAGCTCGGTCTTCATCCTTATGCCATTCAGCTGCTTGCGGGGCTAATGAAAAGCGCATCCCATAAAACACAAGTTATAGCGTCAACTCAGTCAGTCACGCTCGCTAACGAGTTTGGTTGGCAGGATATTATTGTGGTCCAGCAGAAAGCTAATGCCTCTGAGTTTCACCGGCTGAATGAAGAAGAAGTTAATCTTTGGTTGGAGCGATATGACATGGGTGATATTTGGCAAAAAAACTTAATCGGAGGTACTCCTTCATGCTAAGGATAGCTGTCAGTGTTGAGGGGGCAACTGAGCGAGAGTTTGTTAGTCAGGTGTTAAAGCCTCACTTTGAGTCCAGGGATATGTTTTTGCAGCCTATCGATATAAAGGGTAACGTCAGTCTCGACAAGATACAGCATGAGCTTAAAGGTCTCCTATATGGTTTTGATTATACAACTACGCTATATGATTATTATGGATTTAAATGTCGCGAGGGGAGGAGTGTTGGTCAGCTTGAAAAGGCTATAACCAGCTTGGTACCAGATAATAAAAAAGAATTTTTCATCCCTTATTTACAGCTACACGAGTTTGAAGCGCTGTTATTTAGTTCCCCTACTGTCATGGCGGGGTATTTTGGCGATAATAATAAAAAGCCTGATATAGAGCGTATCGTTAGAGACTGTGGGGGCCCTGAGGCAATTAATAGTAGTTATGATACCTGCCCTAATAGAAGAATTAGTGGGTTATTCCCTGGGTTTGATAAAAAACTCGATGGGCCAGAAATTTGTAAAATTGCAACTTTGCCCGTACTGAGGTGGGCATGTCCAAGATTTGATCAATGGGTTGCTCGGTTAGAAAGTATAATATAATGGAAGAATAGGGCTGGGTCATTGATATAAATGGGTTGGGTAATAAAAGTCTGAGGCTCTTGTGGCCTCTTTGACCGCCATGAGAAAGGTACGTCGCTTACTTGAGGTCTGGGTAAAGTTTGTCGAGCAGGGCTTATTAATCCCCAATTTACCACTTAACGACCATTACAAAAAAGGCCCACCAATGGGTGAGCCTTTTTTGTAATGGTAGCAAGGGGCGGATTCGAACCGCCGACCCCATCATTATGAGTGATGTGCTCTAACCAACTGAGCTACCTTGCCAAAACTTGTCTTTCTTTATCAGTCCAGAGTGATGTGCTCTAACGCCAACCCTCAAGTTAAGGCTACCTTGCCAAAACTTGCCTTTCTTTATCAGTCCAGATTGATATGAGTGATGTGCTCTAACGCCAACCCTCAAGTTAAGGTTACCTTGCCAAAACTATCTTTAGTATAGGCTGATAGCCTGTACTAAAGAGGCGCGTATTCTGGCGATCTGGCTGCTTTTTGTCAAGCCGAAAGGCCGTCTTTCTAGGCCTTATGCGTTAAATTTAAACGTTAAATTTAAAGTGGATGACGTCGCCGTCTTTTACGATGTAGTCTTTGCCTTCAAGGCGTAGTTTGCCGGCCTCTTTGGCACCTTGTTCACCGTTGTATTCGATAAAGTCATCGTAGGCCATAACTTCAGCTTTAATAAAACCACGCTGAAAATCGGTGTGGATAACACCTGCGGCCTCTGGGGCGGTGGCGCCAACAGCAACCGTCCAGGCGCGAACTTCTTTAACGCCGGCAGTGAAGTAGGTTTGTAGGCCTAGCAGCTCGTAACCTGCGCGTATCACACGGTTTAGGCCGGCTTCTTCCATACCTAGGTCTTCTAGAAACTCGGCTTTTTCGTCGTCGTCTAGTTCGGCGATTTCAGATTCAAGCTTGTTGCAGATGATCACTACGAGGGCGTTTTCTTTTTCGGCAATGGCTTTTACGATGTCTAGGTGTGGGTTGTTTTCAAAACCTTCTTCGTCGACATTGGCGATGTACATGGTGGGTTTAATGGTTAGCAGGTGTAGGCTGGGCAGTACTTCCTGTTCGGCCTCAGAATAGTCAAGTGCGCGAGCAGCGTGTCCTTCCTCTAAGTGAGGAATCACTTTTTCTAATAAGGCTTTTTGTGCAGCGGCTTCTTTGTCACCGCCTTTGGCGACACGGGTAACACGTTGTAGTTGTTTTTCGCAGCTTTCTAAATCGGCCATGGCCAGTTCGATATTGATAATACCTATATCATCAGCCGGGTCGATTTTATTAGCCACATGAATGACATTCTCATCTTCAAAACAGCGCACTACGTGGGCGATAGCATCGGTTTCACGGATGTTAGCTAAAAACTTGTTACCTAGGCCTTCACCTTTTGAGGCACCTTCTACGAGGCCGGCAATATCCACAAATTCCATGGTGGTGGCAACGGTTTTTTCAGGTTTAACAATAGCGGATAAGGCATCTTGACGAGGGTCGGGAATAGGCACGGTACCCGCGTTAGGTTCAATGGTACAAAATGGGAAGTTTTCTGCCCCTATGCCCGCTTTGGTTAATGCATTAAAGAGTGTTGATTTACCTACGTTGGGTAAGCCTACGATACCGCAATTAAAACCCATGGTGCTTTCCTGTTCTGTCGTCTGTTGTGTACTGTCGTTAAAGCGCGGTTACGCTTTTATCGTGTGTAAATAATTCATCGCTTTGGGCCAGTCGCCGTTGAGGGCGTCGGGCAGTGCGCGAATACTATCATCGATAATCGCTAGCATGGTTTGATGCTCTTTGGCGGGGGCTTTGTTGAGTACGTAGCCCGTCACTTTATCGGCAGAACCTGGGTGGCCGATGCCAATGCGTAAACGGTGAAAGTTTTTGTTGTTGCCGAGTTGAGCGATGGTGTCGCGCAAGCCGTTGTGGCCGCCATGGCCGCCACCTTGTTTAAAGCGTGCTGTGCCGGCGTCTATATCAAGCTCGTCGTGGGCAACAAGAATATTTTCGGGTTCCACTTTATAAAACTTAGCCATGGCTGCTACTGCTTGGCCACTTCTGTTCATAAAGGTGGTGGGAATAAGTAAGCGCACATCGTTGCCCGCTAAATTGATACGGGCTGTTAAACCAAAAAACTTGGCTTCTGATTTGAGGCTAGCGCTGTTTTGACGAGCGAGCTCCTCAACGAACAAGGCCCCGGCATTGTGGCGCGTTTCTTCGTATTCGCGGCCTGGGTTACCCAGGCCAACAATTAGTTGAATTGCGCTCAATGTCGGGGCCTTATTTTTATCGCTTAAGCTCGGAGGGGAAGATTACTCTTCGCCGCCTTCTGCAGCTTCGCCAGCATCTTCAGCTTCAGCGTCATCGTCGCCAGATCTCTTAGGCGCATTGATCGCTACAACCAATAAATCGTGATCTGAACCATGTGATAATGCAACGCTCTCAACACCTTTTGGTAATTTGAGATCAGAAATATGCATGTTTTCACCTAGTTCTAGGTTGATCATGTCTACTTCGATGAACTCAGGAAGATCTTTAGGTAAACAAGATACTTCAAGGTCGTTGATTGCGTGAGCCGCTTTGCCGCCATCGGTTTTAACACCAGGGGCGCTTTCTTCATTAATGAAGTGCAACGGTACCTGCATGATGATTTTGGTTTTTGCGTTTACGCGCAAAAAATCAATGTGCATGAACGTTTCTTTAGCGGGGTGACGTTGAACGTCTTTAACAACAACTTGCTCAGCTTTGCCATCAACATTTAAAGTCACTAGGCTAGTAAAAAACGCTTCGTTGCTTGCAAGCTTAACGATTTCGTTTATAGCAAAAGTGATTGGGGCAGGCTTCTTTTTGTTGCCGCCGTAAATGATGCCAAGAACTTTGTTATCCAGACGACGTAGGCGGCGGCTCGCACCTTTCCCCAAGTCAGTTCTGGTTTGTACATCCAGAGTAAATTCGCCAGACATAATATGTCTCCTTAAATTGCGAAACTCACCAGGCCTGCGACCGGCTATGGGTGAGCGTTGTGAGATTGGCTTATGCCATTCTCGTTTTATGTTTAATTAAGCTGCAAAAGCGCAGTCAATTAAACGGTATCTTGTAGGCCGTTTAATAGCGGTTTCAATCGTTAAAGCACGGGCTAACTAAAAACGGCAAAAGGGACAGCCTGTTAAAGCGGTCCCTTTTTTAGCCTTAAAGGCTAGTGTTTAGCGGAAGAGTGCGCTGATGGACTCTTCGTTGCTGACGCGGCGTACCGATTCAGCTAATAAATTTGCCATCGTTAACTGGCGAATAGTTGATAAGGCCTTGGCCTCGTCGCTCAATGGAATCGTGTCAGTCACGACGAGTTCGTCGAGTACTGAGTTACGTAAGTTCTCCAGGGCTTTGCCTGACAGTACGGGGTGAGTACAGTAGGCGACAACTTTTTCAGCACCGTTTTCTTTCAATGCGGCGGCAGCTTTACATAAGGTGCCGGCGGTATCGACCATGTCATCGACTAAGATGCAGGTACGGCCTTTAACTTCGCCAATAAGGTGCATAACCTGTGCTTCGTTTGCCTGCGGCCGACGTTTGTCGATAATGGCTAAGTCACAATCATTGAGTTGTTTAGCTACTGCGCGGGCGCGAACTACGCCGCCGATGTCAGGCGATACAACAACCATGTTTTGGTAATTTTGCTTGTTGATATCGTCTAACAAAACGGGCGAGCCGTAAACGTTATCGACTGGCACATCGAAGAAGCCCTGAATTTGTTCGGCGTGTAAGTCGACCGTTAATACGCGGTCAACGCCGACGCCTGTCATCATGTCGGCAACCACTTTAGCGCTAATAGGAACACGAGAAGAGCGCACGCGGCGATCTTGGCGGGCATAGCCAAAGTAAGGTACAACGGCAGTCACTCGGCCAGCTGATGCGCGACGTAGTGCGTCAATCATCACAATCAATTCCATGAGGTTGTCATTGGTTGGCGCGCAGGTAGATTGAATGATGAATACGTCAGCGCCCCGGACGTTTTCATTAATTTCTACCGCTATCTCGCCATCGCTGAACTGGGTAACATTTGCATCGCCTAAGGGGATATGCAGTTGTTCACTAACTTTTTGAGCTAATTC
>JBNMPS010000065.1:0-14760 GCA_051277005.1 Pseudohongiellaceae bacterium
AATTAGGGTCGGATACTATCATTTTTGGCATAGCTAAGTCGAAGAAAAATAAGGAGTTTTTGGCTATGGCGTGACTTAGGAAGCACTGGTACCTTTAAGCAAACGCTGTCAGTGCCGACAATTATTATTAATATACAGTACTTACGTATGTCACTGTTCTTATGGCACACTATCCATCTCGCGACAGCTAATAGGGAATACAATCATGAAACGTTACATCCCCGCAATGACACTCTTCGCCGTTCTATTAGGTCTTAGCGCCTGTAGCAGCAACACGACCATTGAAAGTGATTTAGGCATTGATGGTGCGCCCGATTGGGTTAATGAAGGCACTCAGACCGTTGATAACGACGATGGCCAATTGTTGCATGGTGTTGGTATGGCGCCTTTGATGGGTGATGCCTCATTACAGAAAAGCACGGCGGATAATCGCGCCCGGGCCGAAATCGCCAGAATCTTGCAGACTTTTATCGATAGCACCCTAAGTGATTACACGGCCAGTGCTGGCGACAGTGCTGATATGAATATAGAACGTGAAATACGCACAAGCACTCAATTGGCTCTTAGCGGCTCCCGCATCCTCGGTTACTGGAAGAACGAGGATAGCGGCGACATTTACGCTTTTGCCGAAATCAGCCTTGATGCAATGGATGAGCTTATTGCCACGGCTGACAATCTTAACGCCTCCTTCAAGCAGTTTTATCAAAAAAATAGTAAAGCAAATTTTGACCGATTCAATCAAACTGCGTATCAATAATACTTATATCCCATCGAGGAACACTTCATGACCCACACTATAAAAAATTGGTTTTTAATGGTTGGCTCTTCTATTCTACTCAGCGCATGCGGCACCTCGGTTCAGCGCATCGATGCTGATGAAACCGTTGACCTGAGTGGCGCCTGGAACGACAGTGATTCTCGGATGGTGGCTGAGGAAATGATTCAGGACGCACTTTCTAGGCCCTGGATTTCACAGTTTTCATCATCATCAGGGCGCACACCTACAGTGATTGTGGGTACCGTTCGCAATCTCAGTCATGAACATATCAACATGAATACCTTTGTTGCGGATATGAGCAGGTCACTGGTCAATTCAGGGATGGTGGATTTTGTCGCTTCCAGTCAAGAGCGGAGTGAAATCCGCGAGGAGCGCCAAGATCAGGACTTGAATGCCAGCGAGGATACACGCAACGCCGCCGGCAATGAATTGGGGGCAGACTTTATGCTCAAAGGCCAGATCAACACTATTATCGACGTTGAAGGAAAACAGCAGTTGCGTTACTACCAGGTTGATCTGACCATGGTCAGCATGGCGAATAACCGCAAGGTGTGGTTGGGCCAGAAGAAAATCAAAAAGTTGGTGAAAAATGGCAAGCTGAGATATTAAGCGCTCGATAACAGCTCTTACTCCAGACAGATACACGCAACGTGGTTTCTATCGCCCTATATTTTAAACTATCAGTGCTGGTTGTGATCATGCTGCTATGCGGTTGTGTGGCCCAGCACCGGATAAATGCTCTGGCACAAAGCCTAGAGGTGGACGGTGCTGAAAGCTCGCTGCTAGAACTGAATGAAATTAAACCCAGTCAAAGAGATCGAGTGCAGTACCTGTTAAACCGCGGAACGCTTTATCGCCTCAATGACAGACTGGCGGCCAGTACGCAGGACTTAGAAACCGCAAAAAACATCATGCGCACACTACAGGCGACCAGCCTCATCGAAAGTATTGGCGCTGTCAGTATCAATGAAACCGTGCGCAGCTACGCCGGAACGCCTAGCGAAAGGGTATTAGTTCATACCATGCTGGCCTTTAATTATTTGCAGCAGGGTAATCTTGATGGTGCCAGAGTTGAAATGTTGCAAGCTGGCATTACGATGCGCGAAGTGGCCGATGGCGAAAGTCTGCGAGGGCAATTGGCTTCTAGTCATTACTTAACAGGTTTGATATATGAGCTAAACGACGAGTGGGACAATGCCATGATTAGCTATCGGAATACGGCAAAAATATTCGATCAGCTCAACTTGGCAATTCCCGAGGCATTACAAATTAGCTTGCTGCAAACCAGTTATCGGCAGGGACTGGATCAGGAGTACCAAGTTTATGTGCAGCGCTTTTCCAAACAAGCGAAACCATTCATGGCACAAGAGAAAGAGTTAATAGTCTTTTACGCTGATGGTGTTGTGAGTCATAAAAAGCAACATACGATATCGCTCTATAGTTATAAGCTTCAGCAGCAAATTGTGTTTTCAGTGCCTTATTATGCAGCGAAGGTGTATCGAGAATCATCATTTTCATTGTCTATTGCGGGTCAATACCACAGTACCGATGAGCTGGAATCTATTGATAATTTGGTCCGCAAAGACCTTGAGAATGAAATGCCTGGCATCATTGCTACCGCGACTGCGCGGGTGTTGGCCAAATATCAAATGATTGAAGAAATGCGCAAGAAGGAGGGTGATTCTATGGCGGCGCTTATCAATTTAGCCTCCGCCATTAGCGAACAGGCCGACCTCCGCAGCTGGAATATGTTGCCATCCTCACTGCAAGTGGCCAGGATACGAATACCGGCAGGTACTGACATAGAATCCATCGCCTTAGCCGGCCAGGTGAATAGCAATGAACTGTTAAATTTCAATCAAGGTAACACGTTGCTGTTGATCGTAAACAGTATCAAACATTAGTGTTATATCTTTGTGCAATAATCGACGTGTTTTATTGAACGATAGTAATGAAAAAGAGTAAGGAGGGTATTTCTAATGGTTAAGTTTTCCCGCTGTAGAACAATATTAGTTCTTTTTTCTATGCTTGTATTCAGTGCCTGCAGTACGGTTGGCCCACAACCCGAGTGGATTGATCGGCCCTCAATAGAATATCCCTCCGTAAAATACCTGAGCGCGGTGGGCGAAGCAGATAATCGCGAAGCGGCGGCTAGCCGCGCACGAGCTAATCTTACTCATATATTCCAGGTTGCTATCAAGGACTCTCAGCAGGATTTTTCCCAGGCACTGATTGTTAATAGTGATGGAGATCAGACGACTGAAAATCTATCTAGAGTAGCGCGGTTTGTAAATGCTGACGCGCAACAGGTGCTTGAAGGTACAGAAGTGATGAGTTACTGGGAATCACCTGAGGGAGTTGTATTTAGCTTGGCTGTACTTGATAAAACCGCCGCCAGTCGACGTTTCACCACCGATGTACGTAATGCCGATCGAAAAACGAATGAGCTTATCGAGTATGCGAGCAAACAGGCAAACAACCCGGTTACCGCATTGCGAGCACTCGAAGCAGCTCGTTTAAGCCAGCTTGAACGAGATAATGACAACCGCAATTTAGCGATAACGGCAGGCAAGGGCATCAGTAGTCGTTACGGTAGTACGGAAATTACAGCATTGATTCGAAGCGCTTTAGCGACACTCCAATTTTCGGTGGTTGCTGACGACCTTATAATTCAAAGCGAATTGCAAAATGCTGTTACCAGCATAGGTATTCAACTGTTGGCGCAATCGAGCTATACACTGACGAGTAAACTTGATATTGAGCCACTGCAGCAAAAACAGGGCTGGTGGTGGATTCGTGGCGCCCTTGAGCTAGAGCTCAGCAATAACGATGAAACGTTGGCTAAACAGCGCTGGCCAATTAAGCAATCCAGTATCGATCAAGGCATGGTAAAGCAGCGCCTTCGTGACACGGTAAATAAAAAATTACCGGCTTATCTTTATCAAATGCTTACGGAAAGCGTGGAGCCTTAGGGCACCGAGCCTAGAGGCCGTGCTTAGAGTTTTAAGCTTAGAGCCCCGAGCCTTTTTAATCGAATCAAGTCCAGAACACTAAAAAGGAATGTCATCATCAAAGTTATCATTTGGGGCTGGTTGGTCAAAGCTAGGAGCTGTTTGATCAAAGGCACCATAGCTATCGCCATCGTTTGCCCCTGAGCCCGCACCTAGTGGGTCCACCTTCCAGGCCTGTAAGCTGGTGAAGCATTTTTCAGGCTTGTCATTGCCGGACCACAAGCGACCCGAAAAATTAAACTGGGCGGTGATCTCATCGCCTATCGAATAGCGGTCCATCAGCGAGCAGTTATCTTTGATTAACTCAAGCGCGACATGGTTGGGGAAGCGCTCGTTTTCACCCTCGCCGATAAGCTTAATGACAAACTCGCGCTTGGTAAAACCGTTGTTCCCGTACTCGGTGGTGGTGCCAATAGAATGAATCTGGCCCTGAATTTCGTAACTTTTGGACATATTGATGCCTTAACTGCTGAAATGATAGAACTGAAAGGTTGGGATTATAGGCGAATTAAATGCATTTTTGCGCCTAATCTTCTACTAGCCGCCATCAAAAATTCTATCGAGGTAGTCTTCATCAATCAAACTGAGGATGAGCATCTACAGCAGTCTAATGATGAGGTTCATGGCGACGTTATGTAACAAATAGCAGATCACTGAATTATAGCAGCACTCGGGGTTCATATTGACGGGAATTTGTATCAGATAGGGTTGATAGCGGTGGTTCTATTAACCGCACTGCAAAGTTATTTTACTGCGTAATGTGAAAACTTAAAGGGGATAATAAAGGTGCTGTTATTGTTATACAAGTCACCTGTTAATCTTGTTGGTATAGCGTAAATAGTTATAGCTGTGCGACTTTGTTGTTATAGCTACGCAGTTCTTGGTTATAGCTATCAGCTACTTTGGTTATTTTATAAACAATGTAGTTGTACCTCATTACATCACGCGTGACGGCTAAGCGCTCCATACTTTGTTCAACGTAACGTTTGACCTCTTCTTGTGCATTGTACATATCCTGTAAGGAAGAACTTTCCCCAGCAGGAATGGTTGGCGAGAGCTCTTTCACGTCAGCTTGAGATACACTAGCAACAAGGCACAGTGTAAATACAGATAATAAATTTTTCATGGCGCTTCCCCATTAGTTAAAAGTCAACAAGACCAGTGCAGCTACTGTGCCAGTTTTATAAAAAAGTATAGACAGAGGCGTTTAATGGAGGAGTTTAAACTGAAAATTTTTCTATCTTATTGATTAATAATGGAAAAACGGGTTTTAAATAATTTTACTTTTAGGTGCTTGGATATTATTTTAAACCATGCTGTTAAGATCCAAGAAACGATGGAAACGTTATTACTGGTGCGAGGATAAATAATATGCCTTCTATTAGTGCTAACCATAATTTTATTTTTCAATTATGTCCGGAAACTTTAGTCACGCTTGCTGCTGTCTATGTGGCATCAAAAATCAGCTTTAAATCTATCTGGCTTAGGCGCATGTTTACTGCGCAGATAACATTATGTTTGGCCGATGTCCCAGACCAAGTACATATGATGCTGCTAGGCCGTAATGTGAAAAAACGCCAAGAAAGCTAAAATCAAATTTCCAGCAGATAGCGATGCTTCTAATTAAAAGCTGGTAAAGTGGGTGTCTTTGTTGAACCTTAGTTCAATACGCGATATCCATTTAATTATCGCGTTCTTTAAAACGTTATATATTGGAGTTTGTGATGGACCCTATACTAGATTTTACCGGTAAAGTTGCCTTAATCACGGGTGCAGCTCAAGGCTTAGGAAAACTATTAGCTGAAGCCTTAGCCGAGCGTGGCGCCAAGTTAGTACTTGGTGATATTAACGAGGATGGGGTTAATGATGTGGCTGCGGCGTTATCAGACCAAGGTACTGATGTTGTCGCCATGAGGTGCGATGTTTCTAACAATACTGACTGCCAAGCCATGGTGGATGCTGCCAGAGAGTTATTTGGTCGTTTAGATATTGCTGTGAATAATGCGGGTGTTGCACATGAATGGAAGCCTTTGCATGAAGTCGATGAAACATTGATGGATAATCAATTTTCCATCAATGTAAAAGGCGTACAATTTGGAATGCGTCATCAGGTTATTCAAATGTTAGCCAATGGTGGCGGTACAATACTTAATGTAAGTTCCATGGCAGGGTTAGGTGCCGCACCCAAACTTTCCGCTTATTCGGCGGCAAAACATGCGGTTATTGGTTTAACCAAAACGGCTGCAGTTGAGTATGCCCGTAAAAATATTCGTATCAATGCGGTATGCCCTTTTTTCACGTTAACGGCAATGGTGAAAGATATGGCGGATGAAGAGAGTCAAGGTTTTTTAAGCAGAGGGGCGCCAATGAATCGATTGGGAGAGCCGGATGAAATTGTTACTGTAATGCTGATGATGTTATCGCCAGAAAATACGTATATGACGGGACAATGTATTGCTGTTGATGGCGGTTTTTCAGCAAGTTAATTAATATTTTTATGAAAAATTAAATTCATAGAAACATAAAGTAACGCATTTAATGCATGATTTATAGCCAGCTACCCTATCCGGCTCTAGCGGTGAATGCAGAAAGTACTTTGCTTGTCGTAGGCTGGATTCAGTTAACTTGCCATAACTTTGTTTTAATCTTGGCAAGTTGAAGCTGGGGCTCACTCTATATAAACTCGATCAGTAAAGGCAAGCTCTCAAGTGCAGATATTACTTGAGATTTTTGGGCCGTATTGTGAAGCGCTATTTTGGCTATTTGGCCTCGTTTAGTGTCAAATTCGGCAGTAACCTCGGCATTAATATCTAGAGTAGAAAGTAAATCTTTAATAACAAATTCAGTGGCCCTGTTACGCAGTGCTGGCTTGAAGACTTTGGCCACTGCGGTTAAAGGGATTTCATTAATAATTTCAATACGTTTCGGAATCGCGGCTCGTTCGGCGATACTATCCTTACAGTAATCAATCAACGCTTCTGTCGTAACCTCTTGCCCTTTCTTTAATGTTACATAGGCAATTGGTAGCTCTCCGGCATAGGCATCTGGCTGTCCAACGGCAACGGCTATTGCAATAGCCGGGTGTTTGGCGAGTGACTCTTCGATTAAAGCTGGGTCGATGTTATGGCCGCCGCGAATGATCAAGTCCTTGGCTCGCCCTGTCAGAAATAAATTTCTTTCTTCATCGGTATAACCCATGTCACCGGTGTTAAACCAACCATCATCAACCCATGCCGTAGCATTATCATCGGCGTTGAGGTATCCAGCAAAAATATGTGGCCCACGTACCAGTAGCACGCCGACTTCACCTATTTGACAGGTTTTAACAATAAGTGAGCCATTTACTTTCGCAATTTGCATTTCTGTGTATGGAAGGCGCGCGCCGACGCTACCGGGCAGCTGATTAAATTCGGGAATTTGGCAAGCGATTAGGCTAGTCGTTTCAGTCATACCATAGCCATTGGTGATACAAACATTATACTTTTTTTCAAATTCCAGCTTGAGGCTATTACTTAATGGGGCGGCACCACAGCCAACGTATTCTAGGCAGCTGATATCACTTTCTCCTACCGGGACTTGCAACAGTGTGCTGAGAATAGTTGGTACAACGGCAATACCTTTAACCTGAAAACGTTCAATATGATGCCACCAGTTTATTATTACATTGGGGGAGCGAAAGCCTTGCGGTGTCATCATTACAAGCGTACGGCCAGCAAACAAGCTGGATATACCGGCAACTACGGCGCCAAATATATGGAATAGCGGAAGCCCGCAAAGTAGTGCGAACTGGCCTTCATCTGAGGTTCTGTCAGCATAGGCTTGGGCGATAAAGGCAATATTGCCATGAGTCAGTTGGGCGATCTTGGGGCGCCCGGTAGTTCCGCCAGTGTGAAAGTAAGCCGCAGTCTCGTTACTGTTAATATGGCGGTGACTGACGAGGTGGTCAGCAGGCTGTTGGGCGATAGCCTTTGAATAGTTAAACACCGTTATTGTTGCTGGCGTTTTAACATCAGGTATTTCGTCAGCACTTATTAACAGCAAGGTATTCAAGCTTGGTACCCGCGCAATGATATGTTCAATCTTGGCCCACAGTTCAGCACTGTAATCAGCCCCAAGTGTTATCAACACCTTAGTGCGGGTCTCATTCATGATATCGATGATATGGCCGGCCTCCAGAAGAGGGTTGATCGGACTGGCTATACCTGCTGCTTGGCTACCCCAAAGTGCGAAATGGGTTTCAGGTAGGCCGGGCAGTAATATGCTAACAGTATCTTGATGGCCAACCCCAATTGAATGCAGTAGGTTAGCCGTTTGGTGAACTCTTTCAGCGAGCTGTGGAAAGCTTACGCTGATACTTTTTTCATCCCTGGCGGCGGTCGGTAAAAACTCTAGGGCAGGGTATTGCGGGTATTTACGACAACTCTGAACAATCAAATCATAGGAGTTTTGCCAAGGATAGCGCTGCTCTAAAGGCGTGGATTCATAGGCTATAAGATCTTTTAATGTGACTAGGTGCGCGCCTGTCTCGGACATATTATTACACTCCTCGAAAATATAAGTTCTGCATTCTCTATCTAACGCTGTAAGCCATCAGCATAGCTGCCGCTTTAGCGCAAAAAACTATCGTCTTGTTGCAGTATCAGCTGATAGCTAGGATAAAAGTCTACCTACTTTGCCAGATCAGTCGCGTTGTAACCACGAGTTTTTAATGCTCTTTCTCGATCTAGCTGATTCGGCCCCCAGCGGCTTCTGCCAACAGTTGGCTGCGGTATGCGCTTTCCATCGCCATAAACAATCCAACTTCGGCATCCAACGATCTACCTACGGTGATTAGGCCATAGGTTTGCAATATCGCAGCAGGTCTATTGCCCTGCGCTTGCGTAATTTCACTGTACTGACTACTCTGGCTTGTCTGGTGACCACACCGTAAATTCTTGAAGCACTGGTTGTCAAATATATGCCTGTAGATTTTGTCATTGGCCACGCTGATCAAGTCGGTGGGATATTACTGTTAAATTTAGAGTTAAATAAACAAAAGGATCCATGCAATGACAACCTTCACCGCAATAAAACTTGTTAAACGCCCGACCGGCGGTCCTATCACTAAAGAGCTCTTTGATATAGTTCAAAAAGAAATGCCTAAAACAGGACCCGGTCAGTTTTTAGTTAAGCAAAATCATATGTCACTAGATCCGGCTATGTTTGGTTGGATGAGCGCGGATACCAACAGTTATATTCCCCCAGTTGATTTAGGCGCCGTTATGCGCAGCTCTGGCATAGGGGAAATTGTAGAAAGTAATCATCCTGACTTTACAGTGGGTGACCGCGTTATGGGTATGATGGGTTGGCAGGAACATTTTTTATCGGACGGCCAAGGTTTAAATAAAGTCACTGTAGCCTTACCCGATGAAGCCGTTCTATCTATTTTTGCATTACCTGGGCTCACCGCGTCACAGGGATACTTTAATGTCGGTAAGCCGAACAAAGATGAAACCATCATTGTTACAGGAGCCGCTGGCTCTGTGGGCTCTATTGTCGGGCAGCTTGCCAAAGCTGATGGCCTTCGTGTTATTGGTGTAGTGGGTACCGATGAAAAAGCTGATTGGATTGTAAGCACGCTGGGGTTTGATGCCGCGATTAATTACAAGTCTGATGATCTAGACGGTCAATTGGCCGCTGCTGCCCCTCATGGTATTGATATGTTTTTTGAAAACACAGCTGGTCCAATTCAAAGCCTAATCGTTGAGCGTATGAATGCTCATGGGCGCGTTATGGTATGTGGTTTGATTGCTGACTACGCAAAAGAAGTACCGTCACCCGGTCCAAGCTGGGTAAGCGTACTTAAGCGTCGTTTGACTATTCAAGGTTTCACCATGCCAGATCACTACCATCAAATGCCTGAACTCATTGCTAAGCTAACCCCTTACGTATTGGACGGTAAAATTAAACACCGTTCACACATTCTTGATGGGTTAGAATCAGCCATTGACGGTTTAAATTTATTTTTCACGGGAGAAAATAAGGGTAAGTTAATCGTTAAACTTTAGTGACTAATAAAATGTAATCAATGCTTTTCCAGATCTGCTTCTGGAGTACTTGAGATAGCCTGTGCAGAGAAAAGTATAGTTTTATCGACCCTTTGCAGCAATGCGCAGTTCACGACTGGCGAGGCGTGCTACCCAGTCACCTTTATGTTCTTGAGAGCATGCTTGTTCTGAGTCGAAGGTAATTTGCTGCCCCATTGATTTAAGTTTAACGCCCATTTTTAGCAATTTACGCTGAATGAGTTTTTGCATTGTGTCTAAATTACCATTTTCAAAAGCTTGTTGCAGGCTTAAATCGGTATCGAATACACAACAAATTAACAGGCTGGCAGGAAAGTTACTGTAATTGGCTTGATGGGTCTGCCATTGAAATCCGGCTATGTCGTGCAGAAATTGTTCGCAGGCATCGATTAAGGCTAGTCGAATATTATTGTCTATCTTCTTTTCGGTTTTACTCTTTGGTTTGACCATGGGTACCTTTCTTGTGTTTGTCCTCTTCGGACTTGACTACTATGCGTGGCGGCTGAGAGTAATTCACACTATTATTTTTAAGTTCCGATAGTCGAAGAAAACTATTGGCGACATTATGAGCAGACGATCAGATCTAATGAGGCTTGTGATAGGCGGTTATAGCCGTCAGCAGTAATTACCACGGTGTCTTCCACATGTACTGAGCCCCAGCCAATTTCGGTATGCGGTAGATCTACATTTATAACCATATTTTGTTGCAGGATTTGATCGTCTTTGGTTTGTGGCATCACCCCAGCTGGTTTTGGATCATCGGTGTGCTCCAAACCGAGGCTGTGTACAACCGGGTCACGAAACTGTTTGATACCCGCTTTGCGAACTGCATTGCCAACTTGACGAGATAGATCGCTGTAATGAATACCAGGCTTCAATAGATTCTGAGCAGTTTCCCAACCTGCACAAATCGCCTGATGATAAAGGCGGTGTTTAGCAGTGGCTTCGCCTACCACAACACAGCGGCCAAAATCGCCGTGATAGCGTTGATATTGACCTAGTGCATCTAACATTACTGGTTCGCCCCTGCGAACTTTGCCTGCAGGTAATTCACCCAAACCACACATGACATAAACGCCTCGTCCACCTTGGGTCGCCATTTCAGTCATGTAAGTTGTTTGTACCTCCGTCCAGCTAATGCCTTCATAAAAGCTGTTAGCCGCTTTTAAAAGCGATCGTTCATTGATGATGGCGGCTTGTGACATGATGGTGATTTCGGCAGCCGTTTTTTGTAAGCGGATTTCATTAAATAACTGTGGGCGGTAAATTACGGTGAGTTTGTCTAGCTGGCAATTATTTAGCCACTGCGCTAGACGAGGGTCATCGACTGCAAGGGTAGAATTTTCAAGCCCTGCATTTTTTATTGCACGACTCAATGCCCAGAAAGCATTAGGAGACATTTGTGATCCGTAGTTATCAACAATAGATAGCCAGTCCGACTCTAGATCAGTGAGGTCGCCATGGTCTTCAGCCGTTTGCCAACCGCTATAGGGTTGACCTTGGGGTGTGCTGTCAGCAAAAGGTTCAAGTTTTTCGTCTGCATCAGTGAAATAGCTAAAGAGGTTTGTCATCCAGGTGCCTGCAGTGGTTTTCAGGCGGCGCAATTCTAACGCCGGAATTATCAAGGCAGCAGCTTCAATATCTTTGGCCGGTAACAAACTCATATAAGCGCCTTCATAACCACCGGCGGTATTAAACAGCCCCCAGTAATTACTCAGGTAATATTGGTTAATTGGGTTATACGCAATCAGGCCATCGATGTTATTCTCAGCCATCAGTTGTTGGGCTCTATGAGTATTGCATAAACGCATAGTGACTTGCCTCTTGTGTTAGTGCCTATAATAAATAATTGAGAGTAATGGTTTCTTACACGTTATGTTGTTGGTTTTGGTTGAAAATGGCGCACTCATTACACAATGATAACTGTGTATCTTTTAACTTGATAGCGGAAGTGAAATGGCTCATATATTTATCGCTATACAGCCCCTGTGCGCCGACAGCTATCAACTGCTTGATGCGTATAGTAGTCGAGCTATTTATCTGCCTTATACATAGTTACTTCCTAAGCTTAGGCAGCCAAGTTTTCTAAATTGGCGCCTCACCACCATTGGTAGTTCTTAACATGACCAACATAGATACCAGCGCCGACCACAGCAGTTACTATATTCTTAATCGTGAGTATTTTAGTGAGTGCTTTGACCAATCGGCGAACACGGCGACAAGCCTAAAAACATATCGTCAGGCCATACTCTTCATCATCGTGGCCAGTATATTTTATATGATGGAAATCGAGCCCTATGTGGTCTGGTTTTTAATCTGCCTAAGCGTCGTCGAGTTGCTATCAATTCGATATAAACGAAGTTGGTGGGTTGCTCGCCAAATGCTCAGTCGCGCAGCGGGCAGTAAAGTTAATATTCGGATTGATGACCAAGGTATCTTTACGGACAGTATTTACCACCAACAAGCTATGCTCTGGAGCGACATTGCTGAAATCAACAACACCGAGAAAGGCTTTGTGGTCATTTACAATACCGGCACCCGTTATCTTTCTAGACGTGGTATAGAAGAGAATACGTTGGCTTTGTTGGACGCAAAGGCAAAGCGTTAGATGCTTGTTGTGGTCTACCCGCTATTGCTAAGCGGCTTCTCGCTCCAGAGCATTCTGGGCCTGCCACTTTATCTGTTCGGGTAACCCTGTCGGCAGCTTGAGCAGGTTGGCCAATGTCTCAAGATGTATTTTCTCAGAGGGATGGTCGGTGTTAATGGCAAGGCAGGAAACAAGATAGACCTCTGACTTTTGCTCCATTGTTATCGCGCTATGGGCAAGCTCTTCAAGAAATATTGGCTGTCTGAGTAGCTCAAATACTAAGCCTTTAACCTCGTAGCTAAGTTGCATTGTATCAACAGCATTGAAAATACGTTGCTGCTCTTCATTGTTAATATGCCCGTCAGCTTTTGCCGCAGCAATCATTGCTTTGATCAGAACTAGCTGAAAGTCTACCGACAACGGAGTGTCATTAGCTGTGATTTGCTCGTTCACATTAGCCACACTTTTATAGTCGGTCGTGGCAGGGGCAGCATTTTGTTTCCAGCTCGAAAAAGCTTTGAAGGCGATACCACCCAATAAAGCCGCGCCTCCCAACGTTGCTGCATTTCCTGCAAACCCCCTGGCTTTCTTATTGCCTAGGATTAGCGCCATAACGCCTCCCGCTGCGGCACCACCAACTAGACCGCCTGGTATCTTGCTGGTTAGCTTGTCAAATCCGTTACTAAGACCCTGGGTCGCATTAGCGGTCGTAGCTGCAGAGCTATCGGGTGCCATAAACTGATTTAATATATTTTGCATATTCATAAAAGCTACTTACTCAGTTCTCTGATGGAGGTTTAAAAGATATGGTTAGATCTTAGAGCTAGTTAGATGCGATAAAAAGCAGGATTTATTTGACTGATAGTTCGAAAAAATCAATGTGTTGTTAATGCATATTGAAAATGACGCATTCTCATTCAATGTGAGTCATAGTTGCTCAGTTGACGAGGCACCGGAAAAATTTCTGTCGGGAGTTGATGCTGGCAATCAATTTATAAGCAGGCGTTTCATAATCCAAGTTTTCTTTGTGGCTGAATAGCGCTCAATTTTTCAACAGTAATGCAGTAAAGGTCATTTTACGAATGCAGCTATCTGTAGCTTTGTGGTTAATAGGTCGATATTTTTAATGATCTATAACGTATACGAATTGCGTATGACTATAAAGTCTAGATTAACTAACTATAGAGAGCAGGTTTTAGTGGAAACGCTTAACATCAGACAGCTAAAAGATAAAACTAATCCTTATAATGAAATGATTGGTCAAGGTATGAGGCAAACCACAACAGAAGCGACGTCCGCAAGACTGCCCTGCAGAGGCTGCACGACTAGCTGTGCGCTTTATGAAACATGCGATGGTAAGCCATGGCGTTTATAAATAGGGGAGGCTTAAAAGTTATTAGTAAGCACGGCTTATAGTGTCTCTCTACTATTTTAAGTCTAGGTCTTTTCTGTTTGATTGAAGAGTGATACGATTTTTCAGTTAAAACCATCCCCCGAGAATTAAGCTATGGCTAATGCACTAAATGTTTTGGACCAACCCCTGCAACTTTGCTGCGGCAATGGTGGTTTTACCAGAGAAGGGTTTTGTTATGTTCCTGATGGCGATCATGGTAATCACAGTGTTTGTGCAATAGTAACCGAAGTTTTTTTGAGTTATTCAATGCAAGCTGGCAATGATTTATCGACTCCCCGCCCTGAATATTCATTTCCGGGATTAAATCCTGGTGATAAGTGGTGTTTGTGCGCTTCTCGCTGGGAGCAAGCAAGGCAAGCCAATTGTGCTCCAAAAGTTATTCTAGCCGCTACTAACAAAGCTTGTTTGAGTATTGTCGCTCTACAAGATCTAGAAGCTCATGCCGTCGATAGTTAAGCACCCATTGGCACCGCTCTAGTAATAGCTGTAGTCACTTTTTAGCGCCTAAAGATGTTGCTAAAGAGGCGCGCTGAGCAATATCTAATTGCAGATCCCAGCCAGCAATGTTGTCTTCGACCAGTGAGCTGATTAAATCAATATGAGCGGCGTCACTATTCAATGCATCGATATATTCATAATGCTGTCCACCGGCATCAAGAAAGTAATCCCTATTTTCAATCCCTATTTCTTCAATAGTTTCCAAACAATCAGCTGAAAAGCCCGGACAAACAATTTGTACCGATTTTATGCCTTGTTCTGCTAATGCAATCAACGTGTGATCCGTATAGGGCTTGAGCCATTCTTCTCTACCAAAGCGAGATTGAAATGTGACCTCATATTGATCTTTATTGAGCCCAAGATTTTCTGCAATAAGGCGCGAAGTTTTATGACACTGGCAGTGATAA
>JBNMPS010000066.1:0-14577 GCA_051277005.1 Pseudohongiellaceae bacterium
ACTATGCAGCCGAAGATCTTTTAATAATTGCTCGGCTTCATTGAGGTTGTGATGCTCCGCTCTAAAAATGGCTAAGTGACCGTAAGGTGGCAAGCCAAGGACTTCTCGCTCTCTTAGCAATTGTTGGGCAAACAAATTGTAACTACTGTTAACCAGACTCAGCAAAAAAGGGTGCTCTGGTTGTAGCGTTTGCACCAGCACTCGGCCGGGTTTGCTTTCTCGCCCGGCTCGCCCTGCCACTTGAATCAACAGTTGGCCCATTTTTTCGGGGCCACGAAAATCCGCGCTGAATAAGCCGCCATCAATATCGAGAACAACCACTAAGGTAACATCGGGAAAGTGGTGGCCTTTTGCTAGCATTTGCGTGCCCACTAAAATACAGGGCTCGCCTTTATGCACTTCATCCACCATATCTTGCATCGCGTTTTTACGGCTGGTGGTGTCTCTATCGATACGAATAACATCCGTATTGGGAAATAGTTGCTGCAGTGTTTGCTCGCTACGCTCAGTACCCATGCCTTTAAAATCGATATCTTGGCTGTGGCAGTCGGGGCATTGGCGGGGTAGCGGCCACTGGCTTTCGCAGTGATGGCAGCGCAGGGCTCGCTGTTTGTAGTGAACAGTTAAACGGGCGTCGCAGTTTTTGCACTGGGCAATATGGCCGCATTGATTGCACATCAGGGTGGGGGCAAAGCCTCGTCGATTAATAAAGACCAGTATTTGATTGTTCTGGTTTAGCGCTTCGTGAATCGCCGTAAGTGTTTCATGGCTAAAGCCATTTTGTAGAGCGCTGTTACGCGTATCAATCAGTTGCAGCGGTGGCAGTGATGCCCCCGTGGCTCGCTGATCAAGCTTAAGGTGTTGGTAGCGGCCTTGCTGGGCATTGTGCAGCGTCTCTAGGCTGGGTGTCGCAGAACCTAGCACGATGGGCGTATTAGCGTCGAAAGCGCGTTTAATGCCAATGTCTCTAGCGGAGTAACGAAAACCATCCTGCTGCTTAAAAGAGCTATCGTGTTCTTCATCAATAATAATGAGGCCTAGGTCGGGTAACTCAGCAAAAATAGCTGAGCGGGTACCAATAATGATACGGGCTTGCCCGCTGCGGCCTTGTTGCCAGGCCAATGCCCTTTCTCTATCGGTACGGCCAGAATGCATCATGGCAACCTGGGTGTTAAAACGCCGTTGAAATCTTGCCAAGGTTTGTGGTGTGAGGCCAATCTCAGGGATTAGTACCAAGGCTTGTTGCCCTCGCTCTAAACATTGCGCAATCAGTCGAAGATACACCTCAGTCTTGCCGCTGCCCGTAATGCCTTCTAGCAAGCTGCATTGGTAGTGTTGGCTAATGCTGTTGACGGCGAGCGCTTGCTGCGGATTAAGCGTGGGTGGTGTCTCGGGCTGATGAGGGTTGGCGGAGGGCTGGATTTGCGTTTCAAAGCTGTGTGCCAGGCCTTTATCGACCAGTGTTTTTATGTGGCTGCGATTAAGTTCGGCAGCGGTTAAGTCCTCAATGCTTATGCCTAAGTCCAGGTCGCCATATTGGAGCAGGTCGAGTGCGGCAGCCTGTTTGGGAGCTCTTTTTAACGCACCTTCAGGTAGGCCTTTACCTTCTGTCGTTAGACGCCAGCGCGTTTGCATTTGCTGGGGTATATCTTCTTGCTTGCGCAGTAATACCGGCAGGGCGTGACTTAAAACTTCACCAATAGCGTGCTGGTAGTAAGAGCTGGCCCACTGACAGAGTTTTATAATGTCTGAGCTGATAATGGCCTTAGAGTCAAATATCTTGAGGGCGGATTTTAGCTTTGCGGCCGGTACATCAGTGTCTTGGCTGATTTCAAGCAAAATACCAATCAGCTGGCGTGGTCCAAAAGGCACCACAATACGGCAGCCAGGCTCCAGGTTTTCGATCGCTTGCTCGCTTAAACCTTCGGGGGGAAGGTAGTCGAAGCTACGCCGTAAAGGGGTGGGTAGGGCAAGACGAAGATAATGCATTCGGCAGATAGGCTAACTTATTGGTTGCGGTTTATAGGGGTTAATTATGGCCGTTCTGGGCAGGCGTAAGTGTACCAAAGCTTTAATATAGTTGCTGGCCTTGCTTCTGAGGCCGATTTTGGTATTATGCATCGCCTAATTTTCAAGCGGTCTATTTTTTTTGAGGTTTTTAAGCAACTCATAAATAGTGGGCTGAATTCGTGCGGTGCTCGGCAAAAGATCGAGTGGCGGCACAGCATTAAAGGAAGACATCATGAGAGCTGATATACACCCAAAGTACGAAGAAATGACAGCAACTTGCAGCTGTGGCAACGTGGTAAAAACCCGTTCAACACTTGGTAAAGATATGCACTTAGACGTTTGTTCTGCTTGCCATCCTTTCTATACCGGTAAGCAAAAAATGTTGGATAGCGGTGGTCGTGTTGATCGTTTCCGCAAACGTTTTGGCGCTCGCGGTACTAAAGCAGAAGCTTAAGCATCCCATGCTGTTTTTTTTAAAAACGCTCAACTTAAGGTTGGGCGTTTTTTTTGTCTTAATTTTTTGTCAGAATGCAGGCTTTGCCGAAGCCATTACTCGTCAGTGTTCAGTTGATGTCTCTCGGTTACAAAAGGCGACGTTAGCTCATGTTATTGATGGTGATACATTAAAGCTAAAAAATGGCAGTAACGTTAGATTGATTGCCGTGAATACGCCTGAATTATTCAATCAGGCACCGGCGTTGTCGTTATTGGCTAAACAAGCAAAACGAGCAGTAACCTCATTCTTTAACGGCAGCAATGAGGTGTATTTGCAAATGGGTCGCGAGGTTATAGATCGCTATGGCAGGCGGCTAGCGCATGTTTATCGGCATGATGGCGCAAGCTTGAGTGCTTACCTACTCTCGCAAGGTTTGGCGTGGCAGGTATTGGTGCCACCCAATGATAGGTATGCGAGCTGTTATGCCAATATCGAAAAACAAACAAGGCAAAAAAAATGGGGCGTTTGGGCCGTGTCGTTTTTGCCATTAGTGGCAAGTGCTCTAGAGGCAAGGCATGCAGGTTTTACGCTGGTAAAAGGCCGGGTTAAAAAGGTGAGCCGTTCAAGTAAGGGCTGGTGGATAGAAATGGGTCGGTTGGCCATATTCATCAAGAATGAAGACACTGCCAATTTTCAAACAAGCCATTTTAATAAGCTGTTAAATCAAGAGTTACTCATAAAAGGTTGGGTAATTGATAGAAGTGACTCGAAATCAGTGTTAAAAAACGCTTATCCCCCGTTCATGATGTATTGGCGTCACCCAACCATGTTACTATAACTAAGATGAATACCCTAAATAAGTAGCAATGAGCTTGTGGCGAGTGAGTGTTTTCTTTATCATTTCGCGCCCTCTCTATCCGAGAATGGTCGGTTCATACATAGAAACATTCAAGTCAACAGAGAAAGTAAAATGTCAGACGATTTCAAGCAAGCCGCTTTAGACTATCACGCGTTACCGACCCCCGGTAAAATCGGTGTTAAATTAACGACTTCGGCTGAAACACAGCACGATTTGGCCTTGGCTTATAGCCCAGGTGTGGCTGAACCGGTGAGAGCGATAGCGGCTGACCCTGATAATGCGTATAAATATACCGCTAAAGGCAATCTGGTTGCTGTTATCTCAAATGGCACCGCCATTTTAGGTTTGGGTAACCTGGGTGCATTGGCAAGTAAACCAGTGATGGAAGGTAAGTCATTGTTGTTTAAGCGTTTTGCGGGTATTGATTCTATCGATATTGAAGTAGACACTATCGATCCGCAGCATTTTATTGATACGGTTGTTCGCATTGCCGACACCTTTGGTGGTATCAACTTAGAAGACATTAAAGCGCCTGAGTGCTTCCAAATTGAAAACGTGTTGATTGAACAGTGTAAAATTCCTGTCTTTCATGATGATCAACACGGTACTGCCATTGTTACTGCAGCGGGTATGTTGAATGCCTTAGAAATTCAAGGCAAAACCCTAGAGACCGCAAAAATTGTTTGTTTGGGTGCTGGCTCTGCGGCTATCGCCTGTATGCGTTTGTTAAAAAGCCTCGGTGCTAAGCAAGAAAATCTTACTATGGTTGATCGTGGTGGCGTTATTTACGCCGGCCGTGAAGGCCTAAATGAATATAAAGAAGAGTTTGCTCACTTGACGGATTCACGCTCAATGGCTGAAGCCTTAGAGGGCGCTGATGTGTTTTTAGGTTTGTCGGGTGCTAATTTGTTAGAAGCTGAATTATTAGAAAAAATGGCGCCTAACCCTATAGTATTTGCCTGTTCAAATCCTGATCCTGAAATTGATCCGGTTTTAGCCAAGAAAACACGTCCTGATTTAATTATGGCAACGGGCCGTTCTGATTACCCAAACCAGGTTAATAATGTATTGGGCTTTCCGTTTATTTTTCGCGGTGCATTAGATGTACGCTCTAGGCGCATCAACGAAGCGATGAAAGTGGCGGCGGTTAACGCCTTGCGTGCTATTGCTAAGTTGCCGGTAACTCAGGAAGTGCTAGATGCCTGTGATGAAGACTCGTTAGAGTTTGGTCCGGATTATATTTTGCCTAAGCCTATGGATAGCCGTTTATTGAGTTCCATTTCTGCAGCCGTTGCGCAGGCAGCGATTGATACCGGTGTTGCGCAGTTACCATATCCTGAACATTATCCGCTTTAAGTAAATCACTTATTCCGGGTCTAGCCCGGAAGCCAGCAAAGCCTCGCATTAGCGGGGCTTTTTTATGCCCAAAGAAAGGGCGCCCTATTACGCGCCCTGTGGGTAAACGGCGCTACGCAATAAATTACGGCCGCTCCGTTACTCGCCTAAAAACGGTACACAGTCGTTTTTACGTTCATGCACTCCTCACTGCTTCGTGCTGTTAATATTATCCGTTGCTCGTTGCTTCATAAGGGTGGAGGGCTTCGTAAATCGAAGTGCAGGGTTTAAAGGGATAATGACCTACCGCATGATGGTTCTCCAATGTGGTTATACTGAGTGAATACGAAGTATCTCTGTAGTGAGCACTGTTTTGATTGGTGCGTGTAAAAAAGACGGTATCGGTTGCGTGTTTTTGTTTTTTTGACCGTAGGCGAAGCACGAGCCTCATCTAGACAACTTCGCCCATCTAATATTACAAATAGTTATTGGCAAAGAGTAGTGGGCTATTTTATAGTCATGGCCGGTTTAGGATGAACCGGCTGCAAGGAAGGCATTCTCAGGACGAGAACCCATCATGGATGATAAGGCATTGCCAAGACGGTGATTGCCTTCCTGCTTTTACTCTATCCGTTTTGGCCGCAGCGCATCAACATCTTCTAGGCTTTTCGCCTGAGGTAACAAAGTAAACACCCGCTTAAGGTACGCGTAGGGTTCGAGGTTATTTACCTTGGCCGTTTCGATTAAACGATATAAATTCGCACCGGCATGAGCACCCGCTTGGCTGTTAGCGAATAGCCAGTTTTTGCGCCCTATGACGAACGGGCGAATTGAATTCTCTGCACGATTATTATCGATTGGCCACGCGCCATTCTCCGTATAACCCGTCAATCTACCCATTGGTTATGTAAATAGCCCACAGCCTTACCTAAGGTCGTTTTGGGTGGCTTGTGTCGCAGCCGTTACCCACATATAGCTTTTACTTTGGGCAGTTTTCCCCGGCTCGTTCAATACTTATAAAGGTGTTTCATTCATATGTAAAATCGATTGCTCGCAGGCGATCTCTTGCAAGCGGTTTATTAAGGGTTGAACCAAAGCACCCAACGTAATTATCCAATTGGCGAGTGTGCCTCTATCCAGTTCGACGCCAATGCGTTTGAACATGGCGATCTGTCTATACAACGGTAAGGCGTCACAGTATTTACTTACGGCTATATGGGCTAGCAAGCCCGGTGCTGCGATGGATTTTTCAATCGGTTGCGCAGGCTTAGGTGCGGTAATCAGGTATTGTTCACAACAAGGGCAGGCGTATTTTTTACGCTTACCTTGAGCCGCTCATGTGATTTTTTAAATAAGAGAGCTTGGGCTGAACTTGGCTGTTATTATCCGTGATTTCATAGGGAAATGCATCTGGCGTTTTAATGGGCATCCCCGGCTTTGAATATTGACTAGAATTTAAACTAGGGCAGTCATTATTTATCTTCTCCTGCAATCACTCTAGTGCTCATCACTCTCTTTGATTGGAGCCGGTACTGTGATGTGTATTGATCAGGGTGGCTATGGCATAATGTGACCGTTTTTCTGTTACTCCCTCATAAATCTGGTATTGTTGGTCTTCGGTCAGCCCGGTATATATCTTTGGCATAGTGATCTCAGATTGGGTTTTAGTCGACCGTGAGTGTCGCCCACTGGTCGTCAATATTCAATGTGTTGCACTGGCGACTGAAGTCCGCGAAGGATAAAATATGATGCCATCCCGATTATTAACAAGCCAATGCTTATTTACCCTAGCATTGCTCACCATTACTGTCAGTAACCTTCATTCAGAACAAATTTATAAGTATCAAGACGAACAAGGTAAATGGCATTACTCACAGCGCGCGTCACATCAATCTGGCGAAGTTAAACTGGAAGTTAATAGTTCAAAAGAAAAAAGACTTTATAAAAAAGTGTGGGTTAAAGAGCATGTTGGGGCCAGTCCTTCACTCAGTATTATTAACAAATACCATGGCCCAATACAGGCAAAGCTGAGTATTAACTGCGATGCCTGTGTCGTTATAAACAAACAGGTAGATATTGTCGTTCCAGCCGATAGTGATGAGCTAGCATTGCATATCGACCCAAAAAATCGAGGGTGGACAGCGACATATAAACTAAGTGTCGTTCTTGGTGATCCTAAGGCAATTCCTGACAGCGATTATATTTATCGACTTCCTTTTCAAGAGCTAATTGATTTTCAAATAACCCAGAGCTTTAACGGAAAATTCAGCCATCGAGCGCAAGGTAGTATTCACGCCATTGATATAGCCATGCCTATTGCTACGCCAGTGCTTGCGGCCAGAGATGGTACGGTAATGGCGATTGAAGAAAGTAATACGGAGGCCGGTACTGATCCTAGTTACGCAAGTAAAGCTAACACCGTTTATATCCTTCACAGTGATGGCACCATTGGTGTTTACGCTCATTTGGATATGTTTAGTGTTATCGTACAACCTGGTTCGGTAATAAGAACGGGTGACTTTCTCGCTCGTTCGGGGAATACTGGTTTTTCTACCGGGCCGCATCTTCACTTCACCGTCTGGCACAATGATAAAGGGGAGCAGAAAACCGTTAATTTCCGCTTCGATGATGGAGATGGTGGTCATTTTATCCCTCACGGAGGGCAGTTGATAAACCATGGCTTCGGAAAAGTAAAACAGACAGTACCGGCTAAGTACGCGCAACTTTATCAAGGTAGTTTAGACAGCCTGGCATTACTCGAAAATAAAGATAATTCTGATGTTAAGGTTACGTCATTGGAAAATGCTATCAATACGGGTAAATCCTATATAAATCGAATAAAAGCGTTATTGGAATAGTCATAAGTCAACAAGGTAAAGATAAATAACGGGTAGGTTTTATGCCGGATTTATGATTTAAGGTGCACGAATTAAAATCTAAACCGCTCTATTATCGTCATTTTAATTACACGCTATTAACACAAAATTTGAGAGTTCAAGGAGCCTGACCATTTGATTCATCACCCTTTGATTCTGGGTGTGGTTGTGAATATTATGGCATACTGTTTTGTGCTGCGAGAGCGAGTACGACCGAGGATCCGGATGCGGGAAAATCGCACGTCCGGATCTGCATTGGGGGACTTCGCGAGAATAAAGTTCCTACCATAACTGTGTTACGCATAGGATTTTACTTTGATCTCTAAAAAATATACCCCATATGTTTTTGCATTTTTTATGTCACTTCTAATGTCATGCTTAATGTCACTGGTAATCAGCATTTTTAATGTTGGCCTTATCGATGGAATAATATCAATATGGCTAAAAGCATGGGCATTTGCTTTTGTTGTGGCTTTCCCAACAGTCATTATTGTTTCACCACTGGTAAGAAAGCTGGTTAATATAATTAGTGAGCAGTGAATGAAAAACACATGACAAAGCGTGCAATGATCGCCCTGCGGGCTGGACCGCTAAAAGCGTTGCTTCACAGCAGGGCGGCCCATTTACTCAGTGTTGGTTGGTTGCCATTGTAATTCGGTCGTTTAGGCGACTGCTGCCCTGAAACCGTTCTCTATCGTCACTGGGTCTGGCAGTGCTTCAGCGGCAGTCGCCCACGCTATAATTTTATCCATCGCTTCGATGGTATTAGCACAATGCTGGCGCAAAAAAACGGGTGTTAAGTCATTCGTTTCAGTGTCGTTTTTAAGGACGGAGAGTACATGCTCTCCATCAAAATCGACATAGGCTAATCGCACCGTTAATTCGCCCTCTGGCCTGCCAAAATCAGATCCTGGTAGCATGGCTACTCCGGCTTCGTTTAATAGCATTTCACATAATTGAGTGCTCGTTGTAATTCCTCGCTGTTTAAATGTTTCCCGATATTTCTCAAAGTCAGGAAATAAATAAAACCCTCCCTTGGGGGATGTAACAGCAATATCAATAGACCGTAGTCTGTCGCACAAGTGCTTAGCGAGTGAGCGTAAAACACGACGAGACTTGTCTAGATAGATTTTAATATCGTCGCCTTCTTCAAACGCTGCCACCGCTGCATACTGAATGGGCGCACTGACAGAGGTATACGTTTCACTGGCAACAATAGCCATGGCATCTAATAACCAGCGCAACTTGGGTGGGAAAAGAAAGGTCCCTAGACGCCAGCCGCCAGCCCCGCACCATTTACTTAAGCCGCTACTCACTATGGTGCCTTCTGGATAAAAGCGGGCAATAGAAAGGTGCTCGCCTTGATGATCTAATAATCCGTAGATTTCATCAGAAAGTATGAGTACATTATTGGCACGGGCAACATGGGTCAATGCGATTAGCTGGCCCTTGGTAAAGGAGTGCCCTGTTGGGTTTGATGGGTAGTTTAAAATCAATAGTTTGGGCTGCTCTGGATTAATTTTACAGGCAGCTTCTAATGCATCGGGAGTCATTTGCCAGTTGTTGTCAGCCTGTGTGGATATCCAGCGGGCATTTGAGCCCAGTATTTGAGCTTGCGGTGCATAAGATACCCAAGACGGCGCAGGAATAAGCAGCTCAGCCTTATAGGTCAATTGCAAAATGAACATCAACTCTTTGGAGCCTGGGCCTATCAGTACATCATCTTGCGAACAATTGATGTCATCGTGGCGACGATGAAACTCTGCCACCGCTTTGCGTAATGTGGGTAGTCCTCTCACCGGTAAATAGTCTTTTTCACCGGCATGTTTCCTCAGTGCGTTGGTAACACGTGGGGGGACGGGAAAGGGAGATTGCCCTAGGCCTAAGCGATGGACTTTTCGGCCGGACGCCTGTAGCTCTTTACTGCGCTCATTAATGGCAAGGGTTGCTGAAACCCCCATTGGTTTGAGGTTGGTATTCAAACTAGCAGGGTCAATATGGCTAGGTTGAGGTGTTGTTGCTTTGATCATTTTGTGCACTGCCTTATACGTTTTCGTTTGTACTTGCGTTATGCATAAAACTAGCATTAAAATGAAAAATAACTTGGCATTTGTGTTTCTTTTTTGTATTTTGTGACTAAATAATTTCCATAAGCGGAGCCTGACCTAGTGAACCCTCCTCAGACACTACCCGAACTGCAAATAGTACTGGTTAATGCCAAGAGTCGCAGTGGCCCAATCTCGCTTGGCAAGCGTGCTATAGCTGCGCTGGAGCAAATGATTGAAGCCCCTCGACAAACGGCTATTTATCCTATTCACGAGCTTGCCGAAAACTACGGCACCAGTGCTTCCACGCTGTCACGGCTGGCAGATCGGCTCGGTTACCACGGTTTTAAGCAGTTTCAGCAGGTTTTTAAAGATCATGTGACGAATGAGTCGGGGTTTTACAGCGGTTTGGCGCAAAAAATGGTCGTTAGTGGTGAAGAAACGCAAAAAAACATTTCACTTTTGGGGCGTGTTAAGCAAAAAAATGACCAGAACGTTGATGCTATGTGCAAACTTCTTGAGATGAATGTCGTCGCTCGCTTGGTTGATCTGTTGGTGTATACGCCTCATGTCCGTATTGCTGGATTTCGACAGTCGTTTTCTATGGCCGGGCACTTTAGTTATTGCTTGGGCATGTTGCGGCAAAACGTTTCCATGTTAAGCGCTGCGGATCACGGTGCCGCACACGGCCTGGCTCAGCTTTCGCCGGGTGATTTGTTACTCATCTATGGTTGCTATCCTTATACCCGTACGGCGATTAGTACCGCCCATGTTGCTAAGGCAAAAGGAGTCACCGTCGCCGCTATTACCGATGATAAAAAATCGCCGCTTGCCGCAGTGGCCGATTACGTATTGATAGCGCCAACGGAGAGCATTTTTTATAGCAATAGCATGGTGGCGATGCTGACATTAAATGAATTGTTGCTGTCACTTTCAGCGCAAGTTATCGGCGAGAGTGGTGTCCGAACATTGAGAGCTAGGGAGAAAATCATTAGTGCGATGGATGCTGAATTTGGTGAAAATTAATAGCCTTTGGCGGGGCGTTTTATATAACGTAGCGGGTGTGAAGTCGGGTGGGTAACATACTGAAAATCGGGGCATATAAAGGTTAATGAAAAGCTCCGCTAATGCGAGGCTTTTCTATATTGCGGGTCAAGCCCGAAATAACAATAGATTAAAAAGGTTATTGGCCCAGCGCCGCAACCTCCCTTTCTAGTAAATCCATATCCCCAATGTTCAACTCAACTAAACGCCTTAAATGGTGAATGCTATCAATATCAATATGATGGCATTCAAAGCCAATCTGGCCATCTTCATCGTGGCGTAGGGTGGTTGACATGGTGATGCTGGTATTGTCGCTTAGGTGAATACTGACATTAAAATCTTTACTGTTGTCGCCATCCCAGTCATCAGGTTTTTCTATCAACAGTCCTTTCAGTGAAATATCAACTAGGTTAACACTCCATATGTCGCCGCCTTGCTGGATGCTGGTTTCAGCATCAAAGGTTATGCGGCTAAAGAGCCTGCGTTCATTACTTGTCATAGAGGTTCTCTTGTTGTTGCTGGTTCGCGTTTAGATAACGTAACTATAGCAGTTACCAGCGGGATGGTTACCCCCGCTGGCTCAGTTTGGTTAGCGTAATTTTTTATAACGGCTGCGTTGCGGTAGGGTATTGGCACCTTTGCGGCTAATTAAGTCTTCGTGGTATTCGGTGTAGTTACCTTCAAAGAAAATAACTTTGCCATCGTCTTCGTAAGCCAATATGTGGGTGGCGATTCTATCGAGAAACCAGCGGTCGTGTGAAATAACCATGGCGCAGCCGGGATAGGTTAGAAGGGCTTCTTCCAGTGCGCGTAGGGTTTCAATATCCAAATCATTTGAGGGCTCATCTAATAGCAAAACGTTGCCGCCCTGTTTGAGAGTGCACGCTAGTTGCAAGCGGCCGCGCTCACCACCGGATAAATCGCCGACACGTTTTTGCTGGTCTGAGCCTTTAAAGTTAAAGCGGCCAATGTAGGCGCGCGATGAAATTTCGTAACCGCCAATACGTAGCTGGTCATTACCACCTGAGATGGCCTCCCAGACGGTTTGTTTGTCGTCTAGGGCATCGCGAAGCTGCTCTACGTAAACCAAGTCTACTGTTTCACCTAGTTCAACTTCACCGCTGTCGGCCTGATCCATACCCGCGATAATTTTAAATAGGGTAGATTTACCCGCGCCGTTACCGCCGATGACGCCAACAATGGCACCCTTGGGTACGGAGAAGCTTAAGTCTTTATAAAGCTCGTGGTCGCCAAAAGATTTACTGACGCTCTTCACTTCGATAACTTTGTCACCCAGGCGTTGGCCGGGGGGTATATAAATCTCATTGGTTTCTGAGCGAGACTGAAAGTCTTGTGATTGCAGTTCTTCAAAGCGCGCTAGGCGAGCTTTGTTTTTGGATTGACGACCTTTGGGGTTTTGGCGTACCCATTCCAATTCTGATTTAACCGCTTTTGAGTGGGATGATTCTTGTTTTGACTCTTGATCTAAGCGCGCTTCTTTGGCTTCTAGCCAGTTAGAATAATTGCCTTCGTAAGGAATGCCGCGGCCACGGTCTAATTCCAAAATCCAGTTGGCGGCGTTATCTAAAAAGTATCTATCGTGCGTGATGGCGACCACTGTGCCGGGGTATTCTGTTAAAAAGTGTTCCAGCCAGTGGACGGACTCGGCATCCAGGTGGTTGGTGGGTTCGTCGAGTAACAGCATGTCGGGGTTAGACATTAGCAGGCGGCACAGTGCTACGCGGCGGCGCTCGCCACCGGATAGCTTGCTGACGTCCGCATCCCAGGCTGGAAGGCGCAATGCGTCGGCGGCAACCTCTAGCTTATGCTCCATATTGTGAGCGTCTGAGGTTTGAATGATATTCTCTAATGCTTGCTGGCGTTTAGCTAGGGCGTCAAAGTCGGCATCGGGCTCGGCGTAGGCGGCGTAAACCGCGTCCAGCTCGTTTTGGGCCTCAACCACATCGCCCATACCGTCTTCAACGTTACCGCGCACGTCTTTGTTGGGATCTAGCTCTGGCTCCTGTGGCAGGTAGCCAACATTGATACCTGCTTGAGGACGGGCTTCGCCATTAAATTCGGTATCGACACCGGCCATAATGCGCAGCAAAGTAGATTTACCCGAGCCGTTTAAGCCCAGTACACCAATCTTGGCGCCGGGGAAAAAAGAGAGGGAGATATCTTTGAGTATTTCGCGTTTGGGTGGAACGACTTTACCAACGCGGTTCATGGTGTAAACGTATTGTGCCATGGGGCCAGAATCCTAATATAAAGCTATAAATAGTCGAGAAAGTTACCGGATGTGGTGAGTCTTGTCGACTGAATTCATTGCTGGCAATAATGTTAGTTTGGTTAAGGCTTGTTGGGGCTGTTATAAGGGGGGGGTACTCACTCAGCATGTGATCGGCAGCCTTACTTGTGCTGAGTCTGCTATCGCGGGCTGAGCTGTCTATTAGCTTAAAATGGGCTTTACTTCAGTAGTTGGTCCGCAACAGCCCTTATTTTCATCAAGACCTACCGTCTCCATAGCAATCACTTATCAGTAAACATGCTGAAAGATAAAAGCTGTGCAGCGGTTTATCTGGTCTTTCCTGGTGAGTCAATTCTTCTAAGCCGGATTAGGTAAAGTAGCGTAAGATTCGCAGTATTGCCGCTGGATGGTGACTTTATAATCTGTAATAATAATACAATAAATAATAATGCCCGTGAGTTATACCTACATGAACAGATTCTCCAAGCCGCTTAAGGCTGCTACCTTTTTGATTTTAATCTTTGTGCTTACTGCTTGTGGTGGTGGGGGTGGTGGCGGTGGCGGTGACCAACCAAAAACTGCGGTTGATGGCCGTAATGAGGGTATGCTGAATCTGGCAGCCGAACACGCCATGTATGGCATCTCTATTTCTGAAGGCGCGGTTAGTCTATCCCTTTTTCCTATAAAAGCCTTACTCAACTACCAACTGAACCATCTTGGTAACGATACTGAGATTCCAGCTTTATGTAGTGAGGGTTCGGTCTTACCCGCATTGCAAGATAATGACGGTAACGGTGTTATTTCTACAGGGGACGCTATCACTCTAGAAGCAGACAACTGTTTTAACAACTTGGTAGAAGCCAACGCTGTTGGTTCTACTACCATCGATATCCATCGCCTTGAAGTGAGCACAGAGGGTGCTGTGTTTCTGGAGGTTACTATTGATTACGGCAGTAACTACCAGCTCATTAATGATGACGACACCATTGTTTATATTGATGGTCGACTGGGTGCCAAATACGAATTTAATGACATTGATGAGACCTTGAGCATCACCAATGTCTCAGGCAATCCTCTGGGTTTAACTTTGGATGGTTACCGTGAAGAATTTCGTGATTTTGCGATTACAAAAATAGCCCCCGTTGCCTCATATTCTACCGATGTGGTCAACATGACTATCGATATTAACGTTAACAGTGAGGTTCTTGCAGGTGATGTGATGTGTAGCTCTAGTGACCTGGTATTCCCGCGGCCCCATGATGAGATAATATCCAGCGGCACTTTCGCCTGTACCGGTAGTTTTGGCGATGCAGAGCTTCGCCGTTCAAGTAATATTTACATTTCGCTGCCTAATGAAGATGACTTCACCAGAACCTTCACCTATACCGCTACTGATATTCTCGATGGAACAATAAGCGCTTACGCACTTTACAGAGCTGGAAGCTTCCAATACGAAGTTGCCAGTAAAATACTGGCGGTGACCACCAACGATATTGTTTACGATCCCTCAAATAACCGGGCCGTCTTATCGATCGCTGCCAGTAGTGCCACTACCCCATCAAGCATTGCCAGTTATTCAGCAGGCAACGGCCTGGAAACTTTATTGGAGCCTGGAATTGAGCCTCTGTTAATCGCCCTTGCAGCGGACGGGGATACTCTCTATGCACAAACTGATGTATCTACTATTCAAAAGTTTTCCCTGAGCACAGGAGTCAGCGAAG
>JBNMPS010000067.1:0-14534 GCA_051277005.1 Pseudohongiellaceae bacterium
TTTATTTATTTTTGCGTGGTAGAGGTATTTTTTGACCATGTCAGATAGCCGGTTGTTTTTCCACGGCTCGCCTGTGCAGTGTGTACACTGCCCCACCACGGGGTTTGTGGTGGCTGGAACGGATAAGTTTATGGGGGATTGGCACAGGGCTAGCGTGGCGCTTGGCTTGCGCTGTTTGTTTTATAGCACGCCATGTGACACGCGGGGAAGTGGTTAATAGTCCAGCCGTCGATTGCGGTTAATAAATCTCAATGCACCAGATATCTTTGTCCTGTGCGGCCTGTTCAATCACTGAGTGATTTTGCAGTAGTTTATCCAGTATCACTTGCTTAGGCTGGTTGCCGCACTTTAGCCAGATCACTAAGGGCGGGCCACCGTGCAATAGGTTGTATTCGTGGAAATCCGCGTCTTGTGTCACGATGGCATAGTGGTTTTCGCGCGCGTATTCCCAGATTGTCCAGTCACTCGCATCAGCCATCAATAAGAGGGCTACTTGACTGCTCTCGGGGTAAATCTCTGAGAGACGATGAATCAGGCGGTGCGAGAGGTTTTGATCCAGCAATAACCTCATGCGGCTGAAATGGCCATGAGATGATGCTCTCGGCTGGCGGCATAGCTCAAGCAGGCTTGGACGTGTTCGGCGTTGACTTCGGGGTAGTCTTCGTGGATTTCTTCTGCGCTCATGCCTTGAGCTAACCAACCTAGAACATCATAAACGGTGATCCGTGTTTGCTTCAGGCAGGGTTTACCACTGCGCTTGTCGGGTCTTATTTCTATGTAGTCTTGGTAGTTCATGCTATTTAGCCTCCACGGGTATCTATTCATGATTGTAGTCATTTCAGGCTCTTTCGTCTTCATCTTTTAATACATCCTTGTTTTCTTCTAGCCTCGCCGGATGAGTGGCCTTGTGAATCTCTCGTAGTTTCTCAATAGATACATGCGTATAAATCTGCGTGGTTGATAGGTCTGCATGGCCTAGCATCTGCTGAATAAAACGAATGTCGGCACCGTTATCTAGCATATGGGTAGCCATGGCATGACGAAACAAATGGCATGAACCTGGCTTGTTAATTTTGGCGTGGTAGAGGTATTTTTTGACCATGTCGGAGAGGCGGTTGTTTTTCCACGGCTCGCCTGTGCAGTGTGTAACACTGCCCCACCACGGGGGTTTTTGGTGACTGGAACGAACAAGATTAATGGGGAATTGGCACAGGGCTAGCGTGGCGCTTGGCTTGCGCTTTTGGTTTTATGGCAAGCCATGTGAACGCGGATGGGTGGTTAACCAATCAGGTGTTCTAGGTCTGTCGGGAGTAACTGCCGGTAATGCAATACAGTGATGATATCGATTTGTTCGCCTTTCATTCAATAGATTAGGCGGTAGGGACGAACCAGAACTTCTCGTAAGTCAGCGTCTGCATAGTCTACAACCTGATGGCCAATATCGGGTGATTCGCTGAGCTGCCAAGAGCGCCGCAGGATTTTCTCGACTTCCTTCCGAGCCGCTTGAACGCTGTCTTGGGCAATATGGTCTTGAATATCGCGTAATCTGGCTTTAGCCCGATCTGTCCAATAAACCCTCATGGCTTGATGTCGAACTCCTTCATAACATCTTCAACGGATGTTGTCTTACCCGCCTCACTATCTGCAAGCCCCAGCTCGATCTCCCGATGCTCAACGAAGTGATAAAGCACATCGTCCCAAGTCGCACCTTTCGGTAACTGGTCAATGATATGGTGGGCTGTCTGTTTAATATCTTGTGCTCGCTGCATGGCTAAGGCCCCTATGTCATCTTGATTCATCATACCGGATTTTTCTCCTGATCTCTGCCATCCAGTTTAGCCGGATGAGTGGCCTTGTGAATCTCTCGTAGTTTCTCAATAGATACGTGGGTATAAATCTATGTGATTGATAGGTCTGCATGGAATTTGTGCGGCCTGTGGATTAACTTCTTCGTAATAGCTTTGGCTTTCTATCAGGTCGGCCAAGGCGGGCTCTGTCCATTTAACTGGTAGCATTAACACCCCAACGGGCAAAGGCATTTTTTACATCATTTGACGAAGCAAATTCGCCACGATCAGCTGCATCAATGCCACGCTCTACAGCTTGCCGGAAACGAACTTTTTCCATCACATCAGTCCACGTGGCGCTCTCAGGTAATTCATCTGCTAGATGATGTAGCGCATTTTTAATGTCTTGTGCCGTTTGCATAATCACAACCTCACATTGGTTTAATAGCTTAAGCATATCAGGATTTCCCTTTTTCTACCTCAACAACCAGTTTGGCCGGATGAGTGGCCTTGTGAATCTCTCGTGGTTTCTCAATAGATACGTGGGTATAAATTTGCGTGGTTGATAGGTCTGCATAGCCTAGCATCTGCTGGATAAAACGAATGTCGGCACCGTTGTCTAGCATGTGCGTGGCCATGGCATGACGGAACAAATGGCATGAACCGGGTTTAGTAATCTTGGCGTGGTAGAGGTATTTTTTGACCATGTCAGAGAGGCGGCTGTTTTTCCACGGCTCGCCTGTGCAGTGCGTAACACTGCCCCACCACGGGGTTTGTGGTGGCTGGAACGGATAAGATTAATGGGGAATTGGCACAGGGCTAACGTGGCGCTTGGCTTGCGCTGTTTGTTTTTAGAACCAGAATAAGAGTCGTACCCCGCCTACTTCTGTACAGCTAAGTACGTTTTTATCAGTTTTTTCACCACCACTAAGCCCTCATCAAGCACGTGATGAATCTCTTCCATGGTGATTAAACGCTCTGAGCAGCCAGCCGCGGGGTTTACCACCAAACAAATACTGACGTATTCTATTGCCAGCTCTCGCGCTAACGCCGCCTCGGGCATGGCGGTCATGCCGACAATATCGCAGCCATCACGCGCCAAGCGCTTTACTTCAGCCGCCGTCTCTAATCGAGGCCCTTGGGTAACGCCATACACTCCACCCTGATGAATAGTAATACCTTGTGATTGAGCCTGTTCAGCAAGGTCTTTAAGCATGCCAGATGAGAATGGATGGCTAAAATCGATATGATCTAAGGACTCATGTACACCATCGTAAAAGCTGCTCTCTCGCCCATGAGTGTAATCAATAAGTTGATCAGGCAGCACTAATGATGCAGGTGGCATCCCACTATTAATCCCTCCCACGGCGTTAACCGCAATCACCTGTTCAACACCGAGCTGCTTTAACGCCCATAGATTGGCTCGATAATTTATTCTGTGCGGTGCTATATGATGCGGGTTACCGTGCCGGGCCAAAAAGTAGCTTTCAGCACCCGCATATTGATTGTAAATAATGTCAGCCGATGTTGTTCCATAAGGCGTTGCTCGTGTATCACTCACTACCCGCGGCTCGTCTTCACCCAATGTACTTAAACCAGACCCACCAATAATAGCGACTTTCTTCGGCATTAATCGCGACTCTGTTGTATTGGGTCAACAAACAACTCAGGCATGTTATCTAACTTGACGGTTGTCGTTGGAAAAGCGATATCAGCACCGTGATCAGTAATGATTGCCAAAATATCTAATAAAACTCTTTGCTTAATCTCGTGGTACAAAATCCAATCAGTTGTTTTGGTAAAGGTGTAGATAAAGAAATCTAACGATGACGGGGCAAAAGCGTTAAAATTAACAATCAAAGTTTGCTGATTATCAATATCCGGGCTGTTCTGCAAATAGCTTTTGACGGCATTAATAATTTCACCCACCTTGGCCGCATCGTCATAGCGCAAGCCTATGGTTTCATTGATTCTTCGATTACTCATACGCGATGGATTTTCAACAGAAATATGAGTAAAGGTACTATTGGGTACATATAATGGGCGCTTATCAAAAGTACGTATGCGCGTTTGACGCCAGCCAATATGCTCCACCGTACCTTCAATTTCTTGATCGGGTGACCGTATCCAATCACCGATGATAAACGGCCTATCTAAGTAGACCATTAAACCACCAAAAAAATTGGCTAATAAATCTTTAGCCGCAAAGCCAATCGCAATACCACCCACACCACCAAACGCCAACACGCCGGTAATACTAAACCCTAACGTTTGCAACACAACGAGGCTAGACGTAATAATAACCGCGGTTCGAAACAGTTTACCTAGGGCAAATATGGTTGCCTCATCAACTTGCATATCGTCAGTTTTAACAACGATCAACTGCTGCTCGACACATTTAATAAGCCGGACCAAAAACCAGCTCAAAATAATGATAACTAACACTTCTCTGACGGGGGCAATGACATTAAAAATATGCGCATCAGATTTCAGTCTAAGAATATCGAGTACCCAGCTCGCACCTAATAACCAAACCATATAAAAGGCAGGACGGCGACCGGCATCAAAAATAGCATCATCCCAAATATTTTTGGTCTTCTGGAATTGCAGCTCTAATCGTTTGAATACAAAATGCGCAATATAACTCGCCATTAAGGTCAATAAAACCGCTATAAAAACTTCCCACATCCAAGGGTAAGCCTCTGGCTGAATATAATTCATAGCCTTTTCAAGTAAATTTTTATCCATATTTTTCTCAAGCTTATTAATCAGATGGTAACGACGACAATAGACTAGATAATTTAGACAATTTTAGCCAGTTTTAAGGGTTTTATATGTCATAAGTATATTAAAAAACATGACCCATATGTTTGCATTTATTATTACTTTGTTAACCTATTGAAATTTGGTGACTTTTTAGCCGTTGCTTTCTATCAACAGTTATGCTCATGTTATTTTTTATGTTTTTTATGGACTGGACAGTTAAGGAATTACTGGTACTTTTGATAATGAGTAATATGATTTGAGGATTAATAGTAATGAAAAATGTCGTAGCTAATATTGGCCATTGGTATAAAGAGCTGCAGGGTGGCTGCATTTTTGAGGTTGTTGCCGTTGACGACGCCAGCCAAACAATAGAGACACAACACATTGATGGTGAACTCAACGAGTATGATTTAGACAACTGGCAAGAAATGCATTTAGTTGAAGTGGAAGAGCCTGAAGATTGGCGAAACGTCTATGAACTTAGCCAAGAAGACTCACTTGATCCTGACGCTGCTATTCATCCAGAGCAATGGACTAATCCGATTAACTCGATAGAAACTGATATTGTTAATGGCATTGTCGAGGATTTATAAGAATATCGACAACAAACCATAAAATTTGCTCTTTTTTTGTGAAATTTTCACAAAGTGCTTGCAGCTGAATCCACGCTGTATATAATTACAGCCACTGTATATAAAAACAGATGGGTAGGATATGAGCAAACTAACAGCACGCCAGGCTGAAGTACTGGCCGTAATAAAAGCACACATTGAAGAAACCGGCTACCCGCCTACTCGCGCCGAGATAGCGAAAGAGCTGGGGTTTAAATCAGCCAATGCCGCTGAAGAACATTTAAAAGCCCTAGCCAGAAAAGGCGCTATAGAAATTGTCCCCGGGGCCTCTCGCGGCATTCGCGTACCAGAAAACAAAGGGATACCCATCGTAGGCCAAGTGGCCGCAGGCAGCCCTATTTTGGCAACAGAGCATATCGAAGACTATTGCGAGATGCCAAGCACCTTTTTTAGCCCTCGCGCTGATTACTTCTTGAGAGTACGCGGTGACAGCATGATGGACATTGGCATTTTCGAGGGTGACTTACTGGCAGTACATAGCACTAAACAAGCAAATAACGGCGAGATTATTGTGGCTCGTATCGATGATGAAGTCACTGTTAAGCGACTCAAAACCACAAGAAGCAAATACCAGATACAGCTATTGCCTGAAAACCCTGACTACTCTCCTATTGACGTTGATTTACGAGAGCAAGATTTTGCCATCGAAGGCCTAAGTGTCGGTATTGTACGCAAGGGCTCATAAAGAATTAATAAGCCTAAGGTGTTTATATTTTAACGAGTATAAACACTATTCTGGCTAAGCTCAGTCATTCAAAAAACCCAATAAAAATAGCTCACCACCACTCTCTAGCAGTAGTTCATTCCCCTTTGGCTGAGCCAGCTCGACCAACTGGTAATACATATTTCTACTGAGTTTTGCGGTCAAACCATTATCTATCGTAAGAATAGGGACGTCATCACCCGGTGATAACTGCAATGGGTATTGCTTACTTAAAAGGTATTTTTGGGAAACGTTGCTTTTAAACATAAACTGCTTGCCAGTAACATCGTCAAGCACGTCAAAATCTACAATCATCAAAGGCGCGTCCGCTACCTGTATTCGCCATTTTTCAACAGGGGTTACTAAATAATACTTGCCATCTGATTCTCTTCTTAAAATAGAGGCGAATAGGTCGACTAATGACTGGCGCTCTATCAAGGCCCCTTCATGCAACCAATCGCCATTAACCATAATTTTTATATCTATGTCACCACTTAACTCAGGATGCCATAAATGGATGGGGGGGGATTGCCTTGGCAGTGACTGTACTTGATCAATTAGAGAATCAAGAATCACCCACCAACTCCTTCACAACATAAAGCATGGGTAATCTTAACATTTCTCGCAATGAGTTAGCGCCACCCTCCCCTGCAGTAAATTGAAGCTTATCGGCTAATAAATGTGAGTTAACATCGTAAATATCCATCAATAAATCAGCGTCGATATATTGATCCGTTAAATTACCATCCTCATCCTTGACTCTGCCGCCATCAATCACGCTGACGACCGCTAAAAAGTCTGCATCATTAGCTTGAGCCAACCGCAAGGCATGGTTAAGCTGGCTAGCATCTTTAATTGTCGTGGTTGTGTAATACCGAGAGAACGCCAGTTCAGCACAGCCCAGCAAACTCTGATGAATGTTTTTTTCATCCGCTATTGCGGCCACTGAAAACGTGCTGTTTCTAGAAAAAATGAAATTATGATTACGCTTTAAATCATAACTATCTTCAAAACCAAGGGTTTTGGTAACCTCCTTGGTATTATCAATAATAAAGCCCAGCTCACACCCCTGCAAAAAGATAAGACTTAGCAAAATTGGCGCCATTCTCAATGCAAACATCATCTCAACCCTGTCATCATTTTATAAAAACAACGCAAAAAAAAGCCTTCACTTGGAAGGCTTTATTCGACTCTACTTTAGTACACGGACGGTGACGACACCGTCAATACCCAGTATTTTCTGCAACACATCCTCGCCAGGCATCTGCTCAACATCAATTAAGCTGTAGGCTATATCGTCTCGGCTCTTATTAATCATATCAACAACATTAATATTTTCGTCAGCCAATAAGGTCAAAATATTACCTAACATTTTAGGAATGTTTCGGTTACCAATAGCCAATCTAGGACACCCAGCTCTATCCATGCTAATAGCAGGGAAGTTTACTGAGTTTTTGATATTACCGTTTTCGATAAAGTCTTTAATTTGATCTGCGGCCATAATCGCACAGTTTTCTTCAGCCTCATCCGTAGATGCACCTATATGTGGCGTTAAAATAGTATTTTTAACACCAATCAAGCTTGGCTCAGGAAAGTCAGCAATGTATTGACCTAAATCACCATCTTCTAAAGCAGAAATAACGGATGGAGTGTCTACGATTTCTGCACGAGCAAAGTTTAACAAACATGCATTCTTCTTACATGAAGCTAATAACTCACGGTTAATCAAACCACGAGTGGCATCAAGCACAGGCAAATGCAAAGTAATGTAGTCAGATTTAGCGAATAAGCTCGTTAAGTTCTCTACTCTTTCTACACTGCTTGATAAGCGCCAAGCGGCCGCAACCGATAACGCAGGGTCATAGCCTTTTACTTTCATGCCCAGCTCTAGCGCTGCATCAGCAACCATAGAACCAATCGCACCCAAGCCAACTACACCCAAAGTTTGGCCTTGTAGCTCATTGCCCTTGAATTTTTTCTTCTCTTTTTCCAATATGACATTCATTTCAGCTTTATCAGTCATATCAGCTAGAGTATCAACGTATTGAACCCCCTGAAGAATACCGCGAGAGCCTAAACACAAAGCAGCAATAATTAACTCTTTTACAGCATTAGCATTAGCGCCCGGCGTGTTAAAAACGGGAATGCCACGTTCAGTACAAGCGTCAACAGGAACATTGTTAACACCCGCACCGGCTCTTGCAATACCAAGAACCGTATCGGGGATATCTTCCGATTTTAGCTTGTGACTACGTAACAACATCGCATCTGGCTGAGTAAACTCAGTGGCTATATTGTAACTATCACTCGGTAATCTATCCAAACCTTTCGAAGAGATTTGATTAAGGGTTAAGATTTTATACACAACGTACTCCTAAAAAACTAAATAAATCTATTTGCATGACACTGCTAAATTAGTACAGCGTAATGTCTGCGCGGTCTTTAATAGACTGTTGATAAGCAGCAATACTTTGACCACTGCTCGCGCGATATAATTGTGCCCTCACGGCTTGCTGCTCACCTTCACTTAGGTCGGATGGTATTCCATCAACAACCTCTTTCAAGCTAACAACAGCATAATCACCATTTCGCAAATCATGAGTCTCAACGGTCGCTACAGATTTCCCTGGTCTTGCCATTGAGAAAATTGCCGCACTCAAATCTCTGGGGGCTTTGGCTGTAATTCGACTCACTTGCTGCTCGGCTTCAACTTTACCAGCACCCGACTCAGACAACTGCTCAAAGCTCGCATCGCCGCCACGTAGTTTGGTAACTATCTCATTTGCAGAGGCTAGCAAAATATCTGAGGCTTTTGACTTCTTGATGATAAAAGTAATTTGAGTGTTAACTTCATCTAACGGTATGGCTTCAGCAGGCTTATGTTCAAGTACTCTAACAACCACAAAATGATCATGTGCAAGCTCGATCACTTCGCTATTATTACCATCTTTTAAGACTTCGTCGCTAAATGCTGCCTTTAAAACGCTTGGTTTGGCCAATAGGCCTACGCTCTCGCTCTGGCCCACCCAGCCTGACTGAGCGACAGTAAGACTCAACTCGGAGGCAGGCCCCTGTAAATCGGCGGAATTAAACACTAAATCGCGTAATTGTTCCACTTGATTTACAAACTCAACCTCTGCTCTTTGCATCTCGATAATCTGCTTAAGCGCTAATTTTCTATCATCAAAGCTAGGCTGTTCAGAGCCCTGAATATCCGTCACATTAATTAAGTGAACACCTGCCTCTGTCGTAACAGGCTCAGTAACGACATTAAGCTCAGCTGAGGCTACAGCGGCTTCAAAATCTGCCGGAAATGTATCCCCCTCAGTGTAGCCTAAGTCACCACCCACAAAAGCTGACGCAACATCATCAGAGCTTGCCTCAGCGACACTGGCAAAGGTTTCACCCGACTCAATTTTAGCTTTAAGCTCTTGGGCAAATATCAACGCCTGAGTTTGATCACGCGTATCATTAATCTCAATCAAGATATGAGACACTTTACGCTCTTCCGAGGCCTCAAAATTAGCTGCCTCAAGGTCGTATGCCTCTTTAATTTGAGACTCTTCAACGAGCTTAACAAAATCAGACTGTTTAATTTCAATATACGCCAACTTAGATTTTGGCTCACGTTGATAGTCTTCTAGATGTGCCTGATAGTAAGTATCGATATCGCCATCACTCACCTCTGCTTTAGCCAACTCATCAGCGATAGATAGCGTTATATATTCAAAGCTTCTTTTCTGGCCAATTATTTTAGCCGCCAAGTCGAACTCTTGGTCAGTAACAAAATCAGATCCTGCAATACCAGCACTAAATTGACGAGCTACGACATCATCCGCTAGCAATTGCTTAAAATAGACCATGCCATAGCCATTACTGCGCAGCACATTCTCGTATAACTGAGGGGAGAATTGGCCGTTATCCTGGAATTCGGGCATATTAACAATCAACTGGTCAATAGCAACAGGTGACGCTGTTACGCCCTGCTGATTAGCCGCTTGTAGTAGTAATTTTTTTTGTACTAGCTGATCCAATGCTGAGCGTTGAATAAGCCCATCATCCAACATTGAGATGTCGGCGTTCTCACCCATAGATTCCAATAAACGGCGTTTCTGAACACGAACCGCCTGCTCCAGCTCTCCCGCTGAAACCTCTTCACCGTTTATCTCAGCAGCTGCATTGGAACCACCACCGCCTAACAAGCTTTCTACACCGGCAGCAGCGAAAATAACAACAATTAGGCCCACAATGGTTTTAGCTATTATACCTTGGGAGTTATCACGTATATTTTGGAGCATTTAACGACCTATCTCTCTTATAAGAGTTAAACAAAAAAAGCGCATCTATGGGATGCGCTTTTTTCATACTTTCTTTTTATGCAATAAACAGCGTTCTCAGTTGATCTATCGTTACGCTGTCAGCAATAATTAATTAACAGCGTCTTTTAAAGCTTTACCGGCTTTGAAACCAGGATTTTTAGCTGCCTTAATCTGAATTGGCTCACCCGTTTGTGGGTTACGGCCAGTTCGAGCGGCACGATCTTTTACAGAAAATGTACCAAAACCAACCAATACGACTTGATCACCCTCTTTCAATGTATTGGTGATAGCTTCTACAGTTGCATCAAGGGCGCGACCCGCCGCAGCTTTAGGAAGATCAGCAGATGCTGCGATGGCTTCAATTAGTTCAGATTTATTCACACGTATACCCCTTTTTAAAATTCTTGTCTTTAACTGATTATTATAAAATTTTTTTTTGTTGCCTTAGCAAGGGGCATTTTATACCAATAGGTCTATAGCCCCGTCAAGGCTACAAGCCAGGTTTAATGTGCCTTTGGGCGATTTTTCTCTTTATTGCCGCTTTTTTCGTCGCTTTGGGGTGTTCCTTCAAAGCTTTTGCTTAGATATTGATCGTCTGTTAACGGCGTCGGTGTCCCCTCTAAAGCGATGTCCAACACCTCATCTATCCACTTAACGGGCTTAATTGTTAAGTCAGCTTTGATATTATCGGGGATTTCTTTTAGGTCTCGACTATTTTCTTCCGGGATAATGACAATTTTAATCCCCCCTCGATGAGCCGCCAGCAACTTCTCTTTTAGCCCGCCAATGGGTAACACTTGCCCGCGCAACGTTATCTCACCCGTCATCGCCACTTCAGACTTAACAGGGATGCCCGTAATGACAGAAACCAGTGCCGTACACATGCCGATACCTGCGCTTGGACCATCTTTGGGGGTAGCGCCTTCCGGTACATGAATATGAATATCATGCGTCTCATGGTATTCAGCCTTAATCCCTAAGGATTGAGAGCGGCTACGAACCACTGTCATGGCCGCCTGAATCGATTCTTGCATAACATCACCCAAGGACCCGGTTTTCACGTGACGCCCCTTACCGACAACCGAGGCCGCTTCTAACGTCAATAACTCGCCCCCTACCGAAGTCCAGGCCAAACCCGTAACTTGACCGACCTGGCTTTTCTCTTCAGCAATGCCATAAGTGAACTTTTTGACACCGCTGTATTTTTCAAGCTCATCAGGTCCGATGATTAACGGCGGTTTAGCCTCATTTAATGAATACTCTTTCACCACTTTACGACACAGCTTAGCCACTTCACGCTCAAGACCACGCACACCTGCTTCACGAGAGTAGTAACGCACTAAATCTCTAATAGCCGGTTCGGTTATTTCTAACTCAGTTTCCTTTAGGCCATTATTTTTCATTTGCTTAGGCTTCAAATAACGCTCAGCAATATTGACCTTCTCATCTTCGGTATAACCAGGAATCCTGATGACTTCCATTCTATCTAAAAGCGGACCCGGAATATTCATCGAATTAGACGTGCAAATGAACATAACATCTGAAAGGTCGTAATCAACTTCTAAGTAATGATCATTGAAGCTATTATTTTGTTCAGGGTCTAGCACTTCCAACAATGCTGAAGCCGGATCGCCACGGTTATCCATACCCATTTTGTCGATTTCATCCAACAAAAACAGTGGATTTTTAACGCCAACCTTGGCCAGTTTTTGTAAGATTTTACCCGGCATTGAACCAATATAGGTTCGACGATGGCCACGAATCTCTGATTCATCACGCACACCACCTAAGGCCATACGCACAAACTTGCGATTAGTCGCACGGGCGATAGATTCACCCAAAGACGTTTTACCCACACCCGGAGGCCCGACTAAACACAAAACAGGACCTTTAATTTTTTTAACGCGCTTTTGCACGGCTAAATACTCTAAGATCCGCTCTTTTACTTCATCTAAGCCGTAGTGATCTTTTTCAAGAACTTTGGAGGCACGCTTTAAATCATGTTTAACCTGCGTGCGCTTTTTCCAAGGTACGCTCACCATCCAATCGATAAAACTTCTGACCACTGAAGCTTCCGCCGACATAGGCGACATCATTTTGAGTTTATTTAACTCAGAAAAGGCTTTATCTTCAGCCTCTTTCGACATACCACATTCTTTAATTTTAGCTTCAAGCTCTTCAAGCTCATTAGGTACATCATCCATATCACCCAATTCTTTTTGAATAGCTTTCATTTGCTCATTCAAATAGTACTCGCGCTGGCTTTTCTCCATTTGCTTTTTAACCCGGCCACGAATGCGTTTTTCAACTTGAAACAAGTCGACTTCCGCCCCCATCAAACCCATTAAATGATCTAAGCGATTTTTAACTTCTATAATTTCAAGAATGGCCTGTTTCTGATCCACTTCTAAAGACATGTGTGCCGCCATGGTATCGGCTAAGCGGCCAGGATCATCAATACCCGCTAATGACGTTAATACCTCTGAAGGAACCTTTTTACTGAGATTTACGTATTTATCGAACTGCTCCATTGTGGTTTTCACAAGTGCAGTCGCTTCAGACTCTACTAAGGATTCTGGTAACTGAGGAGACATTTGCGCCGTAAAATATCCTTGTTCACTGCTCACATTTTCAATGTTTGCTCGTTGCCCACCTTCGACTAAAACCTTAACCGTGCCGTCGGGTAACTTAAGCAGCTGGAGTATGGTAGACACAGTACCCAAGCGATAGATATCTTCTTCTCCAGGCTCATCAACAGCGGCATTTTTTTGGGCGACTAAAATAATCTGCTTATCATTGGCCATTGCCTCTTCAAGCGCCTGTATGGACTTTTCCCTACCAACGAATAAAGGCACCACCATATGGGGATAAACGACTACATCTCTTAGAGGCAATAATGGATAAATTATTGCCTGATCATCATCACTCATTTAAATACCTTATAAAGTGTTTAGACTGCACTTGCGGGAAATTATTATGGCTTGCAACAGCTCTCTAAGAGTAGCAGCTGTGAATTAAACACCATCAATAAAACATATGGGGGCTATAACAATAAATTACAAGGAGGGCTTGGTTATTTAACTTTTATTTATAAGCAAGATACAAAAAAAGGGCCTAAAAGGCCCTTTTCAACATCGAATAAGCACAAACATTACTCGTCTGGCGCTACCTTCAATATTTCAGATTTGTAAACTAATAAAGGTTTAGAGTCGCCTTTAATGACCGACTCATCAATAACAACTTTAGATACCGTCTCCTCTGAAGGAATATCGTACATGCTATCCAACAGCACGGATTCAAGAATTGAACGCAGGCCACGAGCACCCGTTTTGCGTTCCATACCCCTCTCAGCAACCGCTCGAAGTGCATCGGTGCGAAAATCTATCTCAACACCTTCCATTTCAAAGAGTCTAGAATATTGCTTAGTCAGCGCATTTTTTGGCTCTGTAAGAATAGAGATTAAAGCCTCAACATCCAGTTCCTCTAAAGTGGCAATAACCGGTAAACGACCAACAAACTCAGGGATAAGACCATAACGTACTAGATCCTCAGGCTCTAGGTCAGCCAACACCTCACCAAAGTTTTTATTATCGTCTTTGCTCTTAACCTCAGCAGAGAAACCAATACCACCCTTTTCAGAGCGATCACGAATAACTTTATCTAAGCCGGAAAAAGCACCGCCACAGATAAATAAGATATTAGAGGTATCTACCTGCAAAAATTCTTGCTGCGGATGCTTGCGACCACCTTGAGGCGGAACTGATGCAACAGTACCCTCAATAAGTTTTAACAAGGCTTGCTGCACACCCTCACCCGACACATCACGAGTAATCGAAGGGTTATCTGATTTACGTGAAACCTTATCGATTTCATCAATGTAGACAATACCCATTTGAGCTTTTTCGACATCGTAATCGCACTTTTGCAAAAGCTTTTGGATGATGTTTTCAACGTCTTCACCCACGTAACCGGCTTCGGTTAATGTTGTCGCATCAGCAATGGTGAAAGGCACATCTAGTAGGCGGGCCAATGTTTCGGCTAAAAGCGTTTTACCACTACCCGTTGGGCCTACCAGCAAAATATTACTCTTGCCTAACTCAACAGCCTCTTTTTTACCGTCAGCGTAGCGTAGACGTTTATAGTGATTATAAACCGCAACAGAGAGTACTTTTTTAGCCTGATCTTGGCTTATAACGTACTCATCTAAAATCTCTTTGATCTCACGTGGCGTAGGCAGCTTATCTTGTGGGGAATCAGACCCGGCCTCTTGCACTTCTTCACGAATAATGTCGTTACAAAGATCTACACACTCATCACATATAAACAC
>JBNMPS010000068.1:0-14480 GCA_051277005.1 Pseudohongiellaceae bacterium
CAAACCGTTACTCATAAAGTTTGAGAATTTAAGTGTTGTTACAATGGGTGACCAAGCGCCTAATGACTTGATAAATACCGAAAAAGTAGTCGATTTTTATCAATTGCAATCATCCATTTTTGATAATATCAAGATTATAGAGTTAAGTAAGTCAAACATTGAAATTAAGCAGTTGGTCTTGGATGGCGAGCGATTAGGTCAATTGGCCTTTGAGTTGAGACCGGAGAAAGATCGCTTACGAGTAAAAAACATTACCGGTGAGATTCGTAATTTAAAATTAAGTGATCCAGATAATAGCCTGCAATTAACATGGGATAAAGATACTGAAACAAATCAAAGCGCTATTAAAGGCCGCATCCACTTTGATAATGTGGGAGACGTGTTAGAACGGTGGGATTACGAGCGCGCTATAGTCTCTAAACATGGTGTGGTTGATGTTGATTTGAAATGGCCAGGAGCACCAGACCAATGGCAGCTAGCTTTATCCAAAGGTTCTATTAAGCTAAATATTGAAGATGGAGTCTTTGTGAAAACTGCCAGTGGCGCTACTGGCGCTTTAAAAATTGTGAGTGTGGTTAATCTAAATAACATATTAAGGCGGCTTCGCTTAGATTTTACCGACTTATATAAATCTGGCGTGAGTTTCGACGAGATTAATGGCCATTTTGAATTGGCCGATGGCCGAATGTTTATTGTTGATCATCTTAATATAGATAGCCCCAGTAGTCGTTTTCGCGTGCTGGGTAGCACTGATTTAAATGCTGAGATCCTAGATATGGATTTAATCGCCACGTTACCCATTGGGGGAAACTTGCCATGGATAGCCGCTCTTATGGGAGGGTTGCCGGCAGCCGCTATTGTTTATGCGGTTAGCAAGTTATTTGAAAGCCAGGTAGATAAATTATCGAGTGCGACGTATTCGCTGGAAGGAAAGTGGGATGATCCTAAGCTAACATTAAAAAAAGTGTTTGATGTTAAGGGTCGTGATCGAAAAATAATTACGCCGGCGGAGTCAGCCAATGATGATGTTATTCATGATCAAGAAAAAGCACAATGATGACTCAATATGATTAACACTAAAATCGCGGCTATTCAAATGGTAAGCGGTCGCGAACTTCAAGATAACTTAAATGTTGCTGAGCGATTAATCAAGCAAGCGGCGGACGGTGGTTCGCAGTTAATTGTGTTACCCGAAGTGTTTGCCATGTTTGCTAGTTCTCAGCAATTAATGGCGGGTCAAGAAGAGGCGTTTGGAACGGCGCCGATACGAACTTTTTTAGCAGAGCAGGCAAAAAAAAATGGTGTTTGGTTAGTAGGGGGTTCGATCCCCATTGCTAAAGACGACAATACTAAAAAAGTATTTGCCAGTAGTTTGCTCATTAATGATCAAGGGCAGGAATGCGCTAGATACAATAAAATTCATCTGTTTGATGCCGATGTGTCCGATAAAAAAGGACGTTATAGCGAGTCAGATACCTTTCTTCCTGGCGACGAGGTGGTGGTGGTCGATACACCTTTCGGCCGTTTAGGTTTGGCTATTTGTTATGATTTGCGATTCCCAGAGTTTTTTAGGGTAATGTTTGATTTGGGGGTGGACATTATTTCGTTACCATCGGCCTTTACTAAAAAAACAGGCGAGGCCCACTGGCTATCTTTATTGCGCGCAAGGGCAATAGAAAATCAATGCTATATTATTGCCGCAAATCAAGGGGGCGATCATGGCCATCAGCGAGAAACTTCGGGTGAATCTTTAATCGTCAATGCTTGGGGAGATGTGTTGGCGCAAGCGAGCAAGGGTGAATCCGTTGTGAGTGCCGAAATAGATTACGAACAGCTTAAACAACTGAGGCAAGCAATGCCAATAAAGCAGCATCAGCGGTTTAGAGTAGATTCAACTCTTATTGTAAATCCAAAATAATGGTTTGTTAGCTGGTTATTTTAATCATCAATTAATATCAAGAAGATGAACCATGGTGAATATGACTAATAGGGAATTGACGCTCTCAATCGTTGGTGCTTTTATTGCAACTTTATTGGCGTTCTTTTTCAGTATGATGGTGTTGCAAGCGGATAGTAAGTCACTGGTGTTAGCCTCTACCGGTGCGTCAGCTATGTTGCTGTTTGGTTTGCCCCATAGCCCGGTGTCAATGCCATGGAATGTTATAGGCAGTCATTTAGTGTCGGCAATAGTTGGTATCAGTTGTTATTTGTTTATTCCTAATGAGATTTTAGCGTCATCTGCGTCAATTGGTATTGCGATGTTAGCGATGCATAGTTTGCGTTGTATGCATCCGCCAGGCGGTGCCACAGCTATCACTGCAGTGATTGGTGGTGCAGATGTGCATGCTTTAGGTTATGCGTTTGTCATTGTTCCGGTATTTTTTAATGCCATTATATTATTGTCAATTGCTATGGCGGTAGCTACTTTGCGTGAAAAAAACCCCTTCTATGATTAGTATTTCGCTGCTATTAATAAATATTAACCGATAGTAAAAGACGGGGTGTGTTTGACAATAGGGCTTGTTTTTTTTGGTAGTCTCGTTGTCTTTGGGTGGCAAGCCTATCGGGCCAGCCTATATCGTCCCAATAAACAACATGAAATGCTACTGGGAAAATATTTCATCAATGCCTGTTTCAAAAATGCCGAGCTAGTCGTCTAGTAGCGTTTTGACATCGCCCCAGGTGATTGTATCCCTATCGAATTTTTATCGATGCCCCGTTAAGGTTTAGCTAAAAGTGATTGAGTCGTAGGTCGACGCATGAATCGACTTCAGGGTGGATTATAGAATGACTTGCGAGGTTTAAAGCTCAGAAGCAAAGTGAGGATGAGGTTTAGCTCTCATCCAGTTCGCGTAAATATTTGAATACCTTTTGCGCTGCGGTAGGAGGTTTATTGGCCTTTTTTTCTTTGCCTGCTTGAATGACTAACTGCCTTAAATGTTGCCTGTCAGCTTGAGGGTATTTCTCAATAACACTTTCTATGGATTTAGGGCCTTGTTCAATTAAGGTGTCACACCATTGTTCAAACTCGTGAAAGTTTTGGGCGGCTTGGACGCGGCCATTTTCTAGTTCGTTAAACGCACTCTCGATGGCTGTGAGGTCAGTTTCACGTAATAGCTTGCCTATGTATTGCATTTGACGACGCAAACCTTCGCGGCTATTGATACGCCTCGCGGTGGTGATGGCTTCTTTTAATATCCCTTCTAGTGGAATGGTGACGAATTGCCCGTTACTGAGTTTGACAATTTTTTCACCCAGCTGTTGCAGGGCGTGCATCTCACGTTTGAGTTCAGATTTACTGGGTGGAAGATTTTGGTACTCTTCGTCGGTATACCATTTGTTCATGTTGTTCCTTTCTGTGTAGAGACGGTAACAGGCGCTTTAGCGAGTGTCTCTATCTATTTAATTTATGCGTAAGCCAGCGTGGCTAAGCCGAGAAAAGATAAAAAACCCACAACGTCAGTGACGGTGGTGAGGGCGACGGTACCCGCTAAGGCAGGGTCAATATTCATTTTTTTCAGCATTAAGGGCAGTGTGGCGCCCGCTACGGCTGCGGTGACTAAGTTGATCACCATTGCGGCGGCAATGATAGCGCCTATGGTGGTGTCGTCAAACCATAGTGTTACTGCGATGGCGACAACAATGGACCAGGCTATGCCGTTGACAAACCCCACCCATAATTCACGATTGATTAACCAGCCACTGTTATTGCTGCTGATATGCCCCATGGCCATGCCACGAATGACGACGGTGAGAGTTTGAGTGCCGGCAACACCGCCCATACTGGCAACAATAGGCATGAGTACCGCAAGGGCGACAACTTTGTCGATGGTGTCTTGAAATAGATTAATAACCCCCGAGGCGATAAAGGCGGTAATAAGATTAACCCCGAGCCATATCGCGCGACGTGGAGCCGCTTTGATGATGGGCGCAAAAGTATCTTCGTCTTCATCGAGACCAGCCATACTCATGAATGAGTGGTCGGCATCTTCACGGATAACGTCTACGACGTCATCAATGGTAATACGGCCTAATAATTTACCGTCATCGTTAACAACGGGCGCAGATACCCAGTCGTGGCGTTCAAACAAGTGAGCCACTTCGCCATCGTCTAGACTGGCATGTATGGGATCGACATCGGTATCCATCACTTCACGAACGGTGACGGAGGGGTCAGAAACTAAGATTTTTGTTAATGAGAGCTGGCCAATAAACTCATCTCTACGATTAACTACGTAGAGGTTATCGGTGGTGGCAGGTAGTTCATCGTGGCGGCGTAAATAGCGAGCTACCACGTCAAGAGTGATTTTTGGGCGTACGGTGATGACGTCGGTGTTCATCAAACCGCCGGCAGTGTCCTCAGGGTAGGAGAGCACTTGCTCAACGCGCTGCCTGTCTTGGTGGCCCATGGACGACAGGACTTCTCGAATCACTTGCCCCGGTAATTGCTGCAGTATATCGGCGATATCGTCAGGCTCGAGCCCTTCTGTGGCTGCAGCTACTTGGTCGGCATCCATTTGACTGAGAAACTGTGATTGCACCTCATCGCTAAGATGAGGCAGAATTTCACCTTCAATATGGGTGTTGATGAGTTGCCATAACACGGTGCGTGTTTTTGGCGGTGAGGACTCAATTAAGTGTGCTACTTCAGTGCGGGGCAAGCTGTTGAGCATGCGCCGGGTCTCAATAAAGGTGCCACTGCTTAGTGCCCGGTTCAGTGTATCCAGGTTCTTGCGACTAGGGCTGTGATCGGCACTGTGGGGCATGGTGTCTCCGGAGCAGCGGGTGGCAGTTTCTTACGGTATTAAAGGCAGTTTAGGTGGCTGGCCGTAATTATCTAGAAAACGAAGGTATTCAACAACTTAAGTTATGAATTTAGTGTTAATTAAAAAGTATGTTGGTGTTTACTCCCCTTCATCAAACTTATTGTTGATTAATTCCAGTAGTGCGGTTTGTGCGTTGGCAGCGTCGTCACCATCAAATTGTAGCTCTAGCTCCGTGCCTTTGTTGGCGGCGAGCATCATAACCGACATGATACTTTTGCCGCTGACTTGATTGCCATCTTTTGTGACTTTGATTTCACAGCCAAAGGCGCTGGCTGTAGAAACAAACCTGGCTGCGGCTCTGGCATGTAGACCGAGTTTGTTGATGATGGTGGCTTTGCAGTTGATCATGTAGTGGTGCTGCCTTGTGTTATTCGTCTGTCTTAGGCTGCTGAGCAGAGTAAGTACTAACTCTTTTTTCTTGCCTAGGTCTCAGCCATTTCTCTGTGTCTAACCTGAACATTATCGTTATCTGGGCTAAAGTGCTTGGCCAGACGTTCGGTCATATAAACTGAACGGTGCTGGCCTCCGGTGCAGCCAATGGCAATGGTGATGTAGCTTCGGTTACTATCTTGGTAGGCGGGTAGCCATTTTTCAAGATAGTTTTTTATATCTTCAAACATGCTGTCGACTTGCTCCTGATGATCGAGAAAGTCGATAACCGCCTGGTCTAGGCCGGTGAGTGTTCGCAATGCTGGGTCCCAGTGAGGGTTGGGGAGGATGCGAATATCATAAACCAGGTCGGCATCAGAGGGTACGCGATGTTTAAAACCAAAAGATTGAAACTGGATTGATAGCCCGCCTTTGTTGTCGACCAGGCGAGTCTTGATGGTTTTACGCAGGTCATGCAGGCTCATCTCACTGGAGTCTATCGTGAGCGTAGCAATGCTGGCGATAGGTTCTAGGATTTTTTCTTCGTTGTGTATTGCCTCCGCCAAGCCAATTTTTTTATTGCTGAGAGGGTGGCGGCGGCGTGTTTCGCTGAATCGTTTTATGAGTTTGTCGTTATCAGCATCTAAATAAATAACTTCGATTTCAATATCTGGGTGGTTACCCTCAATCATATAGGTAAGGGCTGTAAGGTCGGTGGTGCTATTGCGGGCGTCTATGCACAGGGCTACCTTATCACCCGCGGGGCCGCGATCTTTTTGTAAATGAATAACGAGGTCGGGAATTAAGGCGACAGGAAGATTATCAATGCAATAGTAGCCTTCATCCTCTAATAAATTGAGGGCGCTACTTTTGCCTGAGCCTGAGCGGCCGCTGATAATGATAAGCCTCATGAGAGTCCTTAGTAGAAGCGCTTGGATAAATGGCTTTTACGTTAAGTTTATTGCGATGCTACATTAGCGGCTAATCGCGGCGTTAAATAAATCATCGTTGCTGGTCGCTTGGCGTAAATTTTGAATGAATCTATCGTTGCTGAATCGCTCAGCGAGAGTGGCTAGTACGGCGAGATGTTCGTCGTGAGCTTCGTCGGGTACCAATAATACAAAGAGCAGGTCGACGGGCTCGCCATCAATCGCGTCAAAGTCTACGGCGTTTTCTAACTTTAATAAGCTACCGGTAATTTGGCTGCAGTTATCTATACGGCAATGAGGTATCGCTATACCGTTGCCCAAGCCGGTGCTCCCGAGGCGTTCTCGCTCAATGAGTTTATTAAAAACATCATCGGCATTGAGCGATAAAACATCTGAGCAAATGAACTGGCTAGCAGTTTCTAAAGCGCGTTTTTTACTAAGTCCCTGAGCGCCACATAAGGTGCGTTCAGGGGTGAGAAAGGATGATAACTGCATGAGTGATATGGGTGGTTCTAACGTCTAATGTGAGTGATACGATCGCCTAAAAGCTCTTGATCTTTTCTTTGTGCTTTATTAATTGGCGATCCAGTTTATCGGTTAGGGTGTCTATTGCAGAATACATGTCATTAGACTCTGAGGTCGCAAATAAATCGGCACCCGCCACGTGAACGTTAGCTTCGGCCTTTTGGATGAGTTTTTCAACAGTTAAGGTGACATTTGTTTGGGTTATTTGATCAAAATGACGTTCTAAGCGGGAAAACTTGTTGTCGACGTAGTCTCTTAGTGCTGAGGTAACTTCTACGTGGTGTCCGCTAACATTAATTTGCATCTGTTGCTCCTTTCAGTTTTGAGAGAGTCAGGGCTATCTATTACGCAGTGACTTATCTTTAATTGAGGGAAAAAATTCCTACACTTTCAGCTTAGCGCATATTTTTATGTCTGTGAGTAAGAAAGTGAAAAATAGCGAAAGGTTGTGGTGCAATGCAAGTAATGAATTCCAATTTATCTTTTTAAATCAATTGCTTGCGTTCGTTTGATGGTGGTATGTTGAGTGACTCTCGATATTTGGCGATGGTTCTACGAGCGACTTTGATGCCCTGCTCGCCAAGCAGGCCTGTGATTTTACTATCGCTAAGAGGCTTTCTGGTATTTTCGGCGGCGATCAGTTTTTTAATTAACGCACGTATCGCTGTAGATGAGCATTCGCCGCCTGAGTCGGTGCTAACATGGCTGGAGAAAAAGTATTTGAGCTCAAAAATCCCTCTAGGTGTGTGCATGTATTTTTGAGTTGTCACACGAGAGATGGTGGACTCGTGCATATCTACCGCTTCAGCAATATCATGCAGTACCAAAGGTTTCATGGCTTCGTCGCCATAATCTAAAAAACCGCGCTGATATTCAACGATACGGGTAGCCACTTTCATCAGTGTTTCATTGCGGCTTTGCAGGCTTTTTAAAAACCAGCGGGCTTCTTGTAAATTATTGCGCAAAAAGTTGTTGTCGGTGCTGTTGTCTGCACGTTTTACCATCGAGGCATAGGTGCTATTGATGCCAAGCTTGGGGGCGATGTCGGGGTTTAGCTCTACCGTCCAGCGGCCTTTAATTTTTTTGACAAATACATCAGGCACAATGTATTCGGTATGCCCTGTGTTAATGGTTTCGCCGGGGTTGGGGTTTAAGCTTTGAATGAGGGCGAGCACTTCCTGCAGCTGAGTCTCTTTTAGACGGCTGCGACGCATCAGCTGGGTGTAATCTCTATTGCCTAATAGTGCCATATGACGAGTGATAACGAGTTTGGCTTCAGACAGCCAAGGCGTGTCAGGTGACAGCTGCTTAAGTTGTATCATCAAGCATTCTTGTAGATCCGCAGCGGCGATACCGGGTGGGTCAAATTGCTGTACGCGATGCAGTACTGCCATCACTTCATCCAGTTCGAGCTCGGTATACTGTTCAGAAAAACCAGCGAATATTTCTTCAGGTGTTTGTGTCAGGCGGCCATTGTCATCGGTGGCGTCGATAATGCCAAAGCCGATCATGCGATCTAAGTCTGACATGCGGGTGAGGTTAAGTTGCCAAATCAAATGATCTTGCAGTGACTCTTCAGCTGTGTTGCGGCTATCTACATCGTAATCGCTGTCAGAGGATGGTGCTGACCCTGATGTGGGGGCGTTGTTGGTATAAACGTCATCCCAGCGGGTATCAACCGGTAGCTCGTCGGGAATATTATTTTCTGCCCAATCACTGTCGGCAGCAGGGCCTTCGGCCTCAGCGTCGTTACTACTTGGCTTTTGTTCTGGCTGGCTGAGGTCTATTAACTCTTCTTTGCTGTTGTCTTTCTGTTGTGATTCGTCTGGCTCTTCGCTGACCTCAAGCATGGGGTTACTTTCGAGTGCTTGTTGAATTTCTTGCTGGAGATCGAGCGTGGAGAGTTGTAGAAGTTTAATCGCTTGCTGCAGCTGCGGAGTCATCGTCAGCTGCTGGCCAATTCTAAGTTGTAGCGATTGCTTCATAAGTGATTACGACTAAAAAGTTACCGCAAAAGAAAGCTGCGTGTCGCTGCTATTTATCTTGTGGGGTATGAACTTTGTTGGGTTAATGTAATCTCTAGTCTAGTTAGCGTAATTCTTATACGCAATATTTATACCGGTTATTTTATTTTATTAGGGTGTTGACTTGTTGTTTATTCTATAGAACAAACTGATGGCCTAGGTAGATGTCTCTTACTTTACGGTTGTTAAGAACGGTCTCTGGAGAGCCTTCGGAAATAATGTGGCCTTCGCCAACAATATAAGCTTTTTCACAAATACTTAAGGTTTCACGCACGTTGTGATCGGTAATAAGTACGCCTATGCCAAGGCTTTTAAGATGCTGCACAATACTTTTAATATCACCCACGGAGATCGGGTCAACGCCGGCAAAGGGTTCATCTAAAAGAATAAATGAAGGCTCGGTTGCCAGGGCTCTCGCAATTTCTACTCGACGTCTTTCTCCGCCGGATAGTGCCATGCCCAAACTGTTGCGAATGTGGGTGATATGGAGTTCTTGCAAAAGTTCTTCGAGTTTATCTTTGCGTTGTTTACGGTTTAAATCATGACGAGTTTCCAGAATCGCCATGATGTTGTCGGTAACAGACAGCTTTCGGAAAATAGAGGCTTCCTGAGGAAGGTAGCCAATACCTTGTCTGGCTCGCCCTCCCATCGACATGCCGGTAATGTTTTGGTCGTCGAGGGTAATGGTGCCTCTATCTGCGGTAACGATACCCACAATCATGTAAAAGCAGGTGGTTTTACCGGCGCCATTGGGTCCGAGTAATCCGACGATTTGCCCGCTTTCTACTGAAATAGAAACGTCTTTAACGACTTCACGCCCTTTATAGGCTTTGGCTAAATTATTGGCTGACAGTATGGCCATTGGCGTCCTTAATGCTTGATTCTTGGGCGGGGATTGCGGGTTCAGTTTGCTCGGTAGCTTTGGTTGCTTGTTTTGCCGAAGCTTCAAGTTGCTTGATAGCTGACTTAGCTTCTTCGGTTTTCAGTTGGCTGCCTGTTACTTCCACTGTTTGAGGTTTGGCTACGGCTTGGTCAGCACTAACGGTGGCGTCATCAATACTTGAATCTATTTTTGTTTCGCTGTGAATGTCGGTTTTACGCGAGGGTTCTAAAATTATATTAACGCGGCCTTTCGATGCTGAGTCGCTAGCGGTCGAGGGGTTCCCCGCCGCTTTAACCTGAGAGGTAAGGGTATTGTAATCAATGCGTTCACCGCTAATGGTCGAGCCGCCTTGGGTAAGGCTTGCTTGCTTGGTCATAGTGATTGTATTGGCTTCTAATTGATACCTTATGATTTCAGCTTTTGCTTCTATGGGGGGGTTTTCTATTTCAGACATTTGGCTAAAAAAAGCGAGGCCTCCTTTTGCGATAATATGGGTCACGCTACGGTCTTTACTCAGCACGGTGACGACATCACCTTTTAGGTGCAAGGAGCCTTGGGTCATGATGACATTGCCCTTGTAGACAGTTCTTTCTTTGCCATCCATCATTTTTTGTTCGGCAGAGTCAGATTGAATACTGATGGGTTGCTCTCTATCGCTTGGTAAAGCGAAGCTGTTAGAGCTCAATAAAACTGAGAGGGTAATGGTGGATGTAAAACTACGGCGTAGCATGGTATTCGCCCTTAACATGTTGTTTTAGGAGGGTGTGACCCGTGTCGAAGTTGGTTTTGATACCGGTTGTTTTTGTGATGCCTTGAGGGCTGGTAATGGTCACAGCTTGGTTGTTTTCAGCGACGTTACGTTTTGGATGCACTGTTAGCGCGCTGGTGACTAATTGGTATTGTTGACTGCGGCTGTCGATCAAAACATTATTTTTGAGTTCAATAAGAGCGCCCTTTTTTTTGCTGACGCCTTTATCCGCAGAAATATTCCAAGTTTCTTTGCCGCTTTTAAATAATTGAATATTGGGCTGTTTAAGAGTGCTGTGGTTACCCTTGGCAAACGAAAGTACTTGCGACGAGTTGATGGTTTCTTTTAGTTTTCCCGAAGAGTCAAAGCTGTTTGTTTGCATATTATTAATAAAAAAATCAGGCTCTTTGATGCTTTTTTGCTGCCCGCTTAACGTTGGGGAGCCATCCTTTTCTGAATACAGCCACAGAAAACCCAGCAGCAGCACCAATGCGATGGCTGAGTAGAGTATGTTTTTTTGTTTACGGAGAAGTAGCTTCATCGTTATTGCTGATTTTGCTTAAGCAACTCCATTAAGTGGCTCCATTAGGCAACACCGGCTTTTAGCAGTGCATGTAAATGAATCGCACCCACCGGCTTGTTATTGTCATCGACGACGGCCATGGAATTGATTTTATACTCATCCATGATGCCAAGTATTTCTGCCGCTAGCATACCCGGTTTTGCTGTTTTACTGTTAGTCGTCATAATATCGACAATGGGGGTTTTGTGTATATCGATATTGTGGTCGATAGCACGGCGTAAATCGCCGTCGGTAAAAATCCCCTTTAGTTCACCTTGTTCGTCTAAGACGGTGGTCATCCCTAGGCCTTTTTGAGTCATTTCTAGTAACGCATCACTGAGTAGGGTATTGACACTAACTTTAGGGATTTGATCCCCTGTATTCATGATGTCATCCACTTTGAGTAGCAGTTGCCTGCCAAGCGTTCCGCCTGGATGAGAAAAGGCAAAGTCTTCAGCTGTAAAGCCTCTGGCCTCTAATAAGGCAATCGCCAGAGCATCCCCCATGACGAGTGTTGCCGTGGTACTTGACGTGGGGGCTAAATCTAAAGGGCAGGCCTCTTGTTCGACGGCAACATTGAGGTTGGCGTCGGCATTTTGTGATAATACAGAGTTGGGGTTGCCCGTCATGGTTATTAAGGGGATACCTAAACGCTTTAGTAGCGGTAATAGGGTAACCACTTCACTGGTAGAGCCTGAATTAGACAGTGCAATAATAATATCATTGGCGGTAATCATACCCATGTCGCCGTGGCTGGCTTCGCCAGGATGAACAAACATTGCTGGTGTGCCAGTGCTCGCAAGGGTGGCTGCTATCTTGTTGCCAATGTGTCCTGATTTACCCATGCCTGTAACCACGACTCTGCCTTGGCATTCGAGTATCAGTGAGCAGGCCTGCTCAAAGTTGCCGTCAACGCGCTGTATGAGTTGCTCAATCGCTTTGCGCTCTAGCTCAATCGTGCGCAGTGCGGATTCTTTAAATGAAATCTGAGACATGGTTGAGGGGTTATCCATTCATGGGGAAAAGCCAATAATAGTAGGCGATGTAAGAGATTAACAGGGCTACACCGGCAATTCTGCCCAGGCTCTGGTGAGGTATGGCTGCGAGTTGTCCAGGGTTGACCGCTTTTTTCTGGTTTATTTTCCCCCACATAAAGTGCCCGTATAAGATTACGGCGAGCAGTAGGGTTATACCTGTCATGGCCACGTAATCACGATTGAACACCTCGGGGGTTAAATCGACTGAACCGATTAGGGCCGGCATTGCCATTACCGCTAATAAGTTAAACAAATTTGAACCGACGATGTTGCCTATAGCAATGTCATGGTGGCCCTTGAGTGCGCTGGCTATAGTGGCGGCGAGTTCGGGTAGGCTGGTGCCAACCGCGACTACCGTTAGGCCGATAATAAGATCACTAACGCCTAATTCAACAGCGACAATTTTTGCACCCCAAACTAATAGCTGGGAGCTACCAATGAGTAGAACAAAGCCAATAGCAAATAGCAGCCAAGCTTTATTGCTCGTCATGGTGGGGATGTGTTCAACATCAGCTTCATGTTCCGCGTCGGGTTGATGAGATTTGCTGGTCACTAAAATGAAAAAGATGACGGCCAGTGCCAGTAGTAAAATAACCCCATCAACCCAGTCGAGGTGAGAGTCATAAAGACAATAGCTCGCGCCTAGTGTTGCGATGAGCAGTAGCGGCATTTCACGTTTTAGAATGTTATTAGCAATAGGAATGGGGGCGATTAATGCGGTAATGCCTAACACCATACCGATATTGGCCAAGTTAGAGCCTATGGCGTTGCCCACGGCTAAGCTGCCTGCTTGCTTTAGCGATGCGCTAATAGCAACAATAATCTCGGGGGCTGAGGTACCAAAGGCCACGATAGTTAGGCCAATCATAATGGGGGCCATGCCTAAGTTTTTAGCGATAGCTGCCGCACCGGCAACAAATTGATCGGCACTCCAAATTAAACCGACAAAACCGATCAAAATAGCAATACTTGCTTCTAGCATGAAAATCCTATGGTTAACACTGTCAATACCGTCTTCGTTCGAGCGGGCATTATATAGAGCTTTTACATAAAGGTAATCGCAAGGGCCGTGATTTATGTATAAAGCTAAACTTTTAAGGCTTATTGATGCCTTCATGGGTAGATTAACTTTTACCGCGGCCCGTTTTTGGTTACATTGAGGTGCTTATTTTTAAGGAGAATTTTAATGAGGTTTTTAAAACGTTTTTTTACGGTGGCTGTAGCGGCTTTAATATGCATCAGCATCAATGCTACTGCTGCCAATATGACGGCCCATCAGACGGTGGAGAGCACCTCTTCAAGAGTGATGACCTTAATAAACGAGGCCAATGGTTATTTTGAACAAGATCCTGATCGATTTTATGGTGAGGTTGAGCAAATTTTAGAAGAGGTGGTCGACTTCAATAGTTTTTCTCGAGGGGTGATGGGGCCATACGCAACCAAAGATTACTACCGGCAGCTGGGTTCTAAAGAGGCCAAGAAAGCCTTTGTTACCCAGGTGAAACGCTTCTCTGTGGTCTTTAGAGAGGGCTTGGTTAAGACTTATGCAAAGGGTTTACTGGCTTTTGGTGGAACTAAAGTTGAAGTTGTTGCGCCCAAAGTCGGTGCCGCGGTCTCTACCAGCGTAGCGGTTTTACAAAAAATCTATGGTGGCGCCGACAAGCCTTACGAGGTGTTGTACAAAATGCGTCAAGACAGATCAGGGGGCTGGAAGGTGCGTAATGTGACCATTGAGGCCGTCAACCTAGGCAAGGTGTATCAGGGGCAATTTATCTCCGCCGCTAAGCAATATGACGGTGATATTGAGAAGGTGATTGATAACTGGTCAGTATCCCCTAGTGGCCAACAAGTTCCTCAGCCTAAGGCTGCACAGTAATTGCTCTGGCGAGCCTTCGTGCTCGCTATTTGTGGCCTATATCCGTACAATTCAAGCCCTTTAATTATCGGTTTACGCCGCTATCAATAGCAGTGAGAAAGTAATGGACCCAGAGCAAATTAAACAATTACTACTAGCGGAATTACCTGGTTGTGAAATACAAGTTCAAGTCGAAGGTAGCCACTGCCAAGTAGTCGTGGTGGGTGATGTTTTTGAAGGCGTCCGCCCCGTTAAACGCCAGCAAATGGTCTATGCGGGCTTAAATCAGCAAATTGCCGATGGCACGATCCACGCTGTTAATATCAGCGCACTCACTCCCGCCGAAAGCGCTTAATAGCACTCATAGCAACTCATAGCACAAATAGATAAGGTCTATTCATGGATAAACTGCTGATTAAAGGCGGCGCTAAGCTAAACGGCGAAATCCGTATCTCAGGTTCTAAAAATTCTGCATTGCCTATATTAGCTGCAGCGTTGCTACCTGATGAGCCAGTGATTATAAGAAACTTACCTCATTTGCATGATGTCACCACCATGATCTCCCTGCTGCGCTGCATGGGTGTCGATGCCATTATTGATGAAAAACTGGGCATAGAAATTAACCCCTGTACCATCACTGAATTAACGGCGCCTTATGAATTAGTCAAAACCATGAGGGCCTCCATTTTAGTATTGGGGCCTTTATTGGCGCATTTTGGTGA
>JBNMPS010000069.1:0-14374 GCA_051277005.1 Pseudohongiellaceae bacterium
AGGATTCAAACTAGGAAATCATCAATCATCACACGATTTTATTAAGAGTAACTTAAGGGTAGGATTTTAGCGTTCAATGAGTTTGGCCACTAAGGGTCTATAGTGTGGGCGTGGGCGTGGGCCTGTGTCTCGCAACTGGCTTTCAAATAAAACCACCTCTTCCATGCTGGTAGTTAAATCACTGAGCACTGATTGAAACTTTTTAGCCTGTTGCTGCCGCCCCGCTCTCGCCAAGGTGATATGGGGTTTAAAATGACGATGGTCGACAGAAAAACCCTCAAGCCTTAATGCATTAACTAATTTCGACTGCAAACCCACTAGCTCTGCATGTTGTTGGAGACTCGCCACTAATAAACGCGGTTTGTGGATGGAGGGGAACCAAACCGCATCGTCAATCACCAATGTAGCCCTGCGTGATTTAGCAACCACGCCTTCAATTAGCGATTCAATTTGCGGTACCGCCTGAGGGTTTATATCGCCCATAAAGGCCAGGGTAATATGATAGTTTTCGGGGGCTACCCAACGCAGGTCTTCATTCGCTAATTGTTGGGCTAAACCCACTGCATGCAAATTAAGTTGGCGCTCTAATAGCTCAGAAATAGATAGCCCAATAAATGCACGGATCAACGCCACTGCTCCTGCAAGCGCTGTTTATTCATTTGCAACCATTGCATCGCAATAATGGTGTGGGCGTTATTTAAGTCGCCTTGCTGCATTTTTTGCCAGGCCTGCTCAAAACTTAATACATGCACTTTGATATCTTCAGATTCATCCTCTAAACCGTGCACACCACCCACTTCACTTAAATCACAATGGCCACAAAATAAATAGAAGTATTCACAACTACCGCCGGGGCTGGAAAAGTATTGATGGATGGGTTCTAGCTGCTTGATCAGCGCGCCAGCCTCTTCCTCTGCCTCACGCTCAGCCACATATTCAGGCGTTTCTTTTTTATCAATTAAGCCAGCTACTAGCTCTAACAACCACGGTGAGTTATTGGTATTGTGGACACGCTGATGGCCGTATGCACCAACACGAAATTGCTCAACCAACGCAACACTGTCTAGGATGGGATCGTACAACAACACACCCACTGCATCGTGCCGAACAAACAACTCCCGGTTAATGACCTCGCTTAACCCCCCTTCAAATAAGCGGTGGCGAAGATTGAGACTGCGAATCTCATAAAAACCTTGGTAGGCACGACTCTCGCTGAGCAGCTCTACATCGCTGTGAGCAAACTCACTCTTCATTAGAAACGACGCTCGGTGTACCAGCTAACCGGGCGTGATTCTTTTTCGACTAAATCGACCACATCGAGCACTAAGGCAAAAAGCGCCATACGCACCAATACACCGTTGTCCGTTTGACGGAAAATAGCCAAGTTGGGGTTATTATTGAGGTCGTTATCAAGCTCATTAGCATCGGCCCGTGAATCTCTCGGTAGCGGATGCATAATCACCGTATTAGGCTCACAGAAACGTGTATAAATGGCTTGGTTTAAACGATAGCGGCCACGGTATAAATCAGCCTCTTCCTTACTGGCAAAACGCTCTTCTTGAATACGCGTGGAGTAGGCAATTTCAACATCACCAATACTCTCTTCCATCATATCCGATTCATGCACCGTTACACCCGCTACCCGCATCGTCTCAACAATATCACCGGGCATGGCCAGCTCTTTAGGTGAGACTAAGGTAACCGTGACATTATTATATAAACGCAATAACTTACACAGCGAATGCACCGTACGGCCGTGTTTTAAATCGCCAATTAACGCAATACGTAAGCCATCAATATCATTGCGGCCATTATCTTGCAGCTCTTTGCGAATGGTATATAAATCTAATAACGCTTGAGTGGGGTGTTCATTAGCACCATCACCGCCATTAATTACCGGTACCCGGCTCGCCTCAGAAAACTCAGCAACCGAACCCACATCAGGATGGCGCATGGTAATAATATCGCTGTAGCCGCTAAGCACCCGGGCAGTATCATAAAGAGATTCGCCCTTGGCAATGGCCGACGAGGCAAAGCCTATGGTCTCTCTCACTTCTCCGCCTAACAAATTAAAGGCGCTACCAAAGCTAACTCGGGTACGGGTACTGGGCTCAAAAAACATACTGCCCAAAATGGCCCCGTCTAACACCTTGGTCATCCGCTTACGGTGAGCATAGGGCCCCATTTGATCAGCCACCTCAAATATTCGCTCAATATCAGCGCGCTCAAAAGGCTCTATAGAGATAATGTGGCTGCCAGGAAATTTCAAACTACTATCCTCTAGTGTCGTCAAAAATGGATGTTGTGAAAAGGTCTATCACCAAAAGAGGCATCGTCAACAAGACGACACCACAACCTCTAATCAACCGTCTTTATGCGCCGCATTTTACCGCCTTTATCGGTACTAGGCATCAAAGAATTCATCAGCATGACATTTATAGCCATTTTTCCTCTTTGCGACTATCCTTCACCTATTATAAAAACCGCATTTATGGAGATTAACGATAGGTATGGCAGTGAAGGCATCCTCAAACAACTCTCTAATAAAGTTCTGCGATGTAGGCACGGCGCTTAAAATTCTCAATAGCCAGTCATTGCGCTGGAGCGCGCCAAATCTATACAACGATCCCTTTGAGCTTAATCACTTTAGCGATACCGACTTTACCGCCGCCCAACTGTTAAAAGGCATTACCCATAAAGCAATCACCATACTCTTTGGCAATGCCAAGGCCTCCGGCAACAATGAACTAGTCACCGCTTTAAAGCGCTGGCAGCACGAAAACCGCTTCGAAACCGAGCAAGAGGCCGAGCTAGTACTAAAACAACTGATACTGCCCATGGCTCAGCAGCAACAGCAAGATGTAAACGATTATCTTGCGCGCTGGCGACAGTATTCAAAAAACATTCGTGTTTGCTGCTTCGCTGATGCTCCCGATAACATGAGAGCCTGGCAGCGCTTTGCTAATAACCACCATGGCGTAGCCCTCAGCTTCGACAAAGTTGAACCCAGCCTAAAAAAAGCCGTTGCCGTGAGTTATGCCGACCACCCCATTGCCGCCACCAGCTTAAAAGAGCAAGTCGATATCGCCTTTGGCGGAGGCAAGCCCCCCTGTACCGATAATTTTGAAATGCTGTTATTACACAAACCTAACAGCAATAGAGAAGAGCAAGAATGGCGCTGCTTTGATACCGAAGAAAACGAGAGCGACCAACAACTGTGGTATAACGCAAAGCCATTTCAATCAAAAAATTTAGACGCCCTCTATTTGGGCTTGAGCATAGACCCATCTGATAAAAGATTAATCACTCAACTGGTAGCAAAAGACTACCCGAGCTGTCGTATTTACCAATCAGAAATCGCTAACAACAGCTATAATATACGCTTCACTAAAATCTAATCTATTATGATATAGCGACCCTAATATTGATATTGTCATAGCCAAGGAACATCAACATGAGCAAAATTGAAATTAACCACCCTCACCAACTAGACGCCGAAAATCTAAAAATTCAAGCGGATAAGCTAAGCACTGAGATGAAGCAACGTTATGGCGCTACAACCAACTGGACCAGCGACACAGAAGCTGAAATTAGTGCGCCAGGTGTTGATGGCACGGTATCGATGAGCGATAGCAATATCTCAATTTCTATTGAGCTTAATATGATGCTTTCCATGATGGCAGGCAAAATCGAAGAAGATATTAACAAATATCTCAACAAGAACTTTTCATAGCCTTTATATTTATAGGCCTTAAAATTACCGGCTTCTAACCATCAATAACGCTAAAACAAACGTTAAAACACAACCGCTAAGGACGGCAGCAGTGAAAAAAGAAGCCACTATTTTCTACCTCGCTATGGCTATATCCATCAATAGCCTCGCTGACATTTACCAATGGGTGGATGATAATGGCAATGTACAATACTCCGACCGGCAACCCAAAAATCAAGTATTCAAGAAAAAAACCACGCCAAACACGCCACCCTCAATTGATCCTGAACTCGAACACTATCGACAACAAATAAAAATAAACAAGCTGGTCAGAACAAGAGAGCAAGCACTGGCTAAAGAAAAAACAACAGAAGCACAAAAAAAAGCGCTGCAAAAAAAACGTTACTGCCGTAATTTAACATCACGCCAACACGCTGATAACAACACCGCTACCTTTTTCACCCGCCATTCCGATGGCTCTCGTACGGTATGGACGGGCGAGCAGCGTGAGCAGTATACAAAGACGTTAACTGATAACCTCAATGAGTATTGCCTGTAAACATTAGCCTTCTCCACCTTGAAGTGAGTATTAAGGTCTTACTACTCAAAGGCACCCATGAACTGAGGCGTTCGGTTAACGATCACTAAAAGTGGTTAAATTTTAACCACCTCTTGCATATAAAGTAATAGTGTTTAAAATCTACAGCTGGATGGGATACTGAAGCCTGTATCTGATAAAATAAAAGAAGGCGGTACACCCAATTACCAAGCATATATTTGCCTGGCTTGTCTTACCCTCATTGTGCAGCGAGGCAGTCGTCAGAATCATGCTTTTTTCATGAGGACGTTTTTCTGGCATAATGCCACTATCTAACCGATAGCTTGATAAAAAAAACAAACCATCCGCCCTCTTTTTAGCGCATGCCAATAACTCTAAAAACCCGGCCGTTTTACCGGCGGACTGATCATAAAAAAGGCTGTAGACGACTTTGAATATTGAACTGAATTTAATGACGACACTTATTGTCGCGCTGATCATTCTTTTTTTGGGTTATTTTATCACCAAAAAGATCCCCATTCTAAGCGAATACAATATACCTGAGCCCGTTATCGGAGGTTTAGTGTTCTCGGTTTTCAGCGCCATTCTTTATTCTCAGTGGAACATTCAATTTTCCTACGACTTATCACTTAAAAACCCCTTGATGATTATGTTTTTTACCACCGTCGGCTTAGCTGGTAGCCTTACGCTGCTACGCAAGGGCGGACCAAAAGTATTATTGTTTTTGGGTGTGGCAACCACCTACCTATTTGTGCAAAACGCAGTGGGGGTCGGTTTAGCGCTAGCCACCGATGTAAACCCATTGTTTGGCCTATTTGCCGGCTCAATCACCTTATCAGGCGGGCACGGCACCGGCGCCACCTATGCTGAAATGCTCGCCAATTCCCACAACTTACAAGCCGTTCTCGAAGTCGCCATGGCAGCGGCGACTATGGGCCTGGTGCTAGGGGGATTAATTGGTGGGCCAGTGAGTCATGCTTTGATTACTCGGCATAAGCTAGAACTGCCGAAAGTAACCCAGCCCACTGACGACATTATTACCTACAACCCCGACGATAAGGGTATTGTGACGCCCAAGCGCATGATGGAAACCTTATTGATCTTGGTTTTTTGCGTCGGCTTTGGCACCGTTATTTATGAATGGCTCAAAACCAAAGGCGTTCCCATTCCTTCGTTCCTGATTCCTCTACTGCTGGGCATTGTGGTTACCAATATCTGTGAAACCTCAAAAAAATACACCATCAATAAAGAGTGTGTCGACATTTGGGGCACCATGGCCTTGTCAATTTTCTTGGCAATGGCATTAATGTCAATTCGGATATGGGAGCTTGTCAATCTGGCCGGCCCCATTTTGGCGATTATATTTTCACAGACCGTCGTACTGGTTCTATTTTGTTATTTTATAACTTTTCGCGTTATGGGTAAAAATTACGATGCCGCCGTTATAGCCGGCGGTCATTGTGGTTTTGGCCTCGGCGCTACACCGACAGCGGTGGCAAATATGGAGTCTATCGTTTCGAAATTCGGCCCATCTCCCCAAGCCTTTTTGATCGTTCCGATGGTGGGTGCATTTTTTATCGATATCACCAACGCCCTGGTCATTCAGGTGTACTTTGCAATGCCCTTCGTTCATTAAAGGCCATTGGTAAAATGAGCATTCATTAAGTATTCAGCACGTGAAATCGTGCTCAACAAAAATTTAGGTCTGCAATGAAAATATTCACTTTAGCACTGATAGTCTTATTGTTGACGTCCTGCAGTAAAGGGCCTGACACCTCTCGGATGCAAGAAACCATCCAGGTAAGTTTGAACAAGAGCTACGGTGAAGGCGTGCTCACCGTGGCTAATTTGTTCCGGCGTGGCAGCCAGAACTACAGCCTGAAAAACTCTAAAGACCCCGCCCGGATCGTCTACCTAAAAGCTATTTTGGAATTCCAAAAAGATTACAACCTAACCGAGCGGCAGAGGCCGGGAACACCAAGTCTATTCTCACTGATGGGCGCCTCATCCGAGGGTGTTGAAGGCATAAAGTCTGAAGGCAATAGAAAGGGAGAGACGTTATCCATCAATGGCCTAATGACCTTTGCCCTTCGCGATGAGCAATGGACCCCCATCGTAATAGAATCTCAAAATAAAAACTTTGACCAGCAGCCCAGCTCACTGATTGTTAGTGAAATTGATTCAACGGACAACCGGTCCGGCGATGAAAACTGGGGAAAGCAGTACACGTCCGATTTGCGCGAATTTATTGTTGCGCTGAAATCCGGCAAAAACCAAACACCTTACACGTTGATGAAGCAGGATTTGGATCTGGCCTTGCTTAAAGCAAAGCTGCGTAAGGCTCACTCAGAAGGTCAGTCTACCATTGTCACTGCCACCCCCCTTGGAGAGTACTATCGTGTTGGCAAGACCCTTGCCGGCCTATCATGGCCGAACAAACTGGGAAAGTTACAGTCGTACGGAACGAACGGGACGAACGTAAACATTCAATTAGTTGAACCAGATCTGGCCGGTTTCGCGATCACGCAAAGTGATTTAGCGGTGCATTCCTACCGTGGATCGGGTACTTTTGAAGGCAAAACAAAAACAAGTTTGCGCGCGGTAATGGCGTTATACCAAGAAACGATTCACTTGATAGTGCAAACAGATAGCGGCATTCAAGATATTGATGACTTAGTTGGCAAACGCGTCAATATGGGCGTCTTCGGCTCAGGCACCTTTAACAATGCCAAAGAACTACTGCAAAACGTCGATGTGAATATCAGCGGTTTTAGTCATTGGGATTTATCGAGGGTTGGCAAGAGCTTTGCCAGAGGAGAGCTTGACGCGTTCTTTTTGACAACGGCTGTACCCTCACAATTTATCTTGAGCCTTGAGGCCGAATACCGCCTAATACCCTTAGTAGGTGATGCCTTGGTCAATAATGCATCAAAAGATTTATATACACAAACAGAGATTCCCGCAGAAACATACCAGGGGCAAACTAGCCCCATCGACAGCCTTGGTGTCACCGCACTTATTGTAACCCACGAAAGCACCTCATCTAAAAAAGTGAATGCCTTCCTGACGGGTGTTCAGAACAACAGCAAAGAACTGCTCAAACACAAAGTACGCGTCAATTCCCTAAGCAGAGCAGAGTTGCCCACTATTGGCATACCTTTGCATCCAGCCGCCCAAGCCTTCTACTCTGACGCTGCTCAACAATAGAGACAATCTATTAGATTTAGGTGCTTAGACTACTCACATGGATGTGGTGCTCCAGTGTCTTCTCGGCAGAGAATAAGCGAAAGGGGTATATGCAAATTTATCCCTTGTTAATCCGCAAACCATCCCCATATCCTGCGGTACAAACAATACGATTAACATCAACTGAAGGCCCAATTCAATGTCGTCTCAAAATAATAACCCCTGGGGTAATAAGCCCCAAACGCCCCCCGATATTGATGAGATTCTTCAGCAAGGGGTTGACCGCTTAAAAAGCTTTTTTGCAGGCGGTGGTTCAGGCACCAGTTCAAAGGGTAGTGGCAATAGCGGCTCTGGAGGCCTTTTTACCGTCGCTATTTTGCTCGCTGTTGGCTTGAGTGCCTGGTCGGCTTACTACACGGTACCGAGTGATTCGGTGGCGGTAGTACAACGATTTGGCAAGTATTTAAGTGAAGTGCCGCCGGGCTTACATTTCAAGCTGCCGCTGGGTATTGATAAGGCAACGATTGTGCCGGTTAAACGTCAGCTAAAACAGGAGTTTGGTTTTACCACCAAGGGCGCACGTGACCCTTACCAAAGCGTATCCTCCCATGACCGCAGTAGAGAAACACAAATGGTGACCGGGGACTTAAACGCTGCCTTAGTTGAGTGGGTAGTGCAGTATCGTATATCAGAACCGGTTAAATTTTTATTTGAAGTGCGTGAACCCGGCGAAACCCTGCGTTATGTCTCTGAATCAGTGATGCGCGAAGTCGTGGGCGATAGAACGGTAGACGAAGTATTAACCATCGGCCGCCAGGAAATAGAATCTGAAGCCTTAGTTAAAATGCAGGCGCTCTCGGTTAAGTACGTTATGGGCATTAGCATCGACCAAGTACAGCTAAAAAATATTAACCCTCCAAGACCGGTGCAGGAATCTTTTAACGAGGTAAACCAAGCCCAGCAAGAAAAAGAAAAACTGATTAATGAAGCCCGACGTGACTATAACAAAGTCATCCCTTTAGCGGAGGGTGAAAAAGATCAACGTATTCGCGAAGCCGATGGTTATCGACTTAAGCGCATTAATGAAGCCGAAGGTGATGTAGCACGCTTTAATGCCTTGTTTACCGAATACTCCAAGGCGCCAGAAGTTACCCGTCGCCGTATTTATATTGAAACTATGCAGAATGTTATGCCCAATATTGAATCGAAAATATTAGTGGATGATGAAATGAGTGGTTTATTACCGTTGTTAAATTTAACTAGTCAAAAAGGGGTTCAACCATGAGCGGTGTCACAAGGGTTGCTGCCTTATTCGTAATAGGCCTCGGTGGATTTGTATTTTTAAACTCAATCTATACCGTCAACGAAGTTGAACAAGTTATTATTACTCAGTTTGGTAAGCCCGTAGGCGAGCCGATCACTGAGGCGGGCTTAAAATTTAAAACGCCTTTTATTCAAGAAGTAAACCCTATTGATAAGCGGGTATTAGAATGGGATGGCGCACCATCGGATATGCCGACTAAAGATAAACTCTATATATCGGTCGATTTGTTTGCCCGCTGGCGTGTGGTTGACCCACTGCAATACTTTTTGCGTTTACGCGATGAGCGCAGTGCACAGTCGCGCCTAGACGACATTCTTGGCAGTGAAACCCGCAACGCGGTAGCCAAACATGAATTAATTGAAATCATTCGTACCACCAAAAATCGCGTGCCGCTACGCGATGCCACGCTAAGCACCGCCGGGCAGAATACCAATGTAGGCAGTTTAGTGCCTATTGAAAAAGGCCGAGAGCTGGTTGAACAAGAGATATTTAATGCTGCAGCGCAGAAGGTTGGCGTGTTTGGTATTGAGTTGCTGGATATCCGCTTTAAGCGGATTAATTACAACGCCAGTGTGCGCCCCAAAATTTACGATCGCATGATCAGTGAACGGCGCCAAATAGCCGAGCGCTTTCTTTCAGAAGGCAATGGCGAGGCGGCTAGAATACGCGGTAATCGCATTCGTGAATTGAACAAAATTCAATCGGAAGCCTATCGAGAGGTTGAAGAAATACGCGGGGTAGCCGATGCAAAAGCAACAGAAATTTATGCCAGTGCCTACAATCAAAGCCCTAAAGCCGTCGAGTTTTATGAGTTTACTCGTACCATGGCCGCTTACGAGTCGCTGATTGATAATAAAACCACCTTGGTATTATCAACCCAGAGTGAACTGTTTAAATACATGAAGGGCATGTCGTCGCAGTAAGACTGATTTATTCCTCAGCTTACAAATACGCTGCCTAATCAAACAGCTCTCACTTTGAGAGCTTTTGATTAGCGATTGCTTGTGGCCCCTGCTTGGTTCAGTGCCTATTTATATCTTCGCACAAAAACCATCTACGTTGAATTGCTAGCCGACCGGCTTAAACCTCAAACAAGCTGGATCCCGGCTAAAAGACTGCCGGGATGACGGACGTACAGAGATGTACTAATGCCGTGGTGGCATGGATGTTTTCTGTTTTACGTCATGCCGGCGAAAGCCGGTATCCATGTTTCAGCGATTGGATTCCGGCTAAAAGACTGCCGGAATGACAGGGACGTACTAATGCCATGGTGGCATGGATGCCAAGGACTAGCGATATGACTCTTACTTAAGTAAGCGCCATTGGCGATGGAGGCTTTGGATTGACGATGATAATTCGAAGCTGCGGGATGCTTTAGTTAGAATTATTAGGCTCAACTGGCTTGGGCTTAGGTGCCACCATGCTTTGCTGGCCGCTAACGCCGGAATTAACCTGCTCTATTTTTCCGCCGCTTTTAAGGAAGGCCTTGGTTTTATCTTCAATAGACGAAGACGTTTCTACGACTGCGGGCTGCTTCTTCTTGCCTGTTGTTTTATGAGGCTTATGCGGTTTAGTTGCCATCTTGGATCTTTAATTAAAAAATGATGGGGCATTGTACACAAAAAAACAGCGATACACTCTAATTAACGGCTAGCCTACGTGACTCGCGATGACATGGCACCGTCAGAACTGACTTTTTTCAATCTAATGACTTTCTTGTGTCAGCTTTTGGCCACCTTAGCGACTGACGATCACAACCCGCCTCTTAACGCCTGTAGATTTTCGGCTAACTGGCTTGGTAATAAGCGGTTTTACCACAACCGTCTTCAGCACTACTGTTTTTACGGGTGGTATTATTTTGCTGTAATGATGTTTGCGGTGATGATGTGAATGGCTGCTACAGCCAGTGATGGTTAGCAGTATTATTACGGCGATAGTACTTGTTAGGCGAATAGTTGATTTAGGCATGATTTCCTCCTCCGAAGTGATCACATCATGACTGATCAATGTGCAACTAATATGAAAGGCGTTGGTTTGGAAGTATCAAGTCAAGCAGAGCATGAGTCGTCGAGGTAACTGCTGCAACAATGCACCAGTGAAATTGGTTTTTAGATCCTCTCGAACTACACCACCTTTATCAATCTGACCTTACTCTGCCGCGATAGTTTTTTAATCACAGCCTCTCTTTGGCTTGCCTCACTTCGATTTTCACGCGGCTCTCGATACACCACACACTTTGCTGCATCAGAGCGAAAAAATTTCGCGCCTTTATTGTTGCCTAACTGGCCGCAGTGCTCTTTAAAACGCCGCTCCACGTCGGTGGTGATGCCGGTATACAATTTACCGGTTTGGGTTTCTACCATATAAACCCACCAGGTTTTTTTTATAGGCTCTGCAGCTAATGCCTCATCGACCATTAAGCCAACAACTCATCACTGTAGTCCAACAAACTCTCTAATATCGCGCGCTGTTTATCGGTGGTTGTTTCACTCTCCAGTAACGACTCTATTTCTGCCATAAAATCATCCATCACCAAACTACCTCCGGTCTCTGGATCAGTTAAGCGTTGAAATTTAAAATCCTGCCATAGCCCCACTTCTTCCAGGCTTAGGCTTTGGGGATAATTTCTGGCCTTATAACGAAATAACATCTCACCTAAGCGTTTATCTTTAAAGGCAAACGTCTGCTCTTTTAATTGTTCGGGGCTAGCTGCTCGCACTTGTGCCATCGCCTCTTTATCCTGCTGCCCAAAAAATCCACCGCTATATAACATCACATCGGGGTCTGTTTTAGGAGGCAAATGGTTGTTATCAGCAAACACTTCAGCTAACTTTTCAGCTAAACCCTTGGCACTTTTAAGTTGCTGATAATGCTCTCTCGCCTTGGGCACATCGAGCTGTATGCGCTCGGCCAACGTATCATTTAATAATTTGCTGGTTGCGATAACCGGGCTGCGATTAATATGGACGATTTTTAGAGCAATACGTTGCTCGCCTTCGGCTAGTTCGGCCGTGGGCGTGTAGAGCTTGTCACGAATTTGATCGGCGCTTAGGGTAAGTAATGGCGTAGGGTCAACGCTTAAATCATAACTAATCACACCATTTTTATTGGTGGGGTGTGGCGCTAACGGCATAATTAAGGTGGTGCAAAAACGTGTCGCGGGAAACATCGCCGAGGTGTGTAATACCGGTAATTGCTGCTGCACATCTAGCATTTCGCTAACGGTTTTTTTATTGCGCAGCCCTAAAATATAGGCGTATAACTTGGGCTGCTTGGTTTTAATTAATTTTGCTAATGCAATAGTGGCATGTACGTCAGATAAGGCATCGTGCGCCGCTTCATGGCTAATGCCATTAGCCGCCGTAATATGCTCTAGTTTAAAGCTGGGGCTTCCATCTTCGTGATCGGGCCATATGATGCCTTCTGGCCGCAATGCTCGGCACACCCGTGCCATATCAATTAAATCCCAACGCGAGTTGCCGTTTTTCCACTCCCGCTCATAGGCATCATAAAAATTGCGATAGAGGGTATAGCGTGTCACTTCGTCATCGAAACGAATGCTGTTGTAGCCCACCGAGCAGGTGCCAGGCACACTCATCTCTGCGTGAATTTGGCGAATAAACTCGGCCTCAACCACACCTTTCTCTCTCGCCTCCTGTGGCGTTATGCCGGTAATTAAACAGGCCTGTGGATGCGGCAATAGGTCGTCGGCTGGCTTGCAGTAGATCATCACCGGGTCACCGATAATATTAAAATCAGCATCGGTGCGTATGCCTGCAAATTGTGAAGGCCTATCTAAGGAGGGGTTGGCACCAAAGGTTTCGTAGTCGTGCCAAAAGAAAGTCATCGCTGACATGGTTAATTATCACCCGCTGATTAAAAAGACAGCTTAAAGATTTACTCAACAATCGACAAGTACCCGCGCCCATCTATACTCTATCCTTAACCCATAAATATAATAAGAGACTCATGCAAGGGTCGCTATAATAAGGTCTTACTAAACTATCATGAGTATTGAGAATACGTCCTTCCCCGCGCTCTACGAATTTGTCAGCGACTTTTTAGAATTCAGCCAATTAATCTTTGTATTACTGATTATTGTTGGCGCATTAATCGTGGTTTACCTGTATTTGGCGGATATTACCCAAACCAAGCAAGCAATACGCCGAAATTACCCGGTGATTGGGCGCTTCCGTTATTTATTTGAGCACATGGGCGAATTTTTTAGGCAATACTTTTTTGCTCAAGATAGAGATGAGCTGCCCTTTAACCGCGCGCAGCGATCATGGGTTTATCGCGCAGCGAAAAAAGTCGACTCGACCATTGCCTTTGGCTCCACTCGGCCATTAAACCAAGCGGGCGATATTATCTTTTTAAACTGCCTGTTCCCCACGTTAACCGAGGATGCGGTGCCTACCAAGCCCGTTACCATAGGCGGTACTTATGCACGCCAACCTTATACCACCTCATCACTGTTCCATATTTCGGGCATGAGTTTTGGTGCAATATCAGTACCCGCAGTAAGAGCTTTATCCCATGGTGCAAAAAAAGCGGGTATTTGGATGAACACTGGCGAAGGCTCTATCTCGCCTCATCATCTTGAGGGTGGCTGTGACATTGTGTTTCAAATGGGTACCGCTAAATATGGCGTGGGTAACCCTGATAAAACCCTCAACGAAGAAAAACTTAAAAAGATTGCCGAGCTCGACAACGTTAAAATGTTCGAGATTAAAATGAGCCAAGGTGCCAAGCCGGGCAAAGGGGGAATTCTCCCCAAAGAAAAAGTGACCAAAGCCATCGCCGAGGTGCGCAGCATTGCCGTTGGCGAAGATTCCATCAGCCCCAATGGCCATCGAGAAATACGCTGCATTGATGATTTATTAGATATGATAATTAGAGTGCGCAACCTCACGGGTAAACCCGTCGGTTTTAAAGCTGTTATCGGTACCAGCGAGTGGATTGACGATTTAATGCAGGCCATTCACCTACGCGGCAAAGAATTTGCCCCTGACTTTATTACCATTGATAGTGCCGACGGCGGTACCGGTGCTGCACCTCAAAGCTTGATGGACTATGTTGGGCTGCCCATTAAACGCAGCCTGCCACTCATGATCGATAAGCTTGTTGAGTACGACCTGAAAGATAGAATTAAAATTATCGTTTCCGGTAAGTTAATTAACCCCAGCGAAGTGGCTTGGGCAATTTGCATGGGAGCTGACTTTGTTACTTCTGCTCGTGGTTTTATGTTTGCCTTAGGTTGCATACAAGCCCTGCAATGCAATAAAAACACCTGCCCTACTGGCATCACCACCCATAACAAAGATTTACAACGCGGCCTTGACCCCACCGATAAAGCCGAGCGCGTTTATAACTATGCCTCACAATTACAATATGAAGTCGGGACCATTGCCCACGCTTGCGGCGTCAAAGAAGCTCGTAGTTTAAGCCGTAAACACGCACATATTATTAATTCTGATGGCATGCCTGAATCGATGGAAGAGCAATTTCCCACACCCAAAGTTCGCGAAAATTTAATTATCTCATCACAAATATAAAAAATAATTATGGAACGGCTATGGGTGTTGAAGTAGTT
>JBNMPS010000070.1:0-14228 GCA_051277005.1 Pseudohongiellaceae bacterium
GTTTATGCCGCTTATTCGGGAAGTTCTGAGCACCTTCAAGAAATGATGCCCATTGTTGAAATGCTTGAGGCTTTAGAGTTAAAACCGACAGATCCCATGCCCTGATATTATTCTGTTAGGGGTAACGTAATTCGTAGAATGTTGGCAGCAGGCGACTTTGAGTTATCGTTTGGGTTCACCTTGCGGCAGAAACCGACGGTTTGTTTGGGAGTACGGGTTTTAGAGGGGGTAGATGGCATCAGGGGGCTGATTGTTGCGGGTGTTGCTATAAGGAGGGGTATAGAAATAGGCGTTTTTGTTGTGCGATGGCGCACCCAATGGAGGGTTTATTCCACGGTAGTTTTGAGCCAATCGAGTATGTGTTTCGCATTCAATGCTCCACTGTGTCCGCTGAGCTGTCCTGGATGACTGATAAAATAACTCCGAGGTAATACGCCGGTCCATGTTGGGTCTATGGCAAAGCGTATTTGTGAAGCTGCCAGTTCGGCAAAAACTCTTTTTTGTAGCTGCTCGCCGTGCAGGCGTTGGTGCAATGCCTCGATTTCGGAATACCGGCTTGAATCATCATCGGTGGCAATCAGTGTTATGGGTAATTGAGGATGAGTTTTTAACAGATCTTCCAGCATAGACAATTCCTTGTAGCATGGCGGGCAGTCTACGGACCATAACATCACTAAACGTGGCGCTTCGGTGAGTAGTTGTTTGACCTGATTGGGATAGAGTGGAGTCGTCGCATTAACATGTAAACTGATCAGCAATAAAAGACCGCCCATAAAAGCCTTCATTCGTTGATTTCTATTAATTGTAATGGCTGATCAATTCGATGCCATAGCAGTAAGTTACCCTTGGGGTGAGTGAGCAGAAAGGGGTAATCTGTCGCGCCATCATAGTGGGCAATAAGCTCCGGTGAAGTCCATTTTTCACCGCTATCAGAGCGTATTAATTTAACAGTTTGCTGCTGGCCATCGAACACTTGCCAGACCAGCTGTAGTTTTTTATTGGCCGTTAATGCCAGGTGAGGGTGGCTTGGGTTAGCGCTGCGCTCGGCAACATGCAGTACTTTACTGATGTGTTTCCCTTCATCATCACTGTGGGCGTAAAATAGGCCGCTGGCCTGTGGGGCATCATTAAACCAGCTCATATGCAGGCGCAGATCTGATCCTTGCTGCTGGCTGATGATACTTGGGCCGTGGTGTGGGCAGCCATCGATTTGCCAGTTTTGGTAAGAGACTCGTTTTAATTGGCCAGCATTGTTAGAGCTATTCAGGGTGATTAGCGCATGGTCACGGATGTTGTCACCAAAAATATGCCGCCACATTAACACCGGTAATTCTCGTTGATTCAGCGCCATTGCCAGCCGGCAGCAAACGCAGCTCCCATCAGCCAGATGAATATTTTTTGGAGAATTATGTGTTTCGCTTGCGTTGAAACTGGCCATGTAGAGAGCAGTGCCCGTGTAATTATGGCCCTTTTCTCTCGCGGCCAAAGCATGGCGACCATCCAGCCAGCTGATGTAGACCTGACCATTGTTACTCACTAACATTTCATTAAAGCTGTGGCTGGTAATCTGCAAGTCATCGTTAATGGTAAGGGGCAAAGAAAAGGTTTTGCCTTGATCGGCGGACCAGGCGAAGCGAATATCCGCAGTCCACTTTTCAGGTAATTTTTTTACCCAAGATAGATAGATATTACCCGACGCGTCGAGTGCAATTTTAGGACGGTTTTCACCGCGGGCAGTGATGGTTTCTGGTTGTTGGTTGACTTTAATAGGATGAGATAAAGTTTGGCCGCGGTCGTCACTATAGTTGATATAGAGATGCTGTCCTGTGGTCCAGGCGAACCATATTCTCCCCTCATTTGTTACCGTGGCAGAAACGGTTTTGGCGCAACGGATATTGGTTTCAGTGCAGTCCGCTAGCGTGCTATGTTGGGGGCTGGTGATGCCGTCACCGGCTAAGCCTAGCAGCAGGTATAATACGCGGATTAAGCTGGTGACGGATTTATTTAAGCCCAATTTTTTAGAACTCATAACGGAATCCTACAAAGGCGCTACGCGGGCGCCCCGGTGTGTATTGAGGCCCCCACTTACTGGTGGTTTCAGCGTACAGCTCATTAGTGAGGTTGAGTACCCGTACATAGAGGTTCAGCTGGCTGGTGGGCCAGTAGTCGGCGCGAGCATTCAGCAGGTCGTGGCCGTTATAGTGGTCGCGATCGTTGGTATTGTTGTCGTCGGCATTGCTTTCATCCAGCCAGTGCTCACCCTGGTGTACCCATTCCAGTTCCATGCGGCCGCCATTTAGCCACAGTGGGCGGTAATTCAGCTGCACGTTGGCAAAGTCTTCTGGGGCATCGGGCATGTCGTTTCCAGAGAAATCGCCGCTGCGATCCTGCCACTCTTTATATTTATGCTCGGTACGGGTATAGGCGATATAAAAATTCACGGCTTCAGTCATTTTGACATCGATACCAAGTTCAATGCCGTAGTGCTCGGTTTCACCGGCATTGGCATTGCGACGGCCGCCGCTAGCCTGGTCAGTTATGGTGAGGATATCGTTTTCTTTGGTCATGTAATAAATGGCGCTATCAAAGGCGATAAAGGTATTGATATTACCGCGTAAGCCCAGTTCATAACTATCGGCTTTGACGGGTTCAAGATTGCTGGAGTCTTCTGTTTGCCCAGATCGAAATAGCTGGCCCGATGAAGGAACACGGAAAGCGTGTCGGTAAGCCGCATAGCCATTGACGCCATCGCTGAACTGGTAGATAGCGCTGAGTTTGGGGCTTAAGTGATCCATATCGACACTTTGGTCTGGCAGGCGTTTGTGTAGTGAGTCATCGATATCTACGCTCAGCGAATTGTGATAGTCGTAGCGAATAGTGTCGTATCGCAGGCCAGCACTGAGGCGTAGTTTTGCATTTATTTGGGTTTCACCATGAATATAAGGCGAGAGGGATAAAAACTTCACATCAAAATTATAGAGCAGGTCCGCCGGTTGGTAAGCTTGCCAATAAATACCGGGGTCGTTATCGGTGCGTTCAATATAAGTTTGTTTGACATCACCCTCACTGTAATCAACATCGATACCACTAATTACAACGCTATCCGGGCCTAAGTTGTAACGGTATTTGACCAGTATGCCAAGAGAGTCGTGGCCGCTTTCATTGATATGAGCGTCTTGAGAGTCGAGTATCGGTTTGGCGCAGTCGGGGTTCCAGGAAGGGCAACTGCTACGCCCGCTATTCAGGGTCCAATGCGCTAAGTATTCCAGCTGGTTACTGCGCAGGAAAGGCGTCACCGTAAGAACGCCATTGTCCAATACCTTCTCGAAGGCACTGGACAGGCGGAAAGCGGAAGCTTGGCGATAAGCAATGAGGTTGCCGGGTTGTTTAGGGTTATTCTTATAATCTTCATAGAGCAGGCCGCTGCCCCCCGTCTCATAGTCCAGGTCAGTTGCGCTAAACACGGTGTTAACGGTAAGGCTGTCGCTGAATACGGTGTTCCAAGAGCCGGTGAAGGCCTGTTTGTTACTGCTAGTGTGGTCGCGCCAGCCATCATATTCACTAACATCTAAGCGGGCGGTAAAGCCGTGCTTGGCTGTGAGTTTTGCGGCGCGTAATTGAGCGCGATGCCAGCCGTCACCACCCGTTTCAAGGCCGATGTGTAGGGCGTCCTCCTTGGGGGGCTGGCCGGTAAGTAAGTTGATCACCGCACCGATTGCATCGCTTCCGTACAGTGCCGAGCCGGGCCCCTTGATTACTTCAATACCGTTGGCGGCACTGACATTCATACCGTAAAGCGCATTGTGATTAAAAAAACCTGCAGAGCGGGTGGGTACACCGTTTTCCAGATAGAGATAGACCGGGCCGTAGGATACCGGTTGGCGAATGGCCGCCGCTGTACCCTCGGCGCTGGAGCCGAGCTGAACAATGTTTACGCCGGGAATGCGATTCAACAGTTCTGAGGCGTGAGAGGGATTGGTTTCCACAATGTGTTCTTCACTGATAACGCCTACACTGGCGGCGATATCAGCTAGGGGGTTAGCCTCCCTAGTAGCGGTGACCACGAGTATTTCCAGCAGCGAGTTGCCAGCCGTCACATGGTCTGAAAGTGCGATATTGGGAAGTAATAAACCGAAAAAAATCAGGGAGGTTAACGGAAAGTTTAACTGCATATGTTCCTCTTTGCTTCGACACTAATAAAGGCGTGGATAGTAAAGGGGGGGTCTTGGGAGTGCAATGTGACATATAGCCGCAGGTGGCCATATGTCACATTGTGGTCATCAATCAATGCTTGCTCATCCGATTTTTTGTTTGGCTGCAACTTCTGGCATGGGAGTAGCGATTGTTGTGGTATTGCTAAAGGAGAGAGGGGGGGGGTTAAAGAAACAGAACCGTGGGGTTGTTGGGTGATGTACCTATGGCGTAGCGGCTTTGAATCTAAAGTGAACATCTTGGTATCAATCAGTGGGTATCTCTATTGATTGAGCTTAACTCAGGCCAAGGTTAAATTAAGTTATCATCCGTTCTTGATCTTAGTTATTACTTCAAGGTTTATCCTGTTCTCATTCGTTAACAATAGCAGGGAATACTCATATACTGGCGCTAGGGGGGGCATCCAACGTATGGGACTCCTTTTTACAATCAATACTGCCGAAATTGGCGGGGGCCTTTCCGGGCTTGCATGTACGTACTGAGGTTAATCCACCACAGGAGTTGATAAGAGCGCTAATTGGAGGTCGATTAGATATTATTGTGGTGTTGGGCCCACCCAACATCGCTGAGCTGAATGTAACAGAAATTGGTCATTTGGAATTGGTAATGGTTGCCAGCCAAAAAGACGCTAGTTTGGATGATATCCCCCGTATTGGTCATGTGTTTGTTGATTGGGGAACGGCGTTTAACCTACAGCAAGCTCGGTTGTTTAGTGAGCCGGTTGCCCCCATTTTACATACTGGTCAAAGTCATATTGCTTTAGAGTTTATCTTGTCTCATGGAGGGGCAGCTTTTCTGCCTAAAGCTATAGTGGCGCATTACACTGCAGCAGGTCACTTGTTTAATGTTAGCGGGATGGATACGGTTAGCCGGGAAGTTTATGCCGCTTATTCGGGAAGTTCTGAGCACCTTCAAGAAATGATGCCCATTGTTGAAATGCTTGAGGCTTTAGAGTTAAAACCGACAGATCCCATGCCCTGATATTATTCTGTTAGTGGTAACGTAATTCGTAGAATGTTGGCAGCAGGCGACTTTGAGTTATCGTTTGGGTTCACCTTGCGGCTTTGGGGTAGCCAAGGCTTACCAGCGCTTATCACTGGCTCTGAAAACAACGGCCATAATACAGAAAGCATGATTAAATTAGCTGAGTGTGCCTAATGCGCTAACGACATCAAGAGCCCATCAGTATGTATATGTCCCGATAATGACAAATGGCTCGACAGAAAACTTAGTATTGTGACCGATCTCGTTAAATTCTCGAAAGTAATATCCGGTCAGCGCACGCTACAAAAAGGGGCATCCTGTAGCGTGTGTATGATATTCAGCTAAAACGTATCCATGTATATTATTTAACTGTTATGGTTTCTTTTGCCTGCATAATACTAACAGCGCCATCGATAGGGTTAGGTTTTGCGGCATTATTTTCAGCTCTTTCTTTGGCCTCATCAGAAAATAGGGCTATCGCAAATGATTTACTCTGCACTTTGCCATTGACGTTAATACTGGCATGAATGTTTAAGTAATATTTACCCTCTACAGATAGAGTGACAGCCACAGGAATCGACACAATCTCACCTGCCACAACCGAATGAGTTTTTTGAATATTACCGGCACTGAGAATATTTTCCTTATTAGTGATATCAACGGTTAATTCACCGGCAGTGCCAGATTTTACTTTTATCTCAAAACTTTCCAACTCATTAAGTGTCGTTTGACCATCATAACTACTGCTAAAGTGTATCGCTGCACTGGGTTTTTGATAGGACCGCAATGAGTTGGTTTCTTTGGCCTTTTTAGCGCTAAGTTCTTGCTTGGTACCCCCTTGTTCGCAGGCCGTTAGGCTTGCTGCAGACAACAAACAAACAAATAACATCATCAATTTCATGGTTCTTCCTCTTAATTTATCGTCACATTGAAGCAAACATCAGCGCCAGTATCTTCAAAGATATTACGCGCTTCGTATACTTCCATCACATAGGTATCGGCCGTAAGCCCGCCAGTCCAAGTCTCGCTATCGACATCAATTGACCCGCCCCCAGCGACAATGCCGCTATTACGCCAGACGATAAAATCGGGGTCAGAATTAGTAGCACCACTCAACCGAGTTACTGCGATGGTATAATCCCGGGTGTTCGCAGCGGTAAAAATGACTAGCGGGCTATTACCCAGCTTATTAAACAAGCCAAAATCATCAATACTACAAACGGTTACCGGGGCGCCACCAACGGTAAGTGGGTTATAAATCGGCAATACTCTAGCGTCACCTGCATCATTCGTCTCACCACTACCTAGCTCATCATTAACGGTTATACCGTGAAAATTGGCCAAGCTATTGAGTGCCGTGGAGGTTGACGGGAACTGCGCTTTCAACTGATCTAACAGTAAATGAACACTGACCACGGCATCCGCAGTAGCGTAGGCTGTTGAGGTCAAGACCGTATAGAGCGAACCAAAACCGTCACTGATTGTATCGATACCGTCGCTGTTAGAATCATAAATATCATAAACCAATGAACCTATTGTCTCTTCACTATACCAACCGTCAACGCTGATATTATTATTCTCTAAATCAAAATTAAAGCCAGAGGCTTGCTGTATACCGCTGCTATCTCGATAAACAGAGTCATTCATAGCCATGGCCGCAAAACCATTACAAAAACCTTCTCCAAAGGCTACCCGCATATCAAGATAGTCAGCTAAGCTGTGAGTGCCGCCAAAATTATCCGAGCGCGACAGATTGTCTATAAAATAATGGCACCACTCATGAGCTATGACATGCGTATCGTATTCATCACTATCGTTATCGGCAGCGCCTAGAATATATATTTTGCCCGCACTGTAAAAACTATTACCAATATCCCCGTCCGTCAGTTCACCATTAGCCGTAGTATTGTTTTCACTCCAGTTAATGTCTAAAGCGGGCAAGCTTACGTTGGCATCGGCGCTGAGAACTAACTGTATCGCTTCGTAAACAGAATCTAATATAGCAAAAGGAGCCGCTGTACGTATTTGAGTATAATCAGAGCCTGTCCAACCAGAGCTGGCGTGCAAGTCGCGAACCGAATTACTTGCCCCCGTACTGGTTAGTGAGCCTTGCATTACATACAAGGCATCGCCCTGGGTGTTATCGATTACCTGTATATTCCAAGAGGGGCTATCCGTCGCAACTAGCCTCGCACTTACCCTCACTCTCACGCTCAGATTAGTCTTAACATTAAAGCTGTAGTTACCGCTTGCATTGGTGGTAGTTGTTTGTGAAGCGGTGTTAGAGGCATTCAATAATTGTACTTCCACTCCGCGGGCCGGTTTACTGACAATCGAATCGTAATCTAAACCATTACTTGAGATATTATGCGGGATAAAATCATAGGTAATATTCCCTGAAAGAGTAGCTTCAGTCGGTAATGGGGCCGTGCTACCACCACCACCACCACCACCACCACCACCACCACCACCACCACCACTACCACCACCACCACTACCACCACCACCACCACCACCACCACCACCACCACCACCACCACCACCACCACCACCACCACTACCACTACCACCACCACAGGCTGAAAGCACAGCGGCAGTAAAAATAATAACGAGGCTGTTGAAAAGAGTTTTAAAACTTGCGCAGTGTAAGAGCGGCATGGGATGACTGGTATCCATTATCAGTTAGACTTAAAGATAAGTGTAGGTTGTATAGGAGCAATTGATGTCTTTTTCTTGGCTACGAATAATCTACTCACGTGTTAAAATATAGGGCTGGGCAAGACCGTTAGCTTTTATACGTCAACAACCACTCCCTAAAACAACGAATTTTTTCTTCGTTCTGGCGCACGCTGGGATATAACAAACCATAGTGCTGGGGTTGTGTTAAGGCAATATTATCAATCGTCACCAAGCGTTGGTCAGATAGCTCTTGGCGTACTAATACTTCTGGTAATAGCGCTATCCCCAAACCACTAAGCGCTGCATCAATAATCATAAAATAGTGTTCAAAGCGTGCTCGCCACCGAGGGTTACTCAAGGATAGACCTTGCTGCTCGAACCAATACTGCCAAACTTGCGGTCTTGTTGAATGTAAGAGTAATCCATTTTGGCCGCTATTCTCACCGCTAACAAGACGCTGCAAATCAGGCAATAATATAGGCGCTGTAACGGGGATAAGGCACTCTTGAAACAGGTAATCAAAGCTACTTCCCATCCCATCTGTACGCCCTAAATACAGTGCTACATCAACGCCGTATTGTTCTAAATCGACGGTTAAATCGGTTGAGAGATCCACCGTTTTAGAAAAATCTGACGGTAAGGTCGTTATATCAACCGATATCATTGGATGTTGTTGCTGAAAGTCTATCAACTTAGGGATCAGCCAGCGTGTGCCTACGGTGGGTAAGACCCCCACCTTTAATATTCCACCAAAACCCTGATGCTGCTGCAATTCATCGGTAGCCGTCGACAAACGACCCAGCGCCTGCGACACTTGAAAGCTATAAGCCTGCCCTGCCACCGTGAGCTGTAAGCGCTTTTTGTGTTGGTGAAATAACGGCACCTGTAAGCGATCTTCTAGGTGAGCAATAGCACGACTAACCGCCCCAGGCGTAACGCATAGCTCGTTTGCTGCCTTGGTAAAACTTAAGTGGCGTGCTGCCACCTCAAAGGTTTTTACTGCGTTGAGAGGGGGTAAGCTCATATTGATCGCTCCAACAGTATTGATAAAAACTCAACACCTATGCTTATAAGTCGCTATTAAAGTACGTTTGCACACTGGATAATTGCTAAAAATTCAACAGTACCTTTATTGGAGCTCACCTTGCAAGTATTTCATCTCGCTTTACCCGTTACGGATATCGCCGCCTCTATCACGTTTTACACGGCGTATTTTAATTGCCAATTAGGCCGACAAGCTGCCCGCTGGGTAGACCTTAACTTTTTTGGGCACCAGCTCAGCCTGCATCTTAGTGAGGACCATAAAAGCGCTGACCAATGCAGTAATAGGGTGGATGGCGATCAAATTCATGTCCCTCACTTTGGTGTAGTACTTGAAAAAGGCCCATGGCAAGCGCTGCACCAAAAGCTTAAAGAGGGCGGGGTAGAATTTCGTCTTGAACCTAAAATCCGTTTTGCGGGGGAGGCTGGCGAGCAGGGGACATTTTTTATTAAAGATCCCTCAGGTAATACCTTAGAATTTAAATATTTTGATAGCGCTGATGATATTTTCGCAACGGATTAAGGCGGGGTACGCAATGAATATTGCTTTTCATAGTAGTCAATTTTCTATTGATACTTGGCAGGAGGCCTTTGATAAGGTCTGTACCGGTGTTTGCTTACACGCCATCCAAAAATGTGATGAGCTTGTTGGCTTAGATACCGAAGTACTACTGGTTTGGAAACCCACCATTACTGATTGGCGTAGCGTAGAGACTTTGCGCCATGTTATTTATTTGGGGGCTAGTATTGATGCGCAAACAACACTACAGCTACCGCCGCAAACGCTTACTCATCGTCTTCATGATGCAGGGATGAAAACGGCGATGTGCGACTATGCCGAGTATGCCGTATTACACTACCATCGCCGCTTTGATCTATTTTTGCAGGCGCAAAAAGAACAGCACTGGGTTACCGAAAGAGATTACAAGCAACGCCAAGATATTAACGTTAGCGTATTAGGTCTAGGCAGTTTAGGGGGCGCGGTTGCTCAACACTTACAGCGCGTTGGCTATGCCGTTTCTGGCTGGTCGCGAACGCAAAAAAACATGGCAGGCATTAACACCTATTATCATATCGACACATTAAACGAATGTTTAAGCCAATGTGACATTGTTATTAACATGCTGCCTCATACGCCAGCAACGCACCACCTGCTTAACCATAGTCGTTTGGCCGTATTACCCAAAAATGCAGCGCTTATCTCTTTGTCACGAGGGGCGACTATCGATACCAGTGCATTAATTCAACACTTAGATAGTGGCCACTTACGGGGCGCATTTCTTGATGTGTTTGAGCAAGAACCGCTATCGAAAGACAGTGCCTTATGGGCTCACCCAAAAGTGACGTTAACACCTCATCAAAGTGCGCCGACTCAAGTCGTAGAAGCGGCGAAAGAGATCGCTGTATTGCTTAATAAATATAGCTAATCCGCTGCCTGCATAAAACATCATTATGACATAAAGTGATAGGTGATTTTTTGTCGCCTAGATCACAAAAGTTCACCTCAAAAAAACGCTCATAAGATCAGTCTTAATGATTTCAATATGTTTGTTAGTCGCAGTGGTTGACGGGCCATATTGTATGACAGCCTTCCTTAGTGGAAGAATTAAATAGTCTTGTTGTTAGTCTTTACCTTGGCGGGCCAATACATGTAGTCGTTCAATCGCAATAAGTCACATCGATTTATCTAGTGTGCTTAATTCAAGAATATACGGTACCGGACAATACATGCCAAAGGTTTTTTGCAGGTAATAAATAGATTGGATGCAAAATGGTGTTTGTTCTGGTGCTGCTAAAAACAGTAAAAGTCAGCTTTCAATAATTATCACCCTTGAAAATAACAATGCCATGAATTTGTCATAATGCTGTCATTATTGATCGCTACAGTGAGCTACTTAACTCAAATTGGAGCGGCCATTTATGGAAAAAGTTTTGTTTACCATTATCATTTTATGCTGTTTTCACACCAGCGCCATTGCAAATAATAATGAGCATTACCTCTTTAAGATAGCGGGCTCTAATACGGTAGGTGCTCACCTTGCTCCTGCATGCGCGGTAGACTATCTAACATCCAAAGGTATGGCTAACGTACGTATAAAAAACACCGCCATTACGAATGAAAAAATTATCACGGGCATTAATAGTAAAGGTATAGAACAAAAAATATTTATAGCTGCCCATGGCTCAAGTACTGGTTTTAAAGCATTAAGAGATTCAACTGCAGACCTTGCTATTTCATCTAGACCTATAAAAGATAAAGAAGTTGACGCACTAGCACATTTGGGTGATTTGCGTTCTCGAAAATCAGAGCATACGGTCGCCATTGATGGTTTAGCCATATTGGTACACCCGAGTAACCCGGTACAACAGCTTTCTGTTCAACAGGTGGCCAAAATATTCTCCGGCCAAATAGAAAATTGGCAAGAGCTAGGGGGGTTAGATTTACCCATCAAACTTTACGCCAGAGATAATAAATCGGGTACGTGGGATACCTTTAAAAACTTAGTGCTGGCCAAAAAATATCGGCTGGCTGATAAAGCTTTGCGTTTTGAATCTAACGACACTCTTTCCGATAACGTTGCAGCAAATCCTGCCGGTATTGGATTTACCGGATTAGCATCGGTGCGCCAGGCAAAATTACTCGCTATCTCTGATGACAATACTCAGCCGTTAATACCTAAGCGATTAACGGTTGCAACCGAAGATTATCCGCTTTCAAGACGGCTATATTTCTACCAACCTCAAGCAAGTATCGTTGGCCAAAATCAGTGGCTACAAGGTTATGTTGACCACTGCCTTTCAGCGTTGGGGCAAAAAATTGTTGACAAGGTAGGTTTTGTTACCCAGAACATCATCGCTGTTAATCAGCCGCTCTATAATAATGCGCCGGAAAGCTATAAGCGGTTAAGTCATAAAGCTAAGCGGCTGTCGGTTAATTTTCGCTTCAATATTGGCAGCAGCCAGTTAGACAATAAAGCGGTTAAGGACTTGGAACGCGTTGCTTCGTTTTTATCCACACCGGAAAATAAAAACAAAAATGTTTATCTGGTTGGCTTCACTGATGCCAATAAACAGCAAAGATACGACTTACTTATTGCTCGCTTCAGGGCGCTATCAGTACACGCAAAACTCATGAGCAAAAAAGTTTCTATATTCAAAACCTTAAGTCTGGGTTCATTTATGCCCATTGCCTCCAGCCAAAATAGCATTGCAAAGTCAAAAAACTCACGGGTTGAAATATGGCTTGAAACTGAGCCGTTACTTACCGCTAGCCGGTAACGGATTCGCCGTCATTTGTATGAGCATATTTTGCTCAGTAACCACCAGCGCCAACAGTGTATAATAATGGTGATAGTTAGAATTAACTACGATTTTTAGCCGCACACCCAAAAATACCCAGAGCCTCTAGCTCTCATTTTTTGACTTTATAAAAATCAATATTACCCACCAAATCAATATAGAAATCAAAGTAAAAACACTAACATTTTGAATTCGTTCGTAGGTTGATTGTAAGTTAAAACTCGACATTAAAAAGGTAAAGGCAATCGAAATAATAAAATAAATAAATTCAAATACTTGTAAAATCATTCTCCTATTTTTTATAGTTATTGATATTCTTTTCTTAATTATCATACCGAATGCTGCTATATAAAGTGGCAATAAAATCACGTAAAACAGAGTTGATAACCCACCACCAAATAGTGTGATAAGAACAATATAAATAAAAGAAGTGGTATACACACCTAAAATCATAGCGTTAATTAACAGATTACGATTCGTTATTCCATTAAAATAGGTGGTCATCTTGCAGGCACCTCGTAGCTATTTTCCAGTACAATACGAGTTACTAATGGCGCATAAGCATATTGATGTTGTAATTGCCACCACGCAGTGATGCCAACACCAGCTTTATTAATAGACAACCAATTATCAGATTTTTCTCCGAATTCAGTTAAATCGCCATCATCCAAGCCAAATACATCATAAAATACAAACCGTAATTTAATATGATATTTAGCATTTGATTTGTCGTAGTAATAATGTGTTGCAATAACATATGCATGCTGTACGCCATTAATCATAACTCCCAGACCATTTTCAAAATCTTGAGTGGTGAAGATCTTACTACCTAAATTAAAAGCAGGAACCCCCAAGTTCGTTGGTATTACTATTTTATTAATATCCCAATTTGCATTTTTAAGCGCTTGGTGGATTCTAATCTTACCTATTGAACGTTGAGGTGAATTAGGCGCAGATAATGCACGACTACAAAATTCTTTGATATTGATATGGCGAGAAGCTGCAAGATTCAATGCATAATCAGAGAAAAAACTTACATGAGGTTGCTTTTTCATATAAATTTCAAATAACCGTCTAGCCATCCCGTTATTGTCCCCTTGCGCAAAAATATCAATTAACCTTTTCATTTTTGATTTTAAGTCTTTGATATTGTCACCAACAGACTGTTCTTGAGGGGCGACTCGTTTGTATGCATAAGAAATGTCTTGTCCAAATTTTGGGGCGTGATTAGTTGGTAGATAAGTCGGATCAGGAAAACTAACCACAGGTGTTAAATAAGTATCTGTTGCTATAGCAACCACTTTATTTAATGGTAATGGATGATCATTTATATTAACGGGTTTATATGATTTCTCTGTCATTGTTCAATTCCTTTTAAAATAGGCTTTCGCTTTAATTTTGTTTATTACTTAATATTATTTATAAATCAGAAAATAAAAATATATATCTAGAATACCCTCTCGCTATTCATTACATAACGCTCACATAAACGAGCGCAGCTTTGCTGCGTCCAACGACCAAAGGGAGCGTATTTAATGTGCTTGGTGCGCCCAGCATGGGCGTAAACTAATGGGGTGAAAGTCCCCTGTAGGAAGATCGCCGTCGAAAACCATGTTGTTATTAGACGATAACTACTAGCGAATGGCAAGCGCGAGATCGTGAGGTCTGGTGCGCGTAGAACAGGTTTTTGCTCCTACAAAGCCTGCATTTCCACCATCCATGGCTGTCAAGCCGCTAGTAAAGCGACGAGCTGACGGACAGAAACATCATACAAGGTCTGGGTTGGGGGACGAGCGTGCCAAGGAACGCGATGCCCTGTGATCTAACTGACTAAGGTAAATGATGCAGTGCCTACAGGACGTAGGTAAGGGGCGATAGCAGGACGCGGTAGATTTGGCATTGCCATGGGATATCAAAAATGTATAGATCTGGACGGATGGATACGAAGGCGATTACGGTCGTACCACTGGAAGCAGTGGCGCAAAGTACGCACTCGTGTTCGTAACTTACTC
>JBNMPS010000071.1:0-14137 GCA_051277005.1 Pseudohongiellaceae bacterium
GTGCTAAAAACGATTTAGCGACGCCCTATTCATCTCCAGCGTTTTAAATCAGAAATATACTTGACGGGTTGAAATTGCAATGTGTTTCATTGTTAAGCGATGAACCGCACACTATGAGTTTACAAAACCTCTACCTGTTACTGCTTTATTTTGGCCTATGTATTGAACCTAAGCGCCCATTAATCCAGTAGTTTACTTTTTTAAGCTCTGTTTTTAAACGCTGTTTTTAAAAGATGGCGCGGTTAATGATGTGAAGTAGCTGGTTTAATGGGCCCTTACTATGGAAATAAAAGTGGCCGTCTTCAAACCAATCACATAAAAAGGATGCATTGGTATAGTTTTGCCAGGCGCTTAATGAATCGGGTGTCACTACAAGGTCTGACTCACCGGCACAAGCATGGATATCACAATGTAGGGTGTGATCAAGAGTAGGTTTATAATTATCGAGCAAATGATAATCTGCACGTAAAGCCGGTAATAACACCGCTAATAACTCGGGTGAAGACAACACTTCTTGTGGTGTGCCTCCCAGTCTTTTTATATCGGCAATCAAATCTTTATCTGTCGCGGTGTGACGGCAGCGGTTGCCGATTGCAGGCGAACTAGGCGCCCCATGCCCCGATACGATTAACTTGGTAATCGTAGATTCTTTGAGTCTGCAAGCGACTTCGTAGGCAATTAAGCTGCCCATACTTTGTCCCAATAAAATGATGGGTTTTTTCTCAAGCAAGCCAATCGAGCTAATGATTTCACTCGCTAAAATGTCCATGCAGACAATAGGTGGCTCGGCTAAGCGGTCTCCTCTACCGGGCAGCTGTACAACCCAAGTATCTATAGTTTTAGTTAGGTAACGATAATGATAATTCACTAAGGGCCGACGCCCCTGCTCCGGCACTAGGGAATAAAATCATCTGGTACAGCGCGTATTGACTACCGCGACGAAAACGGCGTAAACACCCCACGCGTTCATATTGTGACGTTTGAGGTTTTTTTTAAACATTTTCATGAAGATTTTCGGTTGCTCTTCATCAAAATTCTGTTGATTGTGACCCATAAAAAAAGGGTTTCATTCTAGGCTAATGCTCAGGAGAAAGTTTTATCCATTCGATTAAAAATCGTAAATTAAACACATAAATAGTCGATCATTTTTTTCGTATAGGGATAAAGTACTGTTTTCATGCTTAGCGCTATAATCTATATAGCCTATAGCGAAGGAAACATTATCGGTGTAGTCATAACTCAACTTAAGACATAACAAGTCATCATTATTTTGCCACCAGCTATTCTAAAATAAATTCAGGTTTGACTTGTCATTATATAAGTAATATTTTATATCTAATGATAAAACATAGTCCCTTTTACTTTCTTTTAATGTGGTATCGTAGGCAACTATATTCATCTGATAAAGCTCAACATTAATATCTACATCGGTGAAACCACTATAAGCTACACCCAGCAGATACTCTTGAGTGGATTTTTTTATAAAGGTATTGTTGTTAGATGTAATGCTGCTAGTGGTATTGTTGCTAGAAGTGTTGCTATTAATGACGCTATGAAAATAGTTGCCACGTTGACAAGCAAGCTCCGATTTTAACAGCCAGCTACCCATAATATAATTTGCCGATAAACAGCTTGTCGTTAATTGAGGATAGGTCGCCTCAAAATGGGCCCCACGGTTGGCAATGAGGGTAGCGGCTGAGGAATGATTTTGCGCTGCCACAAAACTCACATCACCCCAGGGGTAACTCAAGAATAATCGGGCGCCCCAGTCCGGCTCTAATAGACTCACCTGAGGACGGCTGGAATATTCAAGCTCGCTCGCTCCGCCTAGAGTAATAAACGGGTCAAAATCTCCATTTGAAGTGTCGGTAATATTACCTCTAAATTCCTGAGGAAAAATTATATCAGCCCCCCAGCGGCTTTGTTGGTAGGCTATTTTACTGGCTAAAACCGATAGGCGTAACTCATCGAGTTTGGCCAAGCCAATGTCTCGATTGTCGATGGGGTTGATGACATCTAACAGTCAATGATAATTCGCTTCGTCTACCACCCATAATTGCCGGCCAAATTTTAGGCTCCAGCCATTTCCTTGGCCAAACAAAATGTAGGTTTCATCTATGATGTTATTTTCATAGCGTTTGTTATTGGCAAAATCATAACTCGCGTCCAAACTTTCCCTTAGGTTTATATTTTCATTATAACGATAATCCCATTGAAGAAAACCATCAATACGTGCTGAGACCACGGCCGCAGATTGTCGCGTAAATGGGTATTGCTGAAGTTGTGATTGCGCCGCAAAATGGACGCGGGAGCCTATATCCCCCGACACTCGAAACTTATCGTCCACTACGACTTCTTGAGTAGCATCAACCTCTATTGAGGAGAAAAAATCCTCGCTATTTTCAGCAAAATTGTAGTTGCTGATTAAAATACTGGTCAGAAAAAAAGGAAATTTTAAACTCATTCTGCGTAGGTAAATTAGATTTAAGTCCCCAAAACCAATCAACGGCCTTATTCCAATGAGAAAACGGTGAAAAAATCAGCTGCCACGCCAGGGTTGATTTTAATGTCGGTATGCTGGATCACGCTCGTATGGACTTTTTTATTTTGGTATACCATTGGGTTCAGCAATAACCACTACGAGTTAACTGCCTGGGCTACTCTCGGCGTAGCGATAAGTGAAATCTTTGACTTCTCACTCTTCAAGATCACCATAGGTAAAATCGGAACCTAAAAAGTAATCCGCTAGGTTAGTGCCACTTAAACGTGTGACGTTTCCTAAATCGGGTAAAAATAACTACGAGTCATTTTCACGTGCATAGTCATTCCAATCGAAGGTCAAAAATCCCGTACCGACTGATTTTACCGGGGCCAATACGCGCGTCAGCGTTTTTTCATCATGTGACTAACAGGAATAAACCAAGGGGCTAATAGCGTAATAATAAAAATAGACATAACGCCACTAATCAATAGTGAAAAACCAACCAGGCGCCCCAAGTCAACAATGGGACGAAACTCTGAAAATAACAAGGCAACAAATCCCACACTAAACACAATAACATTAACAATAATTGAGCGGCCTGAGTGAGCTATTGCTAGTTTTAGAGCGTGATCAAGGGATAGGCCTTGTTTAATACCGTGCTGTATACGCAATAGATAATGCACCGAATAATCAACAACTCCGATAACCAGAAAAGAAATAATCGCTGTACCGATATTCAGTTCAATACTAAACAGAGTCATGGTAGCATAGTAAAAAATTACAGTGATGGCTAAAGGTAATGTACCCAGTAAACCCATACGCCACGAACGTAACCACAATCCCATAATGACAATAACGCAAATAAACGCAAGAAAAATACTCAGCAGCTGGCCAGATAACAATTCATTCAATACTGCGGTCCATACAACGGGCGAGCCTACAAGTTGGTAATGCATACCTTCAGGAATGTTTTCCGCTAGCCAGGGCTTCAATTGATCTAAAAACTCTTGGTAATCACTGGCAACTGTCGTATTCATGGTATACAACAATAAAGTTTTGGAAAAATCCCCCGACAAGACATTAGTAAGATCTGCTCCGCCCCCATTCTCATATAAGAGAATGGCTTGGCGAATAATGTCTTTTCCTTGTATCTCGACAGTCATGGTTTCGCCGGTCTCTTCATCGTATTCAGAAAAAAATTCAACCTCATTAGGTAATCGGTTATAGGATTTATCCATATTATTGAGTACAAAATTAATACGCCTAACGTAACGTGCAAGCGAATAACTATAGGTAATATGCTCTTGCTTGTGGATAAATTTTTCCAGCCGATCAACAAATTGAACCATTTCCATTGTTAACGCACCATCAATCACACCGGTGTCAATTTCAATCCATCCAGGGCTGGTGCCGGCAATATGTGAATTGATAAATTCATCGGCTATACGAAAGCGATTATTTTCAGCGAAATAGCCACTTCCCATATCATCGACTTGTACTTGTGTTGCGATCACCAGCAATAAGCCGATAGTTACAAACATCGACAGCAACCACGGCTTTCTATGGGTAATAATGGGTTTGATAATCTTTAATAACCATTGGCTAATTAAATGCAGTTTCTCTGACTGGGAGTCACTCATATTTTTTAATTTTTTGTCGCTTAACAGCGATAGCCACGCCGGAATCAGTAAAAGAGAAATAATCATCGCAACAAACATACCAAACGACATGGCAATACCAAAATTACGTAAGTTAGTAATACTCGTTAATGTTAAAACGATAAAGGTCACACAGGTGGTGATAGTCGTTAAAACAACGGGGGAAAACATAAGCCGCATAGTTTGGGCAATGACCTGTTTCTGATTGGGTTGTAATTGCCGTTGACGATAGTATTCCGCCATCACATGAATGGCATCAGAGGAGCAGATAGTAATTAAAAACACAGGAAGAATTGAGGTAATTAAATCCAGTGGAATACCGACGATGGCCATGGTGCCCAATGTCCAAATAGTACACATGACAACATTAACCAATGGGATCATAACGCCCAACCAACTGCGAAAGAAAATAGCCAATATGCAAGCCACGATAATAATGACTGCTGGGAATAATGTACTCATATCCGCATCCATGATATGTTTTTGTTCCGCAAAAAAAACGGGCACACCACCCACAAACACATTGTCCGTAAACTGTGGATTTTTCTGCTGATAATCAGCCACCAGTTTATTAACAGCTTGATAAGCACGTAACTGACCCTCCGCATCATCTGGAAAAATACTGATTTCAATAACAACTAGACCGACTGTTCGCGCACGATCGACAATCCCATCATCAACCAATTCATTATCTGCAATAGCCCGCTTTACATGCTCAATATTAACTGGGGATGAATCAACGGTAATGGCCGCACGCAGGGTGCCATCGTTTTCCAAAAAAATATTTTCGGAACCTGATAGCCCCGCAATATCTCTTACTGGGTCTAAGCGCTCGGCAAAAACACGCAGGTATTTTTTATCGGATGAGTCAATGGGCCAGGTTTGAGCCGCAGTGGCTAATTGTCTAACCTCGTATATATCGTGTTCATTGATACCATTTTCTGCAATGGCATGTATAGAGTCGACCAGTGGTTGATAGTGATAACGTTTTGTCAAGGCTTGCAGTTGTTCAAGATCGGCAGTATTAGTAAGGGATAAGGTTTTTGCCTTTTGGGTAAGTTCAAATAATGCGGTTAAGCTTTGTTGATTAATGATGCCGTCTGGGTTATATAGTGCGAGCAATATAGGATCATAGGTACCGGTAAAGTGTTCGCGAATTGAGAGTAAATGACTTCTTGCCGGATGATTATCCGGTAGTAGGTAGGGGTTACTATCCTCCGTTAAATAAAAAGTCATATAACCGAAGTAAAGTGTAACTAATAGAAGGGTATTCAGTATCAACCGTGGAAAACGCGCAACAAATGCTAAATAACTCACCATTATATCTTCACCATAAAATTAATAATAAACCTAGGGGCTTATGAAAAAAATCAATAAGTGTCACTTCTGCTACACAAATTGACGTTTTTATATATTTCTTATAAAAAGTCAGCTAAGCCATAAAGTCTATGGCATATCTGAAGCGTTAATTTTTTTCTTTAAGGCTAGCGATCTCAATTTTTTTTCATCGACATCAACATTGTATACTGTCTCATTAAATACCATCTCAGAGGATTTTCCGGTTTCGATTTCGCTCATTAGGGATTTGGTGATTGTCCATATATTTTGAAGATTATCGACCGCCAAGGTTTTCTGGGTTTTAAATACAATACCTTTTGCATTATAAAAATGTTGTTGCAATATTAACGTTCTTTCTTGGTCTACCCATAATCGAACTTTGTAATAACCGGTTTTGTTGATCACATCCTGATTTTTCGGTATACGTTCAATCAACCATGTTTTTCGATCGGCGATGGTGTCTTCTCCAACCAAGGTGTTGCTGTAGTCGGTTACCCGTATTTTATCGAGATCAGAGTAATTAAATGCGGAGCCCATAAAAGAACCCCGCTTGTCATTCGAACCTATACGACGTACTTTTCGAAATGCCGGAAAATAGATCCATTGATCGTCTGGCTTTTTTAAACTTTCTTTATAATTTGCAATTAAAAATGACACGCCACGCACATCTGCCGGAGAATGAAAGTACATAATGGCCCTTTCCTCTTCGGCACTGATATCCTTTTGCAGCATATAAAACGCTCTTTCTCTAACACGATTATCATTACTGATTAAACGTAATAGAACTTTAGTTGCATAGGATTCCCCATCATATTGATCCCGTAGCTCTTGTAAAATTATAGTTGCTGAAGGCGGATCTGCGTATGCTGTTTGAATGAGAATAGCCGTTAAAAAAATTGTGACGTGCCTCATTTAAGATAGCCTCCATATTGAAAATTGTTATTATGTAAAAATAAGTAGTGGAAATATAGTTGTAAAAGATATCGCTTTAAAAGGTATGGTTAAGCTCCATTCATACACGGTCACGTGTTGCGAAATTGACCAAAAATATTGCGGCTATCACCTGATAAAATGCCGAGATGTACACGCCATTCCCAATGGTACTGAGGGCGGTAACTCAACTTAGTTTGATACAGTTGCCCACCACCATCGTAGTCTGCATGGGTAATAGCAAAACGGATATTCACGGTATCGGATAACAGCCGGCCATCGGCGGCTAATGTATATAAGGGTTCTTCTTTATTATCTGTATAGTACGATTGCCATTGATCAATATGTTGGTCCGTTGCCTGGGCACTCAACAGCCAATTTTGATAGAGATAATCGATACCGACCAACCACTGCAATACATCACTAGTAACCAAATCACTATCATTGCGGTTAAACCTGCGGCCAATAAATTGTGCTATTTCTCCCCGCGCAAACCAGTTACCAACTGGACGAGATGCGCTAGCACCCCACATAGTTTCTCGTTGATGGTCTAGGCGGGCTCCCTCTGTAGAAAAAATAAAAACCGGGTTGTCGTAATAACTACGAAACGCATAAATAGCAATATCGGCTCCCCCAAAAAAACGCTGCCCACGTAAGCTGAACTCTGCATTATTAGCACTCTCTTTTTGTTGGATTCCTTTAGGTAATAGCGGAAATTCACTGCCTTCCGGGGATAACTGGTTAGGTTCAGTTGACAGAATAACCATGCCTTGCCACTCCCAACCTAACAAGGATGTCTCTAAGCGTGCCATTGGCAAACTGATACGGTATTCATCTATATCAAACAACACAAAATTTTTTAAATCCAAGAGATTAATTATATCCACAACCCTTAAATCATCCGCCTGTCCCCATACAATTTTTTGATAACCAATGGCAATATCAACTGTATCACCATGCCAGTTGACATAGGCATCGTCTACCCATAAGCGAGTGCGGTATTCATCCTCGGCTTGTTCGCTATATGCTGAACGCCAATCATATATAGCATTATATTCCAAGCGCCTATTAATATTGATTGACCACTGTGAATATTCATAATTGAATTTCAATCGTGCACTATACACTTGCGTGGTCAATGATGGATCGCCGCTTATGCTTATTGTTGCGCTGCTAGATAAGGTTCCTTCAAAATAGATCTCGTCTGCCAATAGTGGCTGAATCCATAAAAACAACGAAAAACTAAAAGTAATTAGATGTCGCACCCATAGCCTCCAACGATGATCAGACTCTGTGCGGTGATCATACTGGCAGCAGAGGAGATTAAAAATAAAATACTATTGGCAATATCATCATCACTAATTAATTGTGTACTACAAGTATGCCCAGGAAAAAAATTGCCAATACCTGTCACCGCCACATGGCTCATAATATTATCCTCAATACAGCCCAATAATATTAAAATGGACTTACACTGCACCAGAAAGTTAAGTGGACAGTTTATTTTCTATAAGCTGTTGAATTGAATCATCACCTGACAACCCACTCTCAATAATAGCCGCGCACAAATTCACCCAATGACGTACTTTGGATTCAGAAAAAACAGTAGCCACTGATTGACCGGTATAAATTTCTTCATTTGAGTAGGCATTAGGGCCTTCTTGCAATAGCGCGGCCCCAAAATCTGTTAACTTGCCAGGTAAAACAATCATCGATAAACCTTCCATCAGATCTTCAGCGTGCATAATGACACTTTTTTTGGGCATTTTTATACCCAATTTTTCCCAAAGTAAAAAGAAAGATCAATAATATCCAACGAATCAGCGCCAAAATCATCAACGAATTTTGAATCTATATTAATCTCATCGACGTCCATTTATAGAACGTCTGCAAGAACATTCATCACGCTGTCAGAAATATCATTTTGCTTCATTGTTTATACCTACACATTTGTGGTCGTTAAAAATGATCAAAATATTATTTTAGGAGTGACCAATAGCAACCCAACGGAAGAAGACTATAAAGCTTAATTATTTCAATATTATGACAGGGTCAATAGAAGGCCTACCGCTGTTAACACAAGGGGATCTCTAAAAGTTATTTTTTATCAGCGCTAAAAAACAATTCTAGATATTAATGGCTGACAATCAATATTGAAATAAAAGTGACTGCCTTCAAACCAATCACATAAAAAGGATACATTATTGATTAAGAAAAATATCAAAATCCGTTCAATTGGGTTTGTTAATCCAAATCAAACGGCTGCAAAGGTCTATGTATTGAGAGTATCAACCGGGATTTTAAATACCGTAGCAGATCTAGATCATTTTGAATCTTCATTGAAAGAAGTGCTAAAAACGATTTAAGGTATTGAAACTATATGTGAAATGGCTAGCGCCCTCTTCACTCCTGCCACTCTGCATTAGACTAAGACCTTTGCACGGGAGATAATCTTGATACCCAGGGAAGGAAAGAGCGAATTTATGCGTAATAAATAACCGATTGAGACGATTTCTCCTCGGTGCCCCCTTGTGGGGATAAACCCGCATGATAATAAACTGGCTTGGGTGCAAAGATCTCAGGCTATGATAATAGCCATCTTTACGTATTAACCGTTACAATAGCCGCCTTTAAAGTAACCCTACATTAGAAAGCGAGACCTTCATGCGAATTTGCGGCGTTGAATTAACCACTGGCGAAGCCATTATCTGCCTGTTAGGCCAAGATAAAGGTGTTTTTGAAGTTGCTGAATGCCGTCAACGTGTTTTCACTCTATCCAAAACGGACAGCACCGAGGCTATACGTGAGTTTCAGTTTAGCTTTAAGAAACTGATGGAAGACTACAAAGTTGATGAAGTGGTTATTATTGATCGCGCGCCAAAGGGTAAGTTGGCCGGTAGCGCTGTTAGTTTTAAGCTAGAAGCTGCCATTCAGCTGATTGACATGCCGGTAACGCTATTAAACTATTCCACTATAAAAGATCAACTGAAACTCAATGGTATTCAAATAGACTTTAACAGTTTGGGCCTAAAGAAATTGCAACAGCCCGCGTTTAATGTAGCCTATGCCTACCAAAATCAACTGCTCTATCCAGCTGCTCCATAAAGATAACTAAGCTATCACGAAACCATTAGTACCCATAAACTAACACCCATAAAAAAAGCTCAATAATGAGCCTTTTTTTAGGGGTGTTGAAAAACATTTATTCAAGGTCAGTTAAATCATACTTTTGCATGGTTTTTCTAATTCACAGCTTTTGTGTAATTGTTTGGCTATTATGTCTACCCGCCTATCACACCTGCTCTCCTGATTAACCGCGATATAAAAACGCACATAATAAAAGGCAAACCAGGGAACATCTTTACAACACATCGGTCTATTAATTGTGATGACTAAACTTAATCGTTTAGGAACAAGGGCTTATCTTACATAAGCCTATATTATCAACATCACAATGTGTGTTCATGCGTGCGTTACATACCCGTTACTACCTTAACGAATAATATCAATAAAATCAATTACTTAGCACTGCTTACTGATTGATTTCACTAACCAGTTATCGCTAGATCTTTTAAAAACTTTAATCATTACCTAGGAGAATATAAAGGCAACGTTAAATGTAGTTAGACCAATGATGCTATATGACAACTTAATAAAGGGGGATATATCCATTATACATACAGGGGAGTTTATATTTTTTGCTGTCTAGCGATAAAACCTGTGATTACAATCCGTTTTTAGTGTTATTTTTTATGCTATGTTATTGTTTTAATTAATAATAATAGATTTTAAGACGATGTCATTGAATCATAGCAGATGCATCCGGGCAATCACTATGAAATAATGCTTTAACCATCAGTATATAGAGAGGCAACCTTGAGCCAATTACAGCAAGTATTACGTTTTGCACTACTTTCCATTTTATCTTTGACGGTTAATGCCAGCAGCCCGCCTGATACTGTCTCACCCACCGCAGCACAAATGGCTACCACCAAAGAAATTGTCATCAAGCTAGCACGTATGCACTACGCCAGCCGCGAACTCAACGACGCCCTTTCCTCTCAATTACTGGATAACTATTTACAGCGACTTGATGGCGCAAAAACATTTTTTCTAGCAGAAGACATTGAAGAATTTAACACCTACAGGCATCAGCTTGATGACCAGCTGTCTCAAGGTGAATTGAGTGCTGGATTTAATATTTTTAACCGCTATCAAACACGTGTTTTAAGCCGCATAGATAACATCAATGCCCAGCTGCCTGATTTACTCACAAACCTAGACTTCGAACGCGATGAATTCCTGCTCATTGACCGATCTGAGCAATCATGGCCTAAAAACAGCAAGGAAGCTGATGATATTTGGCGTAAATTACTTAAAAGCCGCATTGTCAGCCTAAGACTTTCAGACAAATCTGACGAAGAAATTATCAAGCTACTCACCAAACGCTATCAAAACCAATACAACCGTATTCAGCAATCTAATGCAGAAGATGCATTCCAGATTTATATCAACGCTTTAACTGAGCTCTACGACCCACATACCAATTACCTATCACCAAGAAGCTCAGAAAACTTTAATATTAATATGCGCCTCTCGCTACAAGGTATCGGCGCGGTGTTACAGCAAGAAGATGAATTCACCAAAGTTATGCGCTTGGTACCCGCTGGCCCAGCCGCTAAGCAAGGTGATTTACAGCCTTCTGACCGGATAGTCGGTGTAGCTCAAGGCAAAGGGGAGATGGTCGATGTTATCGGCATGCGCTTAGATAAAGTAGTTGAGTATATTCGCGGTAAAAAAGGCACGATTGTTCAGCTTGAGGTTATCCCTGTTACGGCTAAAACAGATGATGAGCGCAAAATAGTCAAGATTCGCAGAGATCTGGTAAAGCTGGAAGACCAAAGCGCACAAAGCAAGATGCTAGACATACTTTACGACGATAAACTCCGTAAAATTGGCGTTATAGACCTCCCAACTTTTTATCGAAACTTTGCCGTTAGGGATGTAAACCACCCTGACTTTCGCAGCACAAGCTACGATGTTATGAAACTCATTCGTGACTTAGGTGCTCAAGGTGCAGAAGGCGTGATTATTGATTTACGAAATAATGGTGGCGGCTCTTTAGATGAAGCTAATGCCTTGAGTAATTTATTTATTGAATCTGGCGCCACCGTACAAATTAGACATTCAAACGGCCGTGTTGACAGAGCCAGTAAAAATTATCGCTCAAAGTATTTTGATATGCCGATGGTTGTTTTAATTAACCGTTTAAGCGCCTCGGCTTCAGAGATATTTGCCGGAGCCATGCAAGATTATAACCGCGCCCTGATTTTGGGGTCGCAATCATTCGGTAAAGGCACCGTTCAGTCGATTAATAATTTACCCCAAGGTCAGCTTAAAATCACTGAGTCGAAGTTTTACCGTGTTTCAGGCGAAAGCACACAGCATCGAGGCGTAGTGCCTGATATTCTATTTCCACAAGTTTATGATAAAGAAAAGGTGGGCGAAAGTTCACTTGATCACGCATTGGCCTGGGATACTATATCCTCAATGAATCTAAGGCAGTACTTTGATTTTGAGCAAGCGCTTCCTATTATTCGCAATAAACACCAACAACGTATTGCCAATGATCCTGATTTTATTTTTATGGCTGACAGAAGAGCCCTGGCCGATGAAGTTAAAAACTTAACGCATCTACCTCACAATATTAAAGCTAGAAAAGCGCTAGACGAAAGTGAAAAAAATAAGATGCTGGTAATAGAAAACAAGCGCAGAAAAGCTAAAGGGTTAAGTATTATTGCGGATATTGCTGAATCTGAAAAAGAAGAGAGTAAAAAACAAGCTGAAAAAACCAAGAGTAATGAGCCACTTAATGCCATTGATGAAAATGACCCTGTGCTTAATGAGGCCGGACAGATATTACTTGACGCATTCCCCTATTACCAAATTAGCCATGTCGCTAAGGCCAGCTAGAGCCTAGCAATAATAACCGCTTTAGTAACACTAAAGCGTTAAACAACAATGTTGACTCGACGATTCGCTCGACTAATTAACCGTGTTTAACGAGTGTCTTCTGTGCCCAGCGGTAACGTGCTTGATTACTGGTCGCTACGCCGAAAGCAACGGCTTACGTGCCTTCAAGGAAGCGACTCACATCCTCTATATTAGTTAGTTATTCTAAGCTCATGATACCCAAAACACTTCGTGGGGCAGGCTCTCGTTTTCATCCAGTGATCATGAGCGATTTCAGGCTCATTTTATATTAGAACCGCTTTTTAACTGTTCAGGCTCATCTCATATTGGTGAAGACTGAGTCAGTCTAAAAATGAGACCTTGTGCTAGGCTATACATATCATACATGTATAGCGATGGAGGTTATTATGCTTGCAATTCGACTATCCAAAACTATTGAAACACGCCTAGCCCAGCTAGCAGCCATGACTGGGCGCACTAAAACGTTTTATGCCAAAGAAGCCATTCTTGAGTATTTAGACGACATGGAAGATAAATATCTTGCCATCAACCGTATTGAGAACCCCGGCAAACGCTGGTCACTCGACGATATGGAGGGGGCCTGGGGTCAGACCCCATCATAATCTATTATTGGCAAGCGCGACATATCCTTATTCGTTGAACAATCAATATAAATACACTATAATGTACGTGCAAGCGTACACAATTACGCACAAATTAATTCAAGCGGTGAGCATCATGGCGATTCAATCTATTCTTGCTGAAAAAACAGTATCCATTACTGAACTACGCAAAGATCCTAGCCAATACTTTCAAAGTGAGCCGGTTGCAGTGCTTAGCAATAACAAGCCTAAGGGCTACATGGTTGGTGTCGAGCTTTTTGAACAAATGATGGCACTAGCTGAATCAGCACAACCATCAGTGAAGTCTCAATTCAGACCCAATCGCGAACGCCTTGAAACTATTGCAGCAAACAGTGCTCAGGCAATTCTTAATATGTCTGAAGATAATATGGGTAACTTTGAATAACGATGCTTGTACACGTATGGACACCACTTAGAGAATCGCTTGAAGCCGATGAACTGGTACAACTTAAATCTGACTTCGAGCAATACAAAACGATAGGAACACTACCCGACTACTTTGGCCGGGATGTGCCTTTTGACCATCCACATACATTACCGCTTGTACTTCAAGAAAACGTTCAACACCTTCACATAACAGATGACGGCCAACCCTTCCCCATACACAAAGTACAAATGAAACGTACCAGTGATACGCATTTGATTTATTGCCAAGGTGTGTTTAATCGTGACTGCTATTGTTTATTAGCCATACTGTCACCCGACGCCCACGATCAAGAACACAACAACGAAATCATGTACAAGCTAGCCAAAGGCGCCGAAAAATACCGAATGAAATATTAAATTACTACCCGCGTAGTTGAGCGTGAATGCGTGGGAAAGTGTTTTTTAGCTACGGTGAGAGTGCGGTAAAACGGGCGTAATAGTGCGAAATACTACGACCGTTAATTTGGTAAAAACTACGAAGGGAAAGTGGCTCGCTACACACCCATTGATTCATTGAATTTTCGTCTGTATCAGACTAGATTGCCTTTATGCAAAATGCAAGACCTGACCCCATTACCCGAGCAGAAGATTCACGTCATCTAGAGTCTATTTTAGAACTTATCAGAACAAACGATAAAAAATTCAAGCCCAAGTTGGAAGTTTATAAGCTGGCGAAGCGATTCCAT
>JBNMPS010000072.1:0-13653 GCA_051277005.1 Pseudohongiellaceae bacterium
CACTAAAAAAAAGTTTTACTGCGTAGTTACCTACCGCTTTTAAATCATTAATAGCGACATTTATTTTTCCTGTTTGTAAAATAGCTTGGTCGGGGCTGTGGCCTCGCACTTCTGCTGAGGGTGAGTGCACTCTTAAAAATTCAGCGTTCAATTCAAACTGTTGCGGGCCAAAACTAAGTGCTAGGGTTTTACTTTTTTTATGCAGTTGTATACCGGTGATAGCGGGAGTCTTCATACGAGATGTTTAACCTACAGCCGAGTTGCGGCCCTGTTGTTTGGCGAGATAAAGGTTTTTGTCAGCTCTTTCGTAGAAGTCGTTAAAGGTTTCGCCCTCCAATAACGTAGCAACACCCAGGGAAATTGTCGTATGAAACGGCGGGTAAGATTTAAGATGTATAGTGAGTTGCTCGATACTTTCCCGCATTCTTTCAGCATTGCTCATGGCGTCATTAAGGTTGCAGCGGGGTAGGAGAATGGCGAATTCTTCGCCACCCACTCTGGCGAAGACATCTTCTGGCCGGCTGTGTCGGCTAATAACGCGGGTTATTTTTCTTAATACTTCGTCGCCGCCGGGGTGGCCGTACTTATCATTTACTTGCTTAAAGTGGTCTAAATCAAAATAAATAATCGAAAGAGGTGTTTCGTAGCGCGTACTGCTGGCTATTTCAACTTTGATACGTTCAACAATAAAACGAAGATTATAGATGCCGGTTAAGCTGTCGCGGATGGCTAAATCTGAAATAACTTGTTCTTTTTTACCTAAATAGAGGCTAAAAGAAATAAATACGAGCTGGGTGGCAAACAGCATATAGGCATAGAGCCCTCGGTGAGTGCTTAATTCTGAAATAATATCTTCACCACTAAGATATTGAATCAGCAGCCAGCCTATGGGGGCGCCCGTCGCAAGAATACCGCCCTGTAATGCTCTTAGTGTTATTTTGTTCATGGGGTAAATCATAAACAGTTTCTTTGGCCAGTACAATTTTTAAACGAAAAACCTAAGGGAGAATGCCTTTTCCTTCCCTTAGGTTTGAAGAGTGTGTGGCTCGTTAAAAATGAGAGGTCGATCATTAAAGGATAAAGCGGCTTAGGTCTTCGTCTTTAACAAGCTCGCCTAGTTTTTCGTCTACGTAAGTAGCGTTGACGACCAGTTTTTCGCCACTCTTGTCGCCTGCAGAGAAAGAGGCCTCATCTAATAAGCGTTCCATCACTGTGTGTAAGCGACGGGCGCCGATATTTTCGGTGCGTTCATTCACTTCCCATGCCGTTTCTGCTATGCGCAAAATGCCATCTTCAGTAAAGCTAATCGTTAAACCTTCGGTGGCGATTAGTGCTTGATATTGTTCAGTCAGGGATGCGTCTGGTTCAGTTAGTATGCGTTTAAAATCATCGGGGGTGAGTGCTTCCAGTTCTACTCGAATGGGAAGGCGGCCTTGTAGCTCAGGAATAAGATCTGACGGTTTCGCTAGGTGGAAGGCACCGGAGGCAATAAACAAGATATGATCGGTTTTGATCATGCCATGTTTGGTGCTAACCGTGCTGCCTTCAATGAGCGGTAATAAGTCACGTTGTACGCCTTCACGAGAGACGTCGGCACCTGCTCCTTCGCTGCGTTTGGCAACTTTGTCTAACTCATCTAAAAAGACAATGCCGTTTTGCTCGGCGGCATAAATGGCTTTGGTTTTGATGTCGTCTTCATCGACAAGTTTGGCTGCTTCTTCGTCTTGTAGTTTTTTAAGGGCTTCTTTAACGGAAAGTTTGCTTGATTTCTTTTTGTCGCTGCCCATATTAGAGAACATGCTTTGCAGCTGATTGGTCATGTCTTCCATGCCGGGAGGAGCCATGATCTCTACGCCAACCGGGGTGGCGCTAACTTCTATTTCTATTTCTTTGTCATCTAATTCGCCTTCGCGTAATTTTTTACGGAAGAGCTGGCGAGTTGTTGTTTCTTTTTCTGCAACGTCTTCGCCTCTTGCTGGAGGTAATAGTGCGTCTAACACTCTCTCCTCAGCGGCGTCTTGTGCGCGGCTCATAACGTTTTCCATTTCTTGTTCACGAAACATTGTTATGGAGGTATCCATGAGGTCGCGAATGATGGATTCAACGTCACGTCCCACATAGCCGACTTCGGTAAACTTAGTGGCTTCAACTTTAATGAATGGCGCATTGGCAAGCTTGGCTAGGCGGCGGGCAATTTCAGTTTTACCGACGCCAGTAGGGCCAATCATTAAAATATTTTTAGGAGTGATTTCGGTGCGTAAGTCTTCGCTGAGTTGCATCCGGCGCCAGCGGTTACGTAGGGCGATGGCAACGGCGCGTTTGGCGCTATCTTGACCAACAATATGTTTGTCGAGTTCGGTAACAATTTCTTTGGGCGTCATTTGTGACATGCTTATACCTTAAATCTATCTGAGACCACTGCCCGAAGGCAAAATCATCTTCCGCGCAAAGGGCTCTAGCTTAATTATTTGCAGTTTTATGTTTGGCTTTCTAATTCTTCAAGGGTGCGATTGTGATTGGTATAAACGCAAATGTCGCCGGCTATGGCTAAACCTTTTTCAACGATTTCGCGGGCGCTTAGCTCAGTGTTGTCTAGCAGTGCTTTTGCAGCCGATTGGGCAAAGGGGCCGCCAGAGCCAATAGCGATTAAGTTGTTCTCAGGTTCAATGACGTCGCCATTGCCGGTGATGATGAGAGAGGTCTCTTTATCAGCTACGGCGAGTAAGGCTTCAAGTTGGCGTAACGAGCGCTCGGTGCGCCAAGCCTTGGCTAATTCAACGGCGGCTCTAACAAGGTTGCCTTGGTATTTTTCTAGCTGTGCTTCGAATAATTCAAACAGCGTGAAAGCGTCAGCGGTGCCACCCGCAAAACCGGCGATAACCTGGTCGTTATAGAGGCGTCGTACCTTGCGGGCATTGCCCTTCATCACGGTATTGCCCATAGAAACCTGCCCGTCACCGCCAATAACGACATGGCCGTTGCGGCGAACAGAAAGAATCGTCGTGCCTCGATATTGCTCCAAGGGGATCTCCTTTAGTTAGGCGTTCTTAATGGATATTAGTGATGTTATATGGGGGTGACGGGGAGCTGATTCAAGGGTTAATAGTCTATTTAATCAATCGGTGTATATCGGTCAATCATCGCGTGAGGGAGCCATTAGTGTTGAGTTTTTTAAGTGCGCCGTTGATTCGGTTAACGGGGTTGAGGGTTATTAAGGTTTGCCGAACATGAAGCGTGGGTGGCTTCTGCGATATTGATGTTTAGCGCTGAGTGTAGGGCTATTTTCCATGAGGTCTTATTTTATGAATAGAGGTGGCCTATAGTAGATGCTGGCTTGAAATAAAGCCGGCCAACCCCAATATCTCTGTGATATTCATAAGCGAGTGACTCATGCGTATTTTATTTTTTCTCTTTGTGGTGATGCCTATCGCCGAAATCATGCTGTTAATTGAAGTGGGCGATCATGTTGGCGGGCTCAACACTATCGCTTTGGTGATTGTCACCGCGATTATCGGTGCGGCTTTATTACGGCAGCAGGGTCTGGATACCTTATTCAAAGCCAATCAAAAAATGGCCCAGGGGCAGATGCCCATTAAAGAGATGCTGTCGGGGATTATCTTGGCTGTGGGTGGTGCCCTGCTGCTAACCCCGGGTTTTATTACCGATGCCGTTGGCTTTATCTGTTTGTTGCCGTTGACTCGCAGTTGGTTGGCGGCTCGATTGTTGCGTAAAGGTGTGGTGGGTAGTCATGGTTTCAGTGCCTTTAGCTACAGTGCTAACAGCCAAAATTTCCAGCAGGGTCAGCCTAAGTCGGGGTCGCCATTGGATGGGGTTGAGCGAGAGGCGCCCAATCAATCATCGGCCACCACCATAGAGGGTGAATGTCGGCGTGAGGACTGATTCCGTCACAAAACAGTGACCTTTTAAAGTTTTTTAGGGGGTGGGGCTTGAATTCATATTCAGTGGCTCCATATCCCCTTTATCCCGGGATACCCGGTCATATTAAATTAAGATAATTATAGCTTTTGGAGAAGTGCCAAAATGAAGATTCGTCCGTTATACGATCGCGTTGTATTACGTCGCAAAGAAGAAGAAGCCACTTCAGCTGGCGGTATTATTTTGTCTGGTTCAGCAAAAGAGAAGCCAAACCAAGGCGAAATCATTGCTATTGGTGAAGGTAAAATATTAGACAACGGTGAGATACGCGCCTTGGCAGTTAAAGTTGGCGATCAAGTTATCTTTGGTCAATACGCTGGCAACAACACGGTTACCATCGATGGTGAAGAGCTCATCATCATGAGCGAAAGCGAAATTCATGGTGTTCTCGATTAAGGGTGTGATGGGTTAATTACCGTCCACTAATCAGTTTGAATAAGCGCCCTCTCCTTAAGCGAGTTGGCTGCTACTAGAAAGATAATTGAAGGAAATAGTCATGGCTAAAGTTGTGAAATTTGGTAACGAAGCACGCCAAAAAATGCTTGCTGGTGTAAATGTTTTGGCAGATGCCGTTAAAGCAACACTAGGGCCCAAGGGTCGTAACGTCGTTTTAGATAAGTCATTTGGTGCCCCAACCGTCACTAAAGATGGTGTATCGGTTGCTAAAGAAATTGAGCTTAGCGATAAGCTTGAAAACATGGGCGCACAAATGTTGAAAGAAGTAGCGTCTAAAGCATCTGATGATGCGGGTGATGGTACAACCACGGCGACTGTATTGGCTCAATCTGTTGTTAATGAAGGCTTAAAAGCCGTTGCTGCTGGAATGAACCCAATGGATCTTAAGCGCGGTATCGACCAAGCGGTTGCTGCAGCGGTTATTAAAATTCGTGAAATGGCAGAGCCTTGCGCCGATACTAAAGCGATTGCTCAAGTCGGTAGTATCTCAGCAAACAGCGACACCCAAGTGGGTGACATTATTGCTGAAGCGATGGAAAAAGTGGGTAAAGAGGGTGTTATCACCGTTGAAGAAGGCACTACGTTAGAAAACGAATTAGACATCGTTGAAGGTATGCAGTTTGATCGTGGTTACTTATCACCTTACTTTGTCACTAACACTGAAAGCATGAGTGCTGAGCACGAAGCGCCTTTCGTTTTGTTAGTTGATAAAAAAATCTCAAACATTCGTGAATTATTGCCTTTGTTAGAGCAAGTTGCTAAAGCTTCTCGCCCATTAATTATCATTGCTGAAGATGTTGAAGGCGAAGCGTTGGCAACCTTGGTTGTTAACAACATGCGCGGCATTGTTAAGGTTGCAGCTTGTAAGGCACCTGGTTTTGGCGATCGTCGTAAAGCCATGCTAGAAGATATTGCCATCTTGACTGGCGGTACGGTTATTACTGAAGAGTTAGGTTTAGAGCTAGAAACGGCCACTCTTGAGCACTTAGGTTCTGCTAAGCGTATTACCCTTGATAAAGAAAACACCGTGATTATTGATGGTGCTGGCCAAGGTGACGCTATCCAGGCTCGTGTTGCTGAGATTCGTGTTCAAATGGAAGCCACTTCTTCAGATTACGATCGTGAGAAGTTACAAGAGCGTGTTGCTAAATTAGCTGGCGGCGTTGCCGTTATCAAAGTTGGCGCGGCGACTGAAATGGAAATGAAAGAGAAAAAAGCACGTGTTGAAGATGCCTTGCATGCTACTCGCGCTGCGGTAGAAGAGGGTGTTGTACCTGGCGGCGGTGTTGCCTTGGTTCGCGCTTTACAGGCTATTGAAGGCTTAGAGGGTGCCAATGAAGATCAAACCGTGGGTATTAACCTAGCACGTCGTGCGATGGAGTCGCCTTTACGTCAAATTGTTGCGAACGCGGGTGATGAAGCGTCTGTAGTCCTTGATAAAGTTAAAGCTGGCGAAGGTAACTTCGGTTACAACGCCGGTACTGGCGAGTACGGCGACATGATTGCTATGGGTATTCTTGACCCTGCAAAAGTAACCCGTACTGCGCTACAGGCTGCAGGCTCAGTAGCGGGTCTTATGATCACTACCGAAGCTATGGTCTGTGACGCTGTTGAAGAAGGTGCTGCCGCTGGTGGCATGCCTGATATGGGCGGCATGGGTGGCATGGGCGGTATGGGTGGCATGGGCGGCATGATGTAATCATCGTCACCTAGCTATTCAGGCAAAAGCCTCTTTAAAAAGCCCCGTACTCGAAAGAGTGCGGGGCTTTTTTGATTTAAAAATACAGATAATCTTTTTCACCCAGCGGGTATATTAAATTAGCATCTCCCGCGATAGCCGCTACGCTGCGTGGGGCACGCTCAGTGTATGGTTGCCAAGGGTGAGCAATGAATTAGCTGAAAGCGCTGATTAATTATAAAAAATCAGAGTAATCGACTATTTTTTGCTTAAAATAGAGTTTTATGCGCAGGTAAATTCATCCGGTTTGCTCTATAATTCTTGTAATGGTTTTATTTGATGGATGTCCCTGCCGTTGTTTTTGTGCTGGCAGGCGCTAAGAGGTTTACATCATGTCAGCAGACTTAACGCCCTCCGAACTCAGACAAAAAATTCGCAGCGGTGAGCACAAATCTCATACTTCCGGTTTGTGTAATGGCTTTGTACAAGCCAACGTCGTGATTTTACCTAAAGACTGGGCGCAAGACTTTTTAATGTTTGCCCGCAGTAATCCTAAGCCTTGCCCTATTATTACTGTTGCCCCAGAAGCTGGCGTTTATAGGCTGCCTGAAGCGGGTAAAGATTTTGATATTCGCACCGATGTCCCCCAATACCGTGTTTGGCATGATGGCGTGATGACTCATGAGGTCACCGATATCAAAGATTACTGGCGTGATGATTTGGTTACTTTCTTGATTGGCTGCTCATTCTCTTTCGAAGAGGCATTGGTTGCCGATGGTTTAGAAATTCGCAATATCACCGAAGGCGTAAACGTACCCATGTATCGCACCCATGTGGCTTGTAAATCAGCGGGTCGTTTCAGCGGTAATATGGTGGTGAGCATGCGTCCCTTCAAGCCGGTTGATGCGATTCGGATGATTCAAATTTGTAGTCGTTTCCCATCGGTGCATGGTGCGCCTATTCACTTTGGTGACCCTGCGGCGATTGGCATTGACGATATCAACCAAACGGATTTTGGTGACCCGGTTACCGTTAAAGAAGGCGAAGTACCCGTTTTTACGGCCTGTGGGGTAACGCCGCAAGAGGTCATTGCCACCGCTAAGCCGCCGTTTTGTATTACCCATAGTCCCGGCTGTATGGCGGTCACTGATATGCTTAACAGTAAACTGGCTATTTTTTAATGGCCGCTAGAATCCGGTAAATAAGTCCTTATTTGAAAAGTTTTTTGGAGAGTGACGGTGCGTTTAAATTGTGATTTAGGTGAAAGCTTTGGCTCATGGACGATGGGTATGGACGAGGCGGTGATGCCCCATATTCACCAAGCCAATATCGCCTGTGGTTTTCACGCCGGTGACCCGTTGGTTATGCAGCGCACTTTGGCCTTGGCTAAAAAATATGGGGTGATGGTGGGTGCGCATCCTTCCTATCCCGATTTGATGGGTTTTGGTAGGCGCTCAATGACCTGCAGCCATGATGAGATTAGAGCGTTTGTTTTCTATCAATTATCAGCGATGGATGGCATGGCTAAATCTATCGGTATCGAGATGGAATACGCCAAGCCACACGGCGCCTTATATAACGACATGATGGCTAAAGCTGATGTACGTAAATCTATTATGGAAGCGGTTGCCGACTTCCATGCGCCTATCAAACTCATCTTACAAGCGACGCCTCAGGCTGATGAGCACAAAGTAGAAGCGGCTGAGCTAGGCTTGGCGTTATGGTTTGAAGCCTTCGCGGATCGCTGTTATGACGATGACGGCAAGCTATTATCTCGTGCCAAAGAAGGTGCCGTACACAGCAAAGAAAAAATGCTGGCTCAAGTAGGCCAGTTATGTGATGAGGGGGCTATCACAACAGTAAGTGGTCACACACTTAGCTTGCAGGTAGATACCTTGTGTGTCCATGGCGACAACCCTGAGGGTGTGCAGGCAATAGAAACTATCCGTGCACTGGTTGACGAGCGAGCTAAGTCTTAAGTTTTTTGGAATCATTATTTGATGAAAATTCATGTGGCGGGTGAAAACTCGCTGATTCTTTATTTTGGCGAAGAAGCCAGTGCCGAAGTGGCCGCAGCAGTGCATGCTGCCGCGCTGGCTATTCGCGAGCAAATGGCCGACGTCATCATCGACATGGTGCCCTCTTACGCATCGCTATTAGTGATTTTTGATGTTTATCAATGCGATCACTTAGCGCTGCGTAAACGTATTCATCAAGCGGTTGAGAGTGAGCGTGCTAGCGGTAATGAAGAGGGTGCAGTGGTGACCTTACCGGTGTATTACAGCGAAGAGTCTGGCCCCGATTTAAAAATCATCTCTGAGCGTTCGGGTTTAAATACTGAACAAATCATTGAGCTTCACCAAGCACAAGAGTACCGCGTTTATGCGATTGGCTTTGCACCGGGCTTTGCCTACCTAGGGCAAGTGGATGAGCGCATCGCTTCACCACGTATTGCTACACCACGTCAATATGTGCCCAAAGGTGCGGTCGGTATTGCCGATAGACAAACCGCTGTGTACCCCGCAGCTTCACCCGGTGGCTGGAACTTAATTGGCTTGTGCCCTGTGCCGATGTTTACCCCGGAGGGCGAAAGCCTGATGCCGGTAGAAGTGGGTGACCGGGTAAAATTTAAAGCCATCTCTAAGGGCGAGTTCTTGGTGATGGGTGGCGAATTAGATAAGACGTTTTTACAGCAGGAGATGCCGTCATGAGCCAATCAAAAGCCATGAATCATTTTAAGGTCACATCGCCTGGTTTTTTAAGCCTATTACAAGACGCTGGTCGTTACGGTTATCACGGTGTTGGTTTAACCACCTCCGGTCCTATGGATGCATTGGCCTTTAATTGGGCTAATTTATTGTGCGGTAACTCGGTTGACGCCGTAGCTATTGAGGCCAGTGTGGGCGGGTTAACGCTGGAGTCAAAAGCCGATACGGTGATTGCTGTAACCGGTGCCGAAGTTCCCTTCACTATTAACGGTGAAACGTGTGAGCTATGGCGCAGTCATAAAGTAAAAGCGGGCGATGACATTGCGTTAAGTTTTGCGACCAACGGCTGTCGTTCTTATATTGCGGTTGCGGGTGGTTTTCAAGTGGATAAAAGCTTTGGCTCTGTGGCCACCGTGGTGCGTGAAGGTATTGGCGGCTTGGGTGGTAAAGCCCTGCAAGCTGGCGATGAGCTATCGGTGAATGGTGCTGATACCCCGTGCTTAGCGTTACCGGCAAAGTGGCGCCCCGAGTACAGCCAAGACATTACTCTTCGTGTTATCCCAGGTTACCAAGAACACAGCTTTAGTCGCGTTCAGCAGCGGATGTTTTTTAGTAGCCAATACACGGTGTCTGATCGCTGTGACCGTATGGGTTATAAGTTGGCAGGCCCGGCACTTAAAGCCTCGATAACGGCCATGTTATCGGAAGGTATTTGCCTAGGTGCTATTCAAGTTCCCCCTGACGGCCAACCGATTATATTAATGAATGATCGTCAAACCATTGGTGGTTACCCCAAAATTGGTTCGGTGCTGTCTTTAGATTTGGCACAGCTGGCACAACAAATGCCCGGTGGCAAAGTGCGTTTTGAACCTATCTCCATAGATTCTGCCCACAATGCCTTGCTCCTAGCTAAGAGCCATTTTGAGCGGGTGCAAAGCCAATTAGTAGACGTTGACTTGGCCGAAAGCCGACAATTTATACAGTCGTAAAGATAGAGAAAGATTAACCAATATGAACACTGAATTGAGCCACAATGAAATTGAGCAGCTAAGCCAGAAGATCGAAAACATCTTAGTGGCGCGTAATCCTCGCGGTATGCAATCGGCTCAAGCGGTGCTCAAGCCCGGTTACTACTATCGCGCAGCTTGTGTGTTGCAAAATTTGCTAACAAAACCCGGTAGTGTGGTGTTGATTGGCACGGGTTTTCCTGTGCCTCAGCCAGGTGATAAATATACCTTTGAAAACGATGGGCCGGTCGGCGCTATCGCTTTATACAACGCTTTAAGTACCTTAGGGCTGCATCCGGTTATTGTCACTTGTGGCGACTTGGCGAAAGTTTTAGCGTCAGATTATAGGGTATATGAAATCACAGAGGGTCAGCTTTCAGTTGCGGAGCAAGAAGCGAAAGACGGCTTAGCCCGCCTAAAGCCAGAGGCTGTTATCAGTATCGAGATGCCCGGCCTTAATGCCAATAACCAATACGCTAATATGCGCGGTGAAGATATTAGTGCGCACTGCCCAAGCTTTGACGATTTTATCCGCTTGGCGGCTTGCCCAGCCATGGCCATTGGTGACGGTGGCAATGAAATAGGTATGGGCAATATCGCCGATACACTAGCAGATTTAAACATTATTCCTGCACTCACCCAGTGTGATGAGCTTATGGTCGCGGATGTCTCTAACTGGGGCGCTTATGGCCTCATTGCTTGGCTGTCTATCTGGGGAGGACGTGATTTATTAGCGCCTATCAACTTACGTGCCATTCTTGAGTACTTATCAGAGCGTGGTAGTGTTGATGGTGTCAGCCGTGAAAATACGGTGAGCGAAGATGGTATGAATCCTGTCGAGGGCGAATCTGTGCTGGCAGAGCTGCGTAAAGTGGCAGGCCTTTTTTTGTAGCGTTTTTTTGCTGAAAATGACCGGGAGCGGCGGTTTTGTTACTATTGCGATCCCAAAATTCAGGAGGCCCCATCGACAAACCGTTTTGATTGTTTTGGTGGGTGGGTTTGAGTCGAAAATTTTGATTAACGTGGGAATGGTCTTATGTCTATTGTGTTTTTAAACGGTGTTTATATGCCGATGGAAGAGGCAAAAATTTCGCCGATGGATCGTGGCTTTTTATTTGGCGACGGCATCTACGAAGTTGTTCCTTCATACGGCGGTAAAATGGTTGGCTTTGGCCCGCATATCGATCGCATGAACGAAGGTCTGGGGTTAATTGATATCAAGCTTGATTGGTCACATGACCAGTGGCAAGCCGTGTGTGATGAACTAATCGCTAACAATGAAGGCGACAACATAGGTGTTTATTTACATGTTAGCCGTGGTGCTGATACTAAGCGTTTTCATGCTTACCCTGAGGGTGTTGCGCCAACGGTGTTTGCGTTTGCGTTTACGATTGCACCGGCCACCGTTGCTGACAAGTCGAAAGCCAAAGCGTATAAAGTGATTACACAACAAGACAGACGTTGGGGTCGTTGCAACATTAAATCAACCGCATTGTTGGGTAATGTTATGCACTACCAAGCTGGCTACGCTGCTGGCATGAACGAAACATTATTGTTTAATGCCAATGACGAGCTAACCGAAGCATCAGCGTGTAATGCTTACATCGTTAAAAATGGTGTGGTTGCGACGCCGCCACTTGATCATCAATGTTTGCCGGGTATTACCCGTTTAATACTATTAAATGTTTTGAAGAAAGATGGCTCAATCAACGCTGAAGAGCGTATCGTGACTAAAGAAGAAGTCTTAAATGCTGACGAAATTTGGATTACGTCTTCCTCTAAAGAAATTGCACCGGTTACTGAAGTTGACGGTAAACCCGTTGGCAACGGTGAAATTGGAGATGTATGGCTGGCTGCACAAACACTGTATAGCGCCCAGAAGTACAGCTACTAAAAAATAACGCTTTCAAATTCAGCTTTTATATCTGAATAAATAGAGAAACAATTATGGCTCGCCCTGCAAAAGCTGAAATTGATTTAGACGCTCTGCGCTATAACTATCGCGTTGCAAAAAATGCTGCGCCTAATTCACAAGCCATTGCGGTTGTTAAAGCTAACGCTTATGGCCATGGTGCGGTTGCGGTTGCAAAAGCGTTAGCGCACGATGCCCCCGCATTTGCTGTGGCTTGCATTGAGGAGGCCATCGAGTTACGCGTTGCGGGTATAACAACGCCGATACTTTTATTAGAAGGTGCTTTTACGGCTGATGAAATAATTGTTGCCGATGAGCAAAACTTTTGGCTTGCCGTGGGTAGTCAATATCAAGTGGATGCGGTCATTCAAGCCCACGTAAAAAATGCCCTAAAAGTTTGGCTGAAAGTTGATACTGGTATGCATCGTTTAGGGGTTCAGCCGGATCAGGCTCCAGCCATTTATCGGCAACTTGCCGAAAGTGATAATGTGCAAGAGGGCATTGTTATTATGTCGCATCTAGCGTGCGCTTATGAACTCGATAGGCCAGAAACACCCAAGCAAATAGAGTGCTATACCCATACGATCAAGACCATTGAAGTCATTGCGCAAGCGCTTGGTGAAGCCATAGAAACCAGTATGGGTAACTCTGCTGGTACCTTGGCTTGGGCTGACTGTATAAGCAGCTGGAATCGCCCTGGTTATATGCTTTACGGAGGCAGTCCCTTTCCCCACAGCCAAAAAAACGCCGATCAACTAAAACCCGTGATGAGTTTGCGTACGGGCGTTATTGACGTACGCTATATAGAGCCGGGTGAGTGTGTGGGTTACGGTGCTATGTGGTGTGCTGAGCGTGTCTCAAAAATCGCGACTATCGCTATGGGTTATGCCGATGGCTACCCTCGAGGTATAAAACCGGGTACGCCGGTATTAATCCATGGAGTGCGCGTGCCTATCGTGGGGAGTGTTTCTATGGATATGATTACCATCGATGTAACCGATGTTGCTCATGTTAATATCGGTGACGAAGTTACCCTATGGGGTGATGGTTTACCAATAGACGAAGTGGCAGGGTATGCTGGTACGATAGGCTATGAGTTAGTCGCACGGATGCCGTTGAGGGTGCCTCGTATTTATAATAGCGAATAACACTATGATTAAAAACGCCTCGTACTCTGGATAACCGACCTTCGCAATGCCTTTAAAAAACAACTAAGCGTTAGACTCTTCCTGCTCTCTCATTCTAGCGGCCATTAACGACAAGCGTTCAGAGGAAGTGAGCTCTTTGGGTGCGCTCGACTCGGATTCTTCAGCGATGGGTTCGTCATCGAGTATTGGCGCGTGCTCGGTTAGTTCTTCTGTTTCTTCTGGCTCCACTTCTACTAGCGGCACAGTGACTTCCACAATGGGGAATTTTTTGTCATTGAGTTCGACTAGCTCGGTAACGGCGCGTACGTGAATATCTTTGGAGCTGAGCTCAAAGACCATATTGATGGCTTCGTCTTTATGCGGGCTGCGAAACAAGGCTTTAGGGTCGCGGCCGTCCAGCCATTCTTTTTTTTTGCTGGCGAAATAGCCATCTTGATTTTTTACGACGTAAACTTCACTCATGGAGGATGCTTCTCACTACGGTATGACTAATATCTAAGGGTGGCCATTTTAACCTGATTTAGCTGGGTGGGCCATGCTCTATGATAGATGTTTAATCAGCGTTTCTTTGGCTTGGTTGATCTGGGCGGCTAAAAAATCATTGCCACCGCGGTCGGGGTGTATTTTTTGAATAAGCTTGCGGTGGGCATCAATCACCGTTTGTTTATCTGCTCCCGGTTTTAGCCCCAGTATTTGGTAGGCTTCATCTAGCGTAATATTGGCCTTGGGCTGCTGAGGTGGCGCATGCTGCTCGGCCTGTTTTTTATGACCTATATGCTGTTGTAAGAAGGGCAGGGCACGCAGTAGA
>JBNMPS010000073.1:0-13401 GCA_051277005.1 Pseudohongiellaceae bacterium
TATCCGGCTCCGAATATACTGATCGGCTTTAACATAGAGCGGCAGGGTTATAGCCCAAGTACCGCCAACAATAAAACCCGAAATAACAACACCCATAGGCAAGGCAACAGCGCCCAAATACCAACTAATAACATAAACATAGCAGCCTGAAATGGCCCCTATGGATATTAGCCACCAAGGGGTTAAGCGATGTAAAAAATTCAAGCTATGGCCAAAATTAAGCACAAAAGCCAGCCACAAAATCCCTAACCATAAAGGCGCCTCATCAAAGTCGAATACCCCTACCAAAATAAGTAGGTAATCAATACCAAAGCCGATTAAAGCCAGCGGTAGTACTTTGAAGTCAGCGTATTTGTTAGGGCTGATAAAAAAATGAACCAACAATAGTGCTACAGACAAAGCCAGCCATTGGTTGCCCCCGAAAATACAGGCAAACCAAATGGCCTGAAAGATGACCGCCTGCAACACCAACCAGTATTTCATTAGCTGTACCTAGATTTAACAGTTTCAATGTGCGCCAGCCCAATGGCCGACTCTCGAAAACCTCCTTCTGAGTAGCTGAAGTAGTATTGCCATAGGCGATAAAAATCCTCAGTAAAGCCCAATTTTAAAATAGCATCATGATTATTTTCAAACCGACGACTCCATTCTTTTAAGGTATTGGCATAATCCTGGCCGTAGTCAGCAAAATGATTTAAGCGCATGTTTGTTTGCTCTTTAATATGCCGACAAATTTCACTCACGGAGGGCAAGTGGCCACCCGGGAAAATATAGCGCTGAATAAAGTCGACGTTAGTACTATATTCATCATAACGCTGATCCTCAATGGTAATGGCTTGAATCAACAACCTCCCACCCGGCACTAGTAGGCTATCAAGAATATTAAAATACTCAGGCATGAATTCATGACCAACCGCCTCGATCATCTCAATTGAAACGATTTTTGAGTACTGCCCTTTCAAGTCGCGGTAATCATCCAACAACAAGGTGACTTGCTGCTGTAGATTCTCGTCAATCACTCGCTGCTGAGCTAAATCACGCTGAGCTTTTGAGATTGTTGTGGTAGTTACTTTGCAGCCATAATTCTTAGCTGCAAAACATGCCAATCCGCCCCAACCAGTACCCACCTCTAATAGGTGATCCTCTGGGGACAATTGCAGGCGCTCACAAATAGTACGTAGTTTGTTCTCTTGCGCTTGCTCTAAGCTAGCATCAGCATGAGGAAAAATAGCTGAGGAATACTGCATATGGGGGTCAAGAAACATGCGATACATATCATTACTCAAATCGTAATGGGCCGCAATATTGGTGCGGCTGCCAGATTTATTATTACGGTTAGAGCGATGACGAAAAAGATTAAACGGTTTGCTCAACCAGCCAAAACGGTCTTCGTGTTTTTGTAGGGCTTGCAAATTCCGGGAGAATATACGAATAAGATTAACCAGGCTATCGGTTTGCCATAGCCCTTCCACATAAGCTTCAGAGGCGCCGATACTGCCGCCAAATAAAATACGTTTATAGGCCTGGGGGTCGATGATGATTAACTCAGCACATAACTCAACGCCTTGATGACCAAAGTCGTAATGGCTATCCCCTTCAATTAAACGAATATGGCCATGCTGCAAACGGTTGAGCAAAGAAAATACTAAACGTTTTGTTAAGGTCATTTTTTTTGCAGTACAGGCTGCGATCGTATTAGAGGTTTTCATGTTTATCACCTTGCGTTGTATTATTCGATGAGCTGAACGAAGAAACTGAATTTGATGTTTTCATATAAGGCACATAGGGGATGCCTTTTACATATAGTTTTAGCGCTTGCCAATAGATACGTTGAAGAATACCGAGCGTGACCACAGGCCAATTCAACAGTACCTTTCTAACGTTGGAGGGGCTTATTTCATGTCTATCAGCTGTAAAAACAGCCTTAAATAAACACTGCTCACGCCAACTATCTATTTCAATACGGGTATTTTTTTTTGGCTCTTCTATTTTCCAGCGGTATTCCATATCCATATTCATAAAAGGTGAGACATGGAAGTCTTTAGGAGTGGGTGCTATATTTTTTAAATCGATTAGATAGCAGTGCTTTTTATTCCACGGCGTGTTGCTGACCTCAGCCAACAAATAGACAGCATCGTCATCGCACTGTAAAAAGAAGAAATTAACTGGACTAAAATAAAGACCGAAGCAGCGTAGTTGTGCCAGCATCACGACACGATTAACACTCTTACAATCAGCACCTAATGTTGCCGCAATAGACAAGGCGGTCGACTTAAGGTTTTTTGAATGGCTTACTTTATCGTCATTAAACGCTTCTTTTTCATCGTAATGATTTTTTTTGGTCGAGGCGCCTGTCAAGTAATCTCGACACCTTAATTGCAAGGGTGACCATCGCCTTTGAGAAAACCACCAATACTTTTGGTCGAGTTCATCCACCTCATCTAAATCTAAGGCGATCATATACAAGGGATAATTAAATTGATGAATTTTAGGCCGAAAGCGCTTATGAAACACATTACCAATATAAAAGGCACTGTTAAATACTGGGCTGTCATTACTATGGCTATGGGAGTACATAGTTATAAACTAGCCCCAAAACGTTGGCATACATCTAATGCGCTGCGCAGGCCATCTTCATGAAAACCGTTATACCAATACGCGCCGCAAAAGTGCGTACTATTGACACCACATATCTCGCCGCGCTTAGCTTGAGCAGCAAGGGACTCTAAATTAATCACAGGATGGGCATAAGTAAATTTTCTTAATATTTTACTGGGATCTATGGACTGGGCTTGATTTAACGTAACGCAGATAGTGGTTTCAATATCTAAGCTTTGTAAAATATTCATATTATAAGTCAGGCACGGCAAGTCGTTAGTATTGGAGTCTATCCAATAATTCCAGCTGGCAATGGCTTTTTTACGCTGGGGTAAAAGAGCCGTATCGGTATGTAACACCACTTCATTTTCACGATAAGACAAGCCGCCCAAAACACTCTTCTCTTGAACAGATGCATCATTCAACAATGTTAATGCCTGGTCTGAATGGCAAGCAAAAATCACTTCATCAAATTGTTCAGCACCGATAGCGGTCATAACAGTGACTTTATTATCATGGCGAGCAACCGACAGCACCGGCGTACTCAGACGAATATCTTGAATGGGATTTGTTAAATGGGAAATATAGCTTCGTGATCCGCCTTTAATCACATACCACTGTGGGCGGTTATTAATGTCCAATAGCCCGTGATTATTAAAGAACTGTAAAAAAACGCTCAAGGGGAAATCTCTACAGCTATTAATAGACGACGACCAGATAGCAGCAACCATGGCCAAAATATAATTATTAGCAAAATATTCACCAAAACCATGTTTATCTAAAAAAGAACCTAGCGTCTCATTATTTCCGTCAAGCGCTAAGACGCTAGTATTTTTAGCGAGCTTATTGAAGCGCAATATCTCTTTGATAAAACCATAAAAACGGGGATTAAATAAATTCCGGCGCTGAGCGAATAAGGTATTAAGATTATGGCCATTATACTCCAAGCCATTAGCGTGGTTGTGCACACTAAAGCTCATTTCGGTTGGCTGGCTATCTATACCCAACTGTTTCATTAATTTAATAAAATTTGGGTAAGTACGGTCATTAAAGACAATAAAACCGGTATCTATAGCTAAGCATTTACCCGCCACCTCAACATCGACTGTTGCCGTATGCCCTCCTAAATAGTCATTGGCTTCGAACAACGTCACCTGATGTTTTTGGCTTAACAAATAACCCGCTGACTGCCCAGAAATACCACTGCCAATAATTGCAATTTTTTTAGACTGATAACTCATATTAAACATTTACCATTTTACGCGCCAATCTATGCCATAGGCTATTTGGTAATAGCGACAATAATTTCAAGGTCCAATAAAATCCTCTAGGGAAATTAATTTCCTTTCTCCGTTTTGTCAAACCTTTAATAATTGACTCGCCCGCTCGCTCAACGGTAATAATACCCGGCATAGAAAATTGGTTTTTATCAGTAAGCGGTGTTGCCACAAAACCCGGGCGTACCAAGCTAACGTCAATATCATTATGGGCCAAATCAATCGCCAAAGCCCGGGCCAAGTAATCTAACGCAGCTTTAGATGCTCCGTAAGCTTCAGCACGTGAAAGAGGTAACAAGGTTACCGTTGAGCTAACAATCGCTAATTGGCCGCCGGCTAAAATATTGGTCAGGGTAGCCTGCAGGCAGTTACCGGTACCAATAACATTCGTCTCTAAGACACGCTGTAACAATTCACTGTCAAAGTTTTTGGCGTCATCGATATATTCACAGGTACCGGCGTTAAGAATAACTACACTTAGGTTTTTAAATTGCCCCATATTGGCCAGTACATCTTGGCGATCATTTAAATCACAGATACAATAGCTAACATTATCGGCGGCAGGTAGACCGGCTGATAACTTTTCAGCATTACGCCCACACGCAATTACGTGGCACCCCAAGGCTGAATATTGTTTTGCCAGCTCAAGCCCAATACCTGAGCTTGCACCCGTGATAAGTACCCGTTTCATTTAGCCATCTCACTTTTCACTTTACGTATTATTGTTCCTAACACGGGGATGTGTTCGTAAATCATCGCCCCCATATCCATATAATCTCGATGATATAAAATACGCTCATCAAACTTTAAATAACTTACACCCGGCACCTGAATATCTTTACCCTTACCCAGCCTAGGATGACTAAAATTCATACTCCACTTGACGAATGCCTGGCCATCATTTTGGATCACATCATTTATCTCAAAACGGCAATATGAAATATTGGCGAGCATGCCTTGAAAATAGCCTGTGATGTTATCTAAACCGGTAATTTTGTGGGCGGGATCTTCAAAGACAGCTCGCTCGTCATAAACCGTATTGAGAATAGCCAGCTTATCAACCGTCAAACTGCCATAAAATTCGCAAAAATTGCTCACAGCTTTATTCATAAACATTTCTCATTATTATTTTTATCAAAAAACAAGCTAATCTCAGCTACTTTAACGCCAAATTTGCTCATTGATGTGCGATTAAACACACGATACTGATCAATTTGGTACATCCAGTCATCCATCATAAATTGATAGTCTTCGCCGTCAATTGCCACAGTTAATTGATACTGCCATTGAAATGCAAAACCTTGATGCTGCCCTTTGGCAATACCCACCACATCTTCCGCTTCGCCCTGATATTGACCTTCAGCCAAACGAGTTAACTGCCAAGTTCTATAACTTATTTCACCATCATTAAAATAAAACGTCTCTCGCAGTATTCCTTGGTTATTATTCCACTGGCCATCCAGCTCTACACAAAACCGGCGCGTCACTTTACTGGAATAATCTTGCACCATACCCCAGGCAGTCATTTCGCCGTTAAAATAGTCCTTAATATCAAATTTTGGTGCCGTATTTTGATAATAATTTAAATCTGTGGTGCAGCTGGTAAGTAATAAAATAATTAATAGGGTTAAAATTGATTTTTTAAATTGCCCCATGAGCTATAACTCCTAATAACAAGTATTTACTCTTACAGACGATTAGCTAAACCCAAGGACTCTGGGTAAGGGTTTAGATAACGTTGATTGCGTATATAGACTGATCCGTATTGATCAAGATAGTGTTTTAGCAAAGTGAGTGGGGTAATGAGCGGCAAGTGCCCTTGATGATATTTATCAATCACATCCGCAATGTTTTGCCGAGCGCTAGAAGGGATACTCTTACGAAGATAACCCAGCAGGTGCATCAGCGTATTGGTATGATTTTTTCTATTGGCGGGCTTTTTAATCGCCATCATAAACAACTCAAAATACTCATTAACAAAATCTTCAGAAATGTTTTTTCCGGCCCGCCCCAGCATGCGGCCCAATGTTCTGTATGCTGCTTGGTTATGAGCCATCAAAATATATTTGTACTGACTGTGGAATGCTAAGAGATTACGCATAAGCGGCTTAGCCAGCACTTCGATTTTAAACCTGCGATAGGCGTAAACTCGTAGTATAAAATTCTCAAACAACAGGGGGTCATTCAAACGTCCATCTTCTTCAATGGGCATAATTGGATAGCGCTTTTGTAATGCAGCCGCAAACAGACCCTGCACGCGAATCTGATGAGGGTGTCCATTAGCCTGGTAAACTTTGATACGCTCAAGCCCGCAACTAGGGGATTTTTTCATCAGGATATAGCCGTCTAAATCCCCAAACTCTGATAACTTGTCTTTGTAACCGCTCTCCAGCTGCTCTGTTAAATCAGTACTGTCATCACCGCTAAATGTTAGCAATGGTTTATTGGGATCACCGATTAGTCGCATCGTGGGCCTAGGTATACCAAAACCCGCTGCGACTTCAGGGCAAAAGGTTTTAAAAGTGAAGTGTTTACTCAACACATTCAAACAGAGCTTTGACTGAGTATGCCCACCATTATAACGAACCTCTTGTCCTGCAAGGCAGGCACTTAGACCCACCTTGATCTGTGTAGTATCCGCCTCAGCATTTGATTTATGATGAGTAGCCGTCGTCGCAATCATGTCTGATTTATTCATTACTAGCACCTTGTTAAAATTGCTTTAGACCTTAGTGTTACAGACCGCCGTTATTGATCTTTTTACCCATCACGCTTTTTGTTAATTGACTATAATCGGTTATTAAAAAACTAGTGGTTATACGATTTACTGGCTAGAAGATGTCTATTGGCATTCATTGAACCCCTGGGTCAGCAAAAAATATCACCACAAAAACCTATACACCGAATAATAATGTACAATTTTGTTGTTGTACAGTAATAATTTTCGTATAATTATTACATTGCGATGGATTACTAGCGGACAAGACCAACATGCCAGAAAAAGACCCTACTACTGAATCATGCAGGTTCCCTATCCGAGAACTTAGCGAGCGCACTCAAGTAAACACGGTTACTATTAGGGCGTGGGAAAGGCGTTATGGCCTGCTAACCCCACAAAGAACAGCTAAGGGGCACCGCCTCTATTCTGATACCGATGTCGAAACCATACAAAAGGTTCTATCCCTAGCGGCAAGAGGCGTACCCTTAGGAAAAGTGAAGGCCTTACTCAACGACCAAGATACTCAAGCTGAAAGCAATGACGCTGACAGCTGGCCCCAGCATATCCATGAACTAGAAGAGGCCATTAGATCTTATTCCTCAGGAAGAATAGAACATTTAATCAACGAGTTTTTTTTAAACTACCCTCCAAGCTTGTGCCGAAAAAACCTCATCGAGCCGACCCTAAATGCCTTAACAAGCAACCAAAGCAAAGCAGCCTATTTATTTACCGAAAGCGCCCTGATTCGTTACACACTTTTTAGGCTAGATTCAAATAAGGCTAAAGATAAACGACCAGCATTAACTTTGATTTGCGGCGACAATACGCCATTGTGGCGCTTATGTTTGATGGCGATGGAGCTAGCCGATGCTAATTATAAAGTGCAGATTATGTGCCGGCCTTTCGGCGTAAAAGACGGCATAGACTTGTCGTCTAAGCTTGACCATACCACCACGATTTTCTATCAAGACGGTGTATGGAAAGGTGATGAAGCACGCGCCATCACCTCAGCTCTTGCAGCTGATAAACACTTGCTAACCTGTGGCACCGCAGCCATTTTAGCTGAGATCAAAAATGACTCTAATGTTTTTGCTGACTTAAACCAATGCATTGACTTTTTGATCAACAAGCCGGACTGCGCGTGATTCACCTGAATAAAATCACCCATCCAGGGCTTGAAACCACAAATATCAATTTTGTTAATCTAGAAAAAACCTCACAAGAAGAGAGTCTCATGAGCAATAAACATCATCGACTACCCTGCCGAGGCTGCATGACTAATTGCAAGAACTACTCAGTATGCAATGGTAAGCCTTGGCGTATCACTAGCGATGCGGTTAAAAAATCAACTGACCACACTGTTAAAAATAATACTGTAGAAGCATTTAAATCATGAAAATATTACTGATTGTTGCGCATGGCAGCCGTCGACAGAAATCAAACCAAGAAATCGCATTACTCGCACAAAAAATTGACCGAGTACGACCAGGTGATTACGACGCCGTTAAATTCGCTTTTCTGGAGTTAGCTGAGCCGTCAATCGAAACAGCTATGGGAAATAGCTTTGAAAACGGAGCCAGAGAAATCGTGATACTGCCATATTTCCTTTCAGCAGGTAATCATGTGGCCGAAGATGTTCCCTTAGCCGTTGAACAAACAATGGAGAAATGGCCTCAAAAAACAACCACTACACTACCTCATATAGGCTCTATGGAATTGATGATTGAGTTAATTGTTTCCGCCTGCCAACACGACATTCATTAAATTTTAAACCCCTCAAATTTCTTAACTATTAGGGCTATTGTGGGTTAAATCGAATACTCGACCACAGTTACGCCCCTCTGATTTAGCTAAATATAAGGCCTTATCTGCCGATTTGATAATATCAATCACATCAAGAGCCTCATCAGATTTCACAACACAGGCACCAAAACTCATGGTGATATGATCTGAAACGGGTGAACTTTTATGCTCAATATTTAAATTCGTGATAGCCTTTATTGACCTCGCCAACAAACCCTCTTCATCAACGACGGTACCCGGTAAAATAACGGCAAACTCTTCACCGCCATATCGCGCCACCACATCGACTGATCGTGTAAAAGAGTTTTTTAACGCCAGAGAAATTTGCTGCAAACATCGATCGCCTTCGATGTGGCCATAGGTGTCATTATATTTTTTGAAGTAATCCACATCACATATCACTAAGGACAACACGGTTTTATCTCTCTTAGCGCGGAGCCACTCCCGCTCTAGATACTCATCGAAATAACGACGATTCGCTAATTGCGTTAACGCATCGGTGCGCGTTAAACGCTCTAGCTTTCGGTTGACAAAACTCAATTCTCGGGTACGCGCATCAACCATTTCTTCGACATGATCAGCACGCGCACGTAATAAATACACATAAAAAGTCAGGGCCAATGTCACCACCACGCCGATCCAAGCAATAAATACCCACTCATTACTGACTACCAACGAAACATACTTGGCGGTAGGCACGCCTTCAATTAACCAGCTTCTGCCGCCAACAATATGAATCTGCTTATTGAATAGTTTATCTTCAAGCAGGGGGCTGCCTTTTTCAGCTTCGTTCAAAGCAATGTAAACTGTGCGTTCAGGAAAAGAAATATCGGATACCGTGATTTCTAAATGTTTATAGCGCTCAAAATCAAGATAGTCATTAATCAAAGAATCAATGCGTATAGCACCAATCAAAAAACCCTTAAATGATTGTCGATAAGCTTCAATATTGTCAGGCTCACCGGTATAGACAGGCATCATAATCATTAAAAAGTTTTTAACATTTTCTTCGCTATAGGCAGGGTCACCAAATATGGGTTTTATATCAACACTAAAAGTGCCCGGCCCCTGATCGCGAATATGATCAAGTTCTTTACCTAATAGGCCTTCAGCCAAATTCAAACCTAGACCATAGCTGGCACTGCGTGACTGCTGATAATAGATAGGGTAATAATAGTCTCGTTTGGACTCGGTTATTAACGCACCAGCATCGCCGATAACTTTAAACTCATATCCAGGAAAAACTGCCTGGGCAGATGTTTCATAAAGGGGTCGCTCATGATCATGAACAACAGGCACCCACAAGAGAGATTGTAAATGTCGATAATTAACCAGGGCATCAGCACCGACTGTTTTAAAGGTTTTGTGTTTCACCTCACTCACACTAAAAAAGCTCTGTAAGGTAACCAGTAACGTCAGCGCTTGCTCGGTTTCGGCGGCCAGGTAATCACTGTAAAGCTCAACATCCACGCCGACGCTTGCCATCGCTTTTTCATTGTCACTCAAGCGAGCGCCGTCAACGCGTAGATAGGTGACAGTAAAGCCTATCAGTAACAATAGTACCGGCACTAAATAATGCTTTACTTTCATAATTCTCACGCAGTCGGTTAGGTTTGGCTGTGTCTACTCCTGTATAGACTAGCCTAAGGTCGCAATGTTGCTAAATTTAAATACTGGCCATCTAACTTAAGAGCAATGTTAGCGACCGTATATGAACATCACCCGATGACTGAGTTGCTTACATTGACCGCAAGGGCGTCATTCATAAACATAAAAAAGGCAGCCTTCGCTGCCTTTAACTACCAGGCTAAGCGATATTGTTAATCGGCACGATAGGATTCACGTCGGCATCATAATCTACTTCGTCAAAACCAAAACCAAACAACTTCAAGAACTCTTCTTTGTAGCCAACCATATCACTGATTTCAAAAAGGTTGTCGTCGTTGATTTGATCCCACAAGGCTTCAACCCTACGCTGTATCTCCGGTAATAGCTCTTTGTAGTCAGCGCGTAAACGGCCATCTTCATCAAGACGAGGCGTGTCGCCATACAAACTTTCACGGAACAGTAAGTCAATTTGCTCGATACAGTTTTCATGAGTACCTTCTTCTTTCATGACCTTAAACAATAGGCCTAAATAAAGTGGCATAACAGGAATCGCAGAACTCGCTTGAGTGACAACCGCTTTTAATACAGAAACTCGTGCGTCACCGCCGCTGGCCGCTAGCGTCTCTCGAATAGACAACACTTTTTTATCTAAGTCTTTTTTGGCAGCACCGATAGTGCCGTTCCAATAAATATCTTGGGTGATTTGATCGCCGAGATAAGTATACGCGGTGGTTTTTGCACCAGGCGCTAATACGCCAGCCTCATCTAGAGCGTTTATCCACATCTGCCAATCTTCACCACCCATTACCGTCACGGTGTTATCGATGTCTTCTTGAGAGGCTGCTTCGATAGAGAACTCTTTTAAGATATTCTTATCCGTATCGATACCTGTCTGCACCACGTCTTGACCAATAGGCTTCAAGGTTGAACGATGTAATTCACCCGTTTTAGGATGTTTACGAACCGGTGAAGCTAAGCTGTATACCACTAAATCAACCTGATCCAAATCAGCCTTGATAGTCTCAATAGTTTTTTGCTTGATCTCATCAGAGAATGCATCGCCATTGATGCTCTTGGCGTATAAGCCCTCTGCTTCGGCGTGTTTATGAAAGCCTGCTGAATTATACCAACCAGCACTACCCGTTTTTTTCTCAGTACCTTCTTTCTCAAAAAACAAGCCTAACGTTGCCGCACCGCTAGCAAACGCTGCGGTAATACGAGAGGCCAAGCCATAACCTGTAGAAGCACCAATAACTAATACCTTCTTGGGGCCGTTATTGAGAGCACCATTAGATTTTACATAGTCAATTTGACGCTTAACATTGGCTTCACAGCCAGTGGGGTGAGTGGTTACACATAAAAAACCGCGTACACGAGGTTTGATAATCATAATTGACCCTTTCAATTTGGAGACAGGTTATTTGGAGACATCGTTTGAATGTCGAGCATTATAAACGGCTGGCATCCTATAGTCAGCCTGAAATCTTGGTCAAAATGGGGAAACATTCACTTTCAACCCGGGTATAATGCCCCTCCAATTTCCTAGTAGCTGGTCTAATAGCCAATACAGATACCCATATTATGAGTAAAGTCGATTTAGCCTATCAAACACCGCAAGCTTGGGTAGACACTGTCACGGCCGACTTTGATCGTTTTTTGCTCGATCATGCTACCGCCGAGAAGAAAGCCTCAGGCATGGCGATGTCCATGCTATCTCACTACCCCGATCGCATCGAGCTCGTTAATGCTATGGCCGACCTAGCCATAGAAGAAATGACTCATTTTAGGGAAGTGATCAAGCTAGTACATGAGCGCGGAGGTATTGCTGAAAAAGATGAAAAAGATCCTTACGTCAACGAATTTCGTAAAGCCTTTAGGAACGGTAAAGATGAATACTTTTTAGACCGCATGCTGGTGGGTGCCATCATAGAAGCCCGCGGTGCCGAGCGCTTTGGATTAATTGCCGATGCCTTAGAACCCGGCAAGTTGAAAACATTTTACAATGCAATCACCCGCTCGGAAACTCGTCACGAAGGTTTGTTTGTTGATTTATCTTACCTTTATTTTGATAAGGCTGAGGTTGATACACGACTACAAGAGCTGGTTCAAATCGAAGCCAAAATCGTTAAAGAGCTGCCCTTAAGAGCAGCTCTTCATTAAGGCTAATTTCAATGGCCACTGCTCGCTCTATCGCTACTGAAAAGTACTTAAAGCATTACGCTGAGCCCGAAAGCCAAATGCTAGATAATTTCCCCTCAACATTCCAGCAATGCTTGGCCATCCCCATGTATCGCGAGAGCCCAGAGGCTCTAAAAAGCTTTTGCCAATTTGCCGAACATCAGCAAAATACCCTGTTGATCGTGATTATCAATAGACCTAAAGGCAACCCTGACACTGCATGGGCACTTACCCTGCAACAATCACTCCCCAAGCAGTTATGGCAAACCCATGATGGTTTAGTAACATTACACACCCTCAAACACCAAAGTGGGATTCTATTTGTTGACCGCTGTATCCAGGGGGCGTCTATCGATAAAGAACAAGGTGTTGGCTTAGCCAGAAAGATTGGCTGTGATATCGCCTGCCAGCTAATTCATGATAAAAAGATTGCGTCGCCTTTTATTTTTAATACCGATGCAGATGCTCAATTGCCAGTTGATTATTTTTCTATCACGAAAACAGCATGCGCTAACACCGCGGCCCTGTTACTCCCCTATCAACATGTCAGCGTAGATGGCGACAAACCACACTTAGCAACACAACTTTATGAGCTTTCACTCGCCTATTATGTTGAAGGACTTAGATGGGCAGAATCGCCTTATGCTTATCACACATTAGGCAGCATCATTTGTGTTAACTCCCAGCATTACGCCATGGTGAGAGGCTTCCCCAAGCGTGCCGGCGCAGAAGATTTTTACCTACTTAATAAACTGGCTAAAACGGGCGATATTGTAAGCCTAAAAAAACCCACCATTAAGTTAATCTGCCGGCAATCTAATCGTGTCCCTTTTGGTACAGGGCCCGCAGTTACTCGTATCATCGAGCGAGGTGAGTTTGAAGAAATGCCTTTTTATGACCCCTATATTTTTTATTATTTAAAAACATTTAATCAACTTATCATCTTAAGCGCAAAAGATAAAAACCTTGATATAGCGATCAAATCCCTCAATTTAGACCCCATCAAGCAAGAATTACTCATTAATAGCACCGAGGTTTTAAAATTAGCCGCCGCCATTAGTCACGCACACCAACAAGGCAATACCGAAGATAAACGGCTACGCCATCTACACACTTGGTTTGATGCCTTTAAAACACTCAAATTTTTGCACTTTATCCGTGACCAGCAACACCCTATGATCAGCTATAAAGACTGGAAAAAACGTATTATCAATGAGC
>JBNMPS010000074.1:0-13366 GCA_051277005.1 Pseudohongiellaceae bacterium
GTTGCTATAGCTCTATAAATATAACCACCAGAAATAATGTCCTCTCCCGAACTATCACTGTTCAAATCTAATTCAGCCTGACCTTTAATGCGCTTCCTTTGGATGATGAGCGTAAATGCTTTTTCATAATCGCCAATACAATGAACCGTTCAACAGGTGTCTTGATGGCTTATTCCATCCCCTTGTTTACTGACTAAAGGCCTCCAATTCTCATCTTTACGCTAGCGGTTGGCGACGGTGCGCTAGGCTTCTGGAAAGCGATAGCTAAATGCTGGCCAGAAACTAAAGGGCAGTGGTGCTGGGTTCATAAAACGGCCAACGTACTTGCTAAGTTACCGAAGGCACTCTGATGTATCTTGCGGAGTTCCAATATCATTATAATAGGCGATTTGATTTAACAACAATATTGGCAAGATTGGCCTATGTGTCGTTGAGAACTTCGCCTATGCCTGAACGGCTGTTACGGATGGCTTAGGTTTAGTGCTAATTTGGTGAAATTAAGTGTATGGGGCAAGTGAAATTGCGGGCTGTGTATTTGATGGGAGGCCCTTCTGATTTCCCTTCGCAGGAGTATGTTTTTGATGTGAGCGATCTGTTACGAGAGGTGATTGTGCGGTTAACGCTGCCCAATATCACTGCACTGCAGCCTCATCTATTTGCCATCCTGAAAGAGGAACTTACTTCTACCAAATCAGTGCATCTGCCAATGGCCCAAGATCAACGCGTAAGCTTTTTGGGCGCAGCCTATCTAGACGCACCCCAAAACCAATCCTCTCTCAGTGAATGGGCTGATCAACTGGGATACTCTCGTCGCACACTGATACGCCGCATCAAAAAAGAAACAGGCATGTCGTTTCGAGAATATAGGAGTCAGGCTCGCATATTAGCGTCACTGCAATATCTCGTTTCCGGTGAATCCATTTCTAACGTTGCACTTGATGTTGGTTTTGGAAGCCCAAGTGCCTTTATTCAATCATTCAAGGCCGTTATTGGGAAAACCCCAAAACAGTTTTGCACGGAGTCATTGGTTGGCAAAATCTCAACCAATTAGGTAGTGCCTGGCCTTGTGGAGCTGTCTGTGGACGCGACTAACGGCTAATCCTAGTGGAATGTGCGATATACGCCAGACGAGGTTACGTTAACAGGGCAGCGGTGTTGCTGGATATTAGCCTTTAACAAACAAGCGCTGTATTTTCCACTTTAATGCGGCCTTTTAATTCATCAAGGATTAATTCCTCCGCCTCAAAAACCCCAAAAAACCTTCATATCAGCGTAGAGCTTAGCCGCTAAAAGCTATAAACTGTCGTCTGTTTTTGTGCTGTGCTTAAATGCCAGTATTAGCGATCGTTATATTTTATAAAATGTAATGAATACAAATAGTTAGCGACAAAAGTTAAAGTAATATGCGTCTCAAGTCTATCAAGTTGGCGGGGTTTAAATCTTTCGTCGATCCTACAACAGTTAATTTTCCGAGCAACCTGGGCTGTGTAGTGGGCCCCAATGGTTGTGGTAAATCGAATATCATCGATGCTGTACGTTGGGTTATGGGTGAAAGCTCAGCCAAAAATCTCCGTGGCGAGAGCATGACCGATGTTATTTTCAATGGTTCCATTCACCGCAAGCCTATTGGCCAGGCCTCTATTGAATTGGTGTTTGATAACACAGACGGCACGTTGGGTGGCGAATACGCCAGCTTCGCTGAAATTGCTATTAAGCGCCGCGTAACCCGTGAGGCTGTCTCTGATTACTTTTTGAATGGCACTAAGTGTCGCCGTCGCGATATTACCGACATCTTCTTAGGCACTGGCTTAGGCCCTCGTAGCTACTCGATTATTGAACAGGGCATGATTTCTCGCTTGATTGAATCAAAGCCTGAAGAACTGCGTGTCTTTATTGAAGAAGCCGCAGGCATCTCAAAATACAAAGAGCGCCGTCGCGAAACCGAAAATCGTATGCGCCGTACCATGGAAAACCTGGAGCGCTTAACCGACTTGCGCGACGAGATGGGTCGCCAGTTAGAAACTTTACAGCGCCAGGCCCAATCGGCTGAACGTTATGCTGAGCTTAAAAAAGAAGAGCGTGTATTAACCGCTCAGCTACAGGCTTTGCAGTGGAAGACTTTTGATGTTGATGTTAAAGAACGTGAGCAATCCATTCGTGATTTGGAAGTTAAGTTAGAGGCTGTTATTGCTGAGCAGCGCTCAATCGATGCCGATATTGAGAAAAATCGTGAAGCGCACACCGAGGCGATGGATAAGTTTAACGAAGTTCAGGCTCGCTTTTACTCATTAGGCGGTGAAGTCTCTCGCTTAGAGCAGAGTATTAAGCATCAACAAGATCGCAGCCGTCAGTTGCGTGAAGACCTCAACCAAACTGAACAAAACTACCAGCAAGCTCAAGAACACCTCAATTCTGATAACGAGAGCATAGAGCTTTGGAATGAAGAGCTAGAACAGATTCAGCCAGAGCTGGAGATTGCCCAGGCCTCAGAGGAAGAGACAGCTGAAACCCTGCAGACGGCTGAAGAATCTATGCAAAACTGGCAGCAGCAGTGGGATGAGTTCAACTTAAAGGCCGCTGAGCCACGCCAGCGCGCTGAAGTGCAGCAATCTCGTATTCAGCAATTTGAGCAAGTACTCAACCGCATAAAAGATCGTATCGAAAAATTGGATGTTGAAAAGTCCGGATTAACGGCAGGCCCGATGGAAGAAGAGATCAACCTTCTTACCGAGCAGCAAGCCGAACTAGATATGCAGCTGGAAGATTCTCAGCAACGCATCGATGAGCATGCCGAAACCATTAATGGCCAGCGTGATGTTAATAATGAAGCTAGTTCTACGCTCGATCAAGCTAGAAACCAGCTACAGAGTTTGCGTGGTAGGCAGGCCTCATTGGAGGCGTTACAACAAGCTGCGCTGGGCCGGCAGGGTGGTGCTATTAATGACTGGCTGAGCAGTAATAACTTAGCGGGCCAATCACGTTTGGCTGAGAACTTAAAGGTATCAGACGGCTGGGATACGGCGGTAGAAACCGTTTTAGGTGAACATTTACAAGCGGTTTGTGTCGATGGTATTGATGCTATTGCGTCCTTAACCGAGCAATTAAAGAAAGGCAGCATTACCTTATTAGACGGAGCGTCTGCTGGTGTTCAGCGTGACAGCGGTGTGGCAGAAACCTTAGCGAGTAAAGTCGATGGCAACCAAGCGGCCAGTTTGTTAGCGGGTGTGTACGTGGCAGCTGATTTGCCATTAGCGTTGTCGATGCGTGACAAGTTAGAGGCCCATGAGTCGGTTGTGACGCCTGAAGGTTTATGGCTTGGCACTAATTGGTTACGGGTTGCAAAAGATAGCGATGCCCAAGCGGGTGTTTTGAGCCGCCAGCAAGAGCTTGAAACGATTAACGAACAAGTGGCTGAATTAGAACAGCGTGTTGAAGCACTCGATACCGATATTACGGCTGGCCGTGAAGCGTTAAAAACAGCTGAAATACAACGTGAGCAATTACAGCGTGACTTACGAGACGTGAGTAAAAAACACGCTGAATTACGTTCTGAGTTAAGTGGTAAGCAAGTTCAAGTTGAGCAACTTAGTGTTAGGCGTGAGCGTATTAATAGCGACATTACTGACAACCGCGAACAGTTCCAAGCTGAGCAAGAAGGCTTGGGTGAAGCGCGTATGATTCTGCAGGATTCTATCGAAGCGATGGAGCTTGATGCCAACGAGCGTGAACGTTTGATGGCAGTGCGCGATGAAAGTCGCGGCAAATTAGATCAAGCCAGACAAAGCGCTAGGCATGACAAAGATTCTGCTCACCAATTGGCGATGCGCTATCAATCGCTGCGCGCGCAATTAGATTCAATGAATCAAAATATCGACCGTACTCGCTCACAAGTTCAGCAATTAGAAGAGCGCCGTGCCACCTTGAAAGAAGGCATTGAAGGTGCGGATGATCCTGTTGAAGAATTAAAAATGGAGTTAGAGACGCAGTTAGAGAGCCGTCTAGAAGTTGAAGAAGAGTTAACCGCTGAGCGTACTAAGGTCAGTGAGTTTGAACACGCATTACGTCAAGCCGAGCAGGGCCGTAGTTCAGTTGAACAGCGTGCACAGTTAGTACGCTCTGATCTAGAAGGCCAGCGTGTTAATGTCCAAGGTTTACACGTAAGTCGTCGTGCTCTTGAAGAGCAGTTGATTGAAACTCAATTTGATTTAGAGAACGTATTAGCTAATTTACCCGAAGAGGCAACAGAAAAAGCCTGGCGTGAAGAGTTAGACACCATTGGCCGTAAGGTTTCACGTTTGGGTAATATTAATATGGCGGCGATTGATGATTACAAATCTCAATCTGAGCGTAAGGTTTATTTAGATGCTCAAAATGATGATTTAATGCAAGCGCTGCAAACCTTAGAAAATGCGATTGCCAAAATCGACAAAGAAACCCGTCAGCGTTTTAAAGACACTTTTGATAACGTTAATACCAGCCTACAAGAGTTGTTCCCCAAAGTATTTGGTGGCGGTACTGCGTATCTTGAAATGACCGGTGATGATTTACTTGATACGGGTATTGCGATTATGGCGCGCCCACCGGGCAAACGTAATAGCACTATCCACTTGTTATCAGGCGGTGAAAAAGCGCTGACTGCAATCGCCTTGGTTTTTTCTATCTTCCGTTTGAATCCAGCACCTTTCTGTATGCTTGATGAGGTTGATGCGCCATTGGATGATGCCAACGTTGGCCGCTATGCACGACTGGTTAAAGAAATGTCAAAATCAGTGCAGTTTATCTACATTACACATAACAAAATTGCTATGGAAATGGCCGATCAATTGTTAGGTGTCACCATGCATGAGCCCGGTGTTTCGCGTTTGGTTACCGTAGATGTCGATGAAGCCGCTGATTTAGCCGCGCTTTAAATAACCGTTTAATTTAGAATTTATAAACACTAACGTAGTAACAAGAAAGGGTAAATACATCAATGGAACTCGGTGCTCGTGACTGGTTGATGATTGTCGGCGTACTGCTGATTTTAGTAGTCATCTTTGATGGGATTCGTCGCATGCGTAATGATCGCCGCGGCAAGATTCGTATATCGCTAAATAAAAACTTTGTAAATTCTTCTGGTGACAGTGTAGAGACCTTTAGCACTGAGCTGCCCGGTGGTCCAAGAGTTGTAGGCCGAAAAGAGCAACAGAGACAAGAGCAAAAGGCACAGCAACTCACACAAAATCAACCCGATGAGCCGGCTCCGCAGGATCAACAAGACGATCTTCAATTAGATGAAGACGTCCCAATGCTAATGGAGTCTATCACTGCATCAGAGTTTAGTGACCATGATGTGGTGGCCGATGTATTGATGATGGATGATCACGGTACGGGCACTGATCACGCAGTAGTTGAAGATGTTGCCAATGAGCTTGTTACAGACGATAACGAGCCGCTACCTGATCCCTGGCAAGAAGAGCCCGTGCAGCAACAGCTAGAAGCTTTTCAAGACGCAGAACAAAAACCAATTAACCCTAATAATCAAGAAGTCATTATCATTAATGTCATGGCTAAAAATAAGCCCTTCAGTGGTGATGATTTACTGCATATTCTTTTGGCTTGTGATTGCCGATTTGGCGATATGAATATTTTTCACCGCTATGAAAATGCCAGCGGCAAAGGCCCTGTTCAATTTAGCGTGGTTAACAGCGTTGAACCCGGTACGTTTGATTTAGATAATATTAGTGGCCTTTCAACGCCAGGAATTTGCTTTTTTGTGAAGGTGCCTGGCCCCCAAAATCCTATTCAAGCCTTTGATTATATGGTTGAAACCGCACAGTGCTTAGTTAAAAACCTTAACGGTGAATTGCGTGATGAAACCCACAGTGCGATGACGTCTCAAACCCTAGAGCATTTCCGTAATCGCATACGTGAAATAGAGCGTAAACAATTAACTCACGCCTAAGGGCATTTCATACGTAATGTCTAACTCTTCTGTAGGTTCTTCTTCCGCTCAGCGTGTTACTGAGTTGCATCAACAAATTAATCAGTATAACTACCATTATTATGTCTTAGATGATTCGACGGTTCCCGATGCCGAATACGATCGCCTAATGCGTGAACTGCAACACATCGAAACTGAGCAGCCTGAGTTAATTAGTGCTGATTCCCCAACCCAGCGTGTGGGTGCCGAGCCCTTAACATCCTTTAAGCAAATCAAACATGAAGTGCCCATGTTGTCATTAGATAACGCCTTCAATGCGGATGAAATGCGTGAGTTTGAAAAACGCCTCCAAAACCGACTCGAAAATAAGGCACCACTGCCGTTTGTGTGTGAGCCAAAGCTTGATGGCATTGCTATTAGCTTGTTGTATCGTGATGGGGTTTTAGAGCGTGGTGCCACCCGGGGTGATGGCCGTGTTGGTGAAAATATCACCCATAATGTGCGCACCATACCGTCTATACCATTAACGCTGATGGGTAATCATTATCCCGCTGTACTTGAAGTGCGCGGTGAAATTTATATGCCCAAAAAAAGCTTTGAGGCCTACAATAAAAAAGCCTTAGCCGCCCATGAAAAACCTTTCGCTAACCCTCGTAATGCGGCTGCAGGCACCTTGCGCCAACTCGACCCTAAAATTGCATCGCAACGCCATCTTGAAATGTGTTGTTATGGTTATGGTTTAATTAGCGATGAAAACGGTAAGCTGCTCAGCCTGGCTGATAATCACAGCGATATGTTACTGCAATTTCAGCAATGGGGTTTTCGGATAAACCCTGAGATGAAAGTAGTAACGGGTGTAGATGAGTGTTTAGCCTATCACGATTATTTGTTAGATAAGCGCAGTAGCTTAGCTTACGACATTGATGGCATTGTGTTTAAAATTGATGATATTGTACTTCAAAAACGCTTAGGTTTTGTTTCGCGTGCTCCGCGTTGGGCAATTGCCCACAAGTTTCCTGCCGAAGAAGAAATTACGCGAGTGCTCGATGTTGATTTTCAAGTCGGTAGAACGGGGGCTATTACCCCGGTTGCTCGTTTAGAGCCTGTGTTTGTGGGTGGGGTAACCGTTAGTAATGCCACCTTGCATAACCGGGATGAGATTGAGCGCTTGGGTGTGCACATTAACGACACCGTTATTGTGCGTAGGGCGGGGGACGTTATCCCTCAAGTGGTGAAAGTGGTGCTGGAGAGGCGCCCTGCAAACTGCACAGCGATTGAGTTTCCTAAGCAGTGTCCGGTTTGTGAATCACCAGTAGAGCGGGTTGAGGGCGAGGTTGTTACACGTTGCACAGGTGCATCAATTTGTGAGGCCCAAGTTAAAGAGTCGATTAAACATTTTGCTTCGCGCAAGGCGTTAGATGTGGATGGCCTTGGTGACAAACTGGTTGAGCAATTAGTTGATGAAGGTTTGATTAAATCGGTAGCTGATTTATTTACTCTTCAGATTGAGCCCTTAGTGGCTTTAGAGCGAATGGCAGAAAAATCGGCGAAAAACTTAATTGATGCGCTGGAAAAATCTAAATCTACCACGCTCCCTAAATTTTTGTTTTCTCTAGGTATTAGGGAGGCCGGCGAGGCAACGGCGGCTAGCTTGGCCCAATATTTTGGTAGCTTACCTGCATTACAATCGGCTTCTATTGAAGCATTGTTAGAGGTTGATGATGTTGGCCCTGTCGTTGCGCAGCATGTTTTTGATTATTTCCATGCGCCGCACAGTCAAGAATTACTAAACAAATTACAAACTGCGGGGGTTAATTGGCCGGCAATAGCGTTGAAGTCTGATGATGAGCTACCTTTAAAAGGTTTAACCTATGTTGTTACGGGTACTTTAGAAACTATGGGCCGTACTGAAGCCAAAGAGTATTTACAAGCTTTAGGCGCCAAGGTGGCTGGCAGCGTTTCTAAAAAGACTCACGCTATTGTTGCGGGGCCAGGTGCAGGTTCAAAGTTGACTAAGGCGCAGGCGTTGGGCATTGAAATTCTTGATGAAAAACTATTTTTATCGCTATTAGAAAAACACAATACCCAATAGTTATTAGGCCAATAATGAAAATACAGCTCGTTATACTTTGTTTGTTGATTCAGCTGTTTTTACTTACCGGCTGCACAACGGCGCCACCTAAAAGTCAAGATAATATTTGTAAGATATTTGGTGAGAAAGACTGGTACGAAGATGCAGCTGACGCACGTGAGGAGTGGGGTTCTTCTATTGGTGTCATGATGGCAATGATGCATCAGGAATCACGGTTTAAAGCTAACGCGCAACCGCCCCGTGAATGGCTATTTGGTATTATTCCTTGGTTCAGGTCTTCCTCAGCTTATGGCTACTCACAAGCTAAAAACGGAACGTGGGAGGACTATCAGCGTAGTAGTGGTAATTATGGTGCTGATAGAGACGACTTTGATGATGCTGTAGATTTTATTGGTTGGTATAACAGTGTCAGCCAGAAGCGCTGTAGTATTAAGCCTAACGATACCTATCATCTTTATTTGGCTTACCATGAAGGGCATGGGGGCTTTAATCGTCGCACCTACAATAATAAGGCCTGGCTCAAAAAAGTAGCTAAAAAGGTATCGGCTAAAGCTCGGCAATATAATAAGCAGCTAAAGGGCTGTGAAGAGTCGTTGAAAGACCCTTGGTGGTATCTTTTTTAATCACTGCCATTAAGTTGCCAAATTTTTTTCGGCGTAAGTCGTTGCTTAATGCACTTTTACGGCTGTTTGCTATTTATTTGTAAATAACCGCTACCATTCGCCTTGGTTTTTCATGTCTAACCAGGGCTGACTTGGGGTTAAGCGTTCCCCTTTTTGTAATAGCTCAATAGAAATCCCGTCAGGAGACTTTATAAACGCCATGTAACCATCACGCGGTGGCCGATTGATAATAACGCCTTTATCCATAAGGTCTTGGCAGGTGTTATAAATATTGTCGACGGCGTAAGCAAGATGACCAAAATTTCTGCCATGGCTGTAATCTTCTGTGTCCCAGTTGTAGGTTAGCTCTACACAGGGACGGTGCTCTGATTCTGCGATGGCCATGTCATCTTTTGCGGCTAAAAAAACCAGCGTGAAACGAGCAGTTTCATGGTTATAGCGTCTAACTTCAATCATGTTCAGTTTATTGCAAAAGAAATCTAATGCCGTTTCTAAGTTATTAACTCTGAGCATACTGTGTAAATACTGCATAATGAGACACCTTTTTACAGAAGAGATAGGACTGTGTTTGTATGATGGTGATTATAGGTTAGTTTAATTACTAGAAACATAGCCTGCGTCCTTTACATGATTTTTACAGAGAGTTTTTTATGGTGAAAATTTATCAATTTCTTTTTATAGCATTACTAGCGGCGATTTTAACCTTGTCACTATTGCCTTTGGATGAAACGTTTATTACCACCGGCTGGGATAAAACTAATCACTTAGTTGGTTTTTTAGCCCTAATCGCGTTGATGGATATTGCCTACCCGCAATGGTCATATTGGCGCATAAAGGTTATTGCTTTAGTGAGTTTTGGTTTATGCATTGAATTACTACAAGGTTTAACCAGTTATCGCTTTTTTTCATGGTTAGATTTGTTGGCCGATAGTGTTGCGCTAATTATTTTTTATCCCTTTAGAGTCTATTTTTTAATGGCGATTAGTCGCATAGAACAGATAGCGTCTAAATCAATATAAAAAGCTTGCTGATTGTTAATCAGCGCTAGCCCGGCAATATACTAAAGGCATGCGGCGGGGAGTGAGGCGTTGGCCGCTACCTTTGCTGGGCAATGGCAATAGGTTTTTTTTGTTAAAAGAGCCGCTTATAAACATATATTCAATAACCGGCAGTTGAATCAACGCTGAGTCAGCAAAACGGCCAATTAAAAGGGCCGTTGTAATGGTCATTAAAAGGGGCCATAACGATTAAAAAACTCACCTCGGGAAGCCAAATAAGCCTGCTGCAGGTGGTTAAACTTTCCTCCCCTGAGCCTGTATCCAGTGTCAGTACCGTCATTCCGGCAGTGTGTTAGCCGGAATCCAGTATCGTCAGACCAGCCCTGATCTGTTACCCAGTATCAGTATCGTCATGCCGGCCCTGAGCCGGTATCCATTCTAAAAAACACAATAAACTCAATACCTTAGAGCTTGGTCTAATAGTGTTTATATGTTTTACTCAGTCACTCATAACAATAAACAGTTTCCTCAATAACAAAGTACAAACGTTGGATGTTTTTAGGTGGAAGAACGTTAACTTTGTGGGAATGAATTTCAATATAAGCGCATGATGTGTAATCAGGGAATTCGGGTTAGTGGTCGCGGGTTTTCAATATTAAATGAAATACAACTCACTATGTTAATACTCAGTATTTGCTGTGGCTTATGGTCTCGGCTAATACCATACTGTTATGGACTTTTAATAAAAATAATATGAATTTAAAAAATGTAAGTAAATTAATCATTCAGTTTGTCATCATGGTTGGCGTCAATAGTGGCATAGCGGAGGAGTCTAAAGAGTATACGATTGCAAAGCCATCCACTTGGGTAGCAACCCATAAAGTGGTGGTGCCCGACATAACACCTACCGATAAAATAAAAAATGGTATTTATTACCTGCTAATTGATAAGCAAGCCAGAGTTACCTGGGAAGGAAAATATGAGCGTTTTACGCACTTTGCAGAGAAAATCGTTAACCCCAAAGGTTTAGAGTATGCCTCACAGATACTTATTGATTTTGATCCTATTTACGAAAATTTAACCCTTCATAGCATTAATATCATCCGGTCTGGAAAGATAATTAGAAAACTATTGCGCGATAAAGTATCACTGATTCAGCGTGAAAAAGATTTAGACAAATTGATTTATAACGGGTTAGTTACTGCCAATATTATTCTTGATGATGTGCGTGTTGGTGATGTTGTTGAATACAGTTACTCACGAACAGGAAGTAATCCTGTGTTTAATAATATCTATAGTTATGAGGCCTATTTTCAGTGGTCTGTGCCGGTACATCGTCAACTACAGCGAATATTGTGGGAAAAAGATAAACCGTTAACATACAGTGCAATTAATGATGAAGTAAATGTAAAAAAATCACACTATGAAAATGGCGTGGAGTACAAATTCGAAGTAGTCGACAGCAAAATCATAAATATTGAGAATAAAACGCCAGACTGGTATAACCCTTACGGCTATGTTTTATTTTCAGAACTTAATAGTTGGGAAGAGGTAGTCGATTGGGCGCTGCCACTTTATACGCAGCTAGAGCCCCAGTCTGCAGAGTTCCACAATATTATTACCGAAATAAATTTAAAAGCGGAAAGTAGCTTTGAAAAGGTTGCTCAAGCACTTCAGTTTACTCAAAACGAAGTGCGATATTTAGGCCTTGAGCTCGGTTCAAACTCTCATAAACCGAGTTTGGCAACGGAAACTTTGGCGCGACGTTATGGCGATTGTAAAGATAAGGCCGTACTGCTTGTCCGCATGTTAAAGGAGATGGGCTATAGCGCATCTCCTGCGCTGGTTAACACCGACGGACATAAAAGCATTGGCAGTATACCACCTTCAATTAATGCTTTTAACCATGTGATCGTGGTTGCCGATATCGATGGCGAGAGTTTTTGGCTGGACCCAACCTGGCGTAATCAATATGGTGGCATCGATAAAATATATCAGCCCAATTACGGTTATGCGCTTGTCGTTGAAGAGGGTGTAAATAAATTACGCTCAATGGATCGGAAAGTTGAAAATAGCTTAATCAAGACTAAAGATCAATTTGATGTTAGTAGTGGAGAAGGATATGAAGCGACGTTTAAGTCAACCACCGTATATCAAGGTGCAGATGCAACACGGCAAAGAAATCGGCTAGAAGAAAAAGGTTTGGCCGGTCTTCAAGAAATCTTTTTGATGTTTTATAGGGGCTACTATCCAGATTTAACGTGGGTTGAAAAGTCCAAATATGAAAATAATGAGAATGATAACGAAATTCATCTTGTTGAAAGCTACAAGATCAAAAATATATGGGATAAGAAAGAAGGGGGAGAAAAAAGGCGAGCTACTTTTTATGCCAACCTTATATCTGACCGAGTACAAAACCCAGATTTTTCCTTGCGAAAGCAGCCGCTTGAAATTAGCTACCCAGATAACTTACAGCAAATAATTGAGGTGCTGTTACCATCTTCCGATTGGGATTTTGAGGCAGAAGAGGTTGTTGTTGATAACGCATATTTTTATTATAAAAGTTCTGTGAAGTTCGATAATACCAATAACTTATTAAGTTTGCAGTATCGGTATGAGTCAAAGGATGATCATATTAGTGCCGCTGACTTTGTAGAGTATCGCTCTGAACTTAAAAAAGTTCGTGACGATAATAGTTACAGTCTGTGGTATTCGCCTGGGTCATCAAAAAGTCTTCCTGCAGAAGATGCATTATTAGAAAATGGCTTCATTGAAAAAATCGATAAATCTATGGTGATTTTATCGATGATTTGCCTGTTGTTAGTCTATGTGATTGTTGAATGGCTAGTGGATAGGAAAAGGACAGGGAAATCTTCCTTGTCTGGGTGTTATTATCCGGTTTCTATGCTGAAACTGACACTATTATCGGTGGTGACATTTGGATGTTACCCTGTTTTTTACTTCTATAAAAATTGGCAGTTTATAAAGCGTAAAAACCAAAGTCATATCATCCCTGCCATGAGAGCACTATTAAACGGTTTTTTTTATTATTCATTTTACAAAATATTAGTGAATGATAGTAATACACGCTATCAGGAAAACAAGTTACCACCGATTTTTATCGGTGGGGTGTTAGCGCTGCTGTACTTTCTATTATATATTCTTAGCGGAATTGATGCGGTGATTATTCCCTGTCTGTTAATTGCTGCTTTGTTATTGCTGCCATTAGCAAATTATATTAATCATATAGAGGGGTACGAATCTAAAGCTTATGTGCATAATTCGAAATGGCGGCCGCGCCATTATTTGTTGTGCCTATTGTTTTTACCCTTGGCGTCGTTAATGGTAGGCGAGTCTATTGGGCTACTGCCAAGTGATCGAGTTGTTCTTGGTAGGCAAGTGCTTGAGCGTGATATCAGATTCATGGTTAACCAAGGCTGTTTTCCAGCCAATGAAAAATTGAGGTATTTTTATAGTGATGCTTTTCTGGATATAAGAGATGATGGTAATGGTTTTACAGAAAACACTGTTTTCTCTTATTGGTTGAACGGGGACGGAAAATTGGTCAGCAAGAGTGCAGATTTAAGTGCTGTTAAAGATTTGGAAGTTAGCTATGCCAGCGAGGGTGACAGCAACTCCACAATCACGGTCAAAACAATGGCTGATGAAGAGTTTGTATTATATGTTTCTTCTGAACAAGAGTTAGATAGGCGCTTTATTCAGCACCTTA
>JBNMPS010000075.1:0-13121 GCA_051277005.1 Pseudohongiellaceae bacterium
TTAATATTTTTTTGGAGGAATCTGCCACTTACATTGATAAGCTACAGGCAGCTTTTGATAGCCATTCCTGCGATGAGCTTAAAGCATGCTCTCATGCAATTAAAGGTGCATCTGGAAGTTTAGGGGCTACAACTATTTATGAAATGGCTGGATATATTGAGCAGTCAGCAATCAATAATAACTATGACCAAGGGTATACACATTGGGATGACTTTAAGCGCTCTTTTGATGACTTAAAGAAAGCTTTATTAAATGAATTGAAGCAAGATGAGCCTGTTTCAGTAGTCGTAGAGGAAGGTATGAAAGTTATGCTTATTAACGTTAGGAAAGCGGTTGTACGGGGTGGATTTTTGACGCCGGGTGAACTTGTCGCCTTAAAAGAAAGAGCTGTTAATAGTGAGGTTGAGGCTGTTATTGAAATGTTGGGGGGCTTCACCGTTAATTTTGAAACGGAAAAGGCAGTTGATGCGATTAATAAAATTGCTGCTATGGAAAATATTTCTTTGAGTTAATGCTTAATCTTGATCGGTTTTGATGGTTTTTCGGTGTAATTTATCCACATTTTTGAAGCGCTGGAGAATCAACAAACATTGAGCGGTCATTGAGATTAAAAATCCTGTGCCGCTAATGGCCACGCCGACAAGTACGATCACTTCCTGCTGCAGCGACGCAGGAATTAGTGAGTTAGCCCATTGGATAAAACCTACGCCAACAAAAAATAAAACAGCGCCAAGGCCAAATAATTTTAGTATCTTTCTTGTGTCTTCAAGCAGCTCGGCTAGCATTGTGGTATGACCTTTAATAAGAATAAGTTGACATCTACTGTTAAGCTTAGTTCGTTAATGTTCTGTAGCTGTTGTTTCTTGTCGGGGGATGCTCGCCAGTAATGGGGTGTCATTGCTAATAAATCTTGAATATCTTGTTGTCGATTTAACGGTAACAATAATTCAATATTTTTTTGAGTGACAAGGTTAAAGTGTGAGCTTAGCTCGGCAGCCGGATTTAATGCATCAACCTTAACTTCGTCATAAAGCTTTTCTCTTAGTTCAATCAAATGCTGTGAGCCGGTACTCGCTAACAGTAAATAACCTTCATTATTTAACACTCTAACAAATTCTATTTTAGGGATAGGCGAAAATAAACTCAAGAGATAGTCGCAACTATTGTCTGCTACCGGTAGGTGGCTGCTGTTACCCACAAACCAAGCGATGTCTTTGTTGAGATTGGCGGCAGCCTTAACGGCAAATTTAGAGATATCAACCCCTGTGATGTTGGCTGCTTGTTGATTGCTATGTAGGCTTCTAGAGAGGGCATTGGTGTAATAACCCTCACCACAGCCCGCATCAATAATATTAAGGTTTTGGCCTTTGGGCTTGCTCAATCGATCGTTGAAGACCGGGTTCTTAATTAAGTGATTAATCGCTTCAGAAATGGGTTGGTAGAAGTTTTGTGATAAAAAGCGCCGTCGAGCTTGCACCATATCGGCATTATCACCTGGAATTTTTGAGCGCTTATTTTGTACCAGTAGAAGGTTGCAATAACCTTGCTTGGCTTTATCGAAGCTGTGATTGTTGTCGCAATACCAACGATTATCCTCTTCTTTGAGGGGGTGTTGGCATTGCGGGCATAAATAGTTCATCGTGTTAGTAGAATTAATGATTAGGCTAAAAGGTGGGTCATGATGCCCTGGTACATAACCGACAATGTATTGAGGTCTTCGGCTTTTACGCATTCATCTATTTTGTGAATGGTTGCATTGACCGGGCCTAACTCCACTACTTGGCTGCCCGTGGGGGCAATAAAACGGCCATCTGAAGTGCCTCCAGCAGTAGAGAGTACCGTGTCTAGGCCGTTAGCCAGTTTAATTGCCTGTACCGCGGCGTCGACTAAATCGCCTTCGGCGGTTAGGAACGGTTGGCCGCTGAGATTCCATTCAATGTCATATTTTAGGCCGTGTTTATCTAAGATGGCAGTGGTTCGTTCTCTCAGAATGGTGTCTGTTAATTCCGTGGAAAAACGAAAGTTAAGTATAACGGTAACGTCTCCGGGGATGACATTGGTTGCACCTGTACCGCCATTAATATTGGAGATTTGGAAAGAGGTGGCAGGGAAGGAGTCATTACCTTGATCCCATTCTTCTGCCGCTAACTCAGCCAGCACGGGAGATACTGAGTGTATAGGGTTGCTAGCAAGGTGAGGGTAAGCTACATGGCCTTGAATACCTTTAACGGTTAGCGTGGCACCAAGAGAGCCCCGACGGCCGTTTTTTATCACATCACCGACAAGATTGGTTGATGAAGGTTCGCCCACAACGCACCAAGTGATTTTTTCATTGCGTTGTTCTAACCATTCGATAACCTTAACGGTACCATTGATAGCGGGCCCCTCTTCATCGCTGGTGATTAAAAAAGCGATGCGGCCAGTGTGTCGGGGGTGTTCAGCAACAAAGCTCTCACAGGCCGTTACCATGGCCGCTAAGCTGCCTTTCATATCAGCGGCGCCTCGGGCATAGAGCATGCCGTCATCAATAGTGGGTTCAAATGGGGGGTACCTCCATGAATCCGTAGGGCCTGTAGGGACAACGTCGGTGTGGCCAGCAAAGCAAAGGATAGGCCCCGCCTCGCCTCGGGTAGCCCAAAAATTATCGACCTCGCCAAAACGCAGCCTTTGAACATTAAAGCCTATCTTCTCGAGTCGCTGAATCATTAAATCTTGGCAGCCATCATCTTCTGGCGTCACTGATTGTTTGCAGAGTAAGTCTCTAGTGAGTTGTAGCGTGGCTGACTTAAATGGCATGTTAGTGTGTCCGGCGTCAAAAAACAGACATTCTATCATGGACATAATGGGCTGTTAGCATGTTTCATTACAATTTTTAACTTTGCTGCTAGAGCATTCAATGCAGCGCATCATATAGGCCGCTAGGCCTTTGAGGAACTATGTCGTTACAACAACCCGCCATTGATAGCAGTATTGTGAAAGCGTTATATCCCTTGAGCTTAGTTGCGGATCATCTAATCGAAAAGTTAATCGAGAGGACGCGCGTTAAATTACCTGAGCTAGGGCAGTCAATTATTAAACGCTCCTCTACGGTGACCAGTGAGTATCATTACTTAATTGAAGGTAGTGTGGAACACAGAATTTCTTTTGACCAGAGAAAAATTATTAATAGCCGTGACTCGGCCAGCGCGAACCCTTTAGAGGAATGTTTAAAAAGGGGCGGCAGTATTAAATCGGGTGAAGGTTGCTGCATTTTAGTAGTGAATACATCGGATGTTGATGAGTTTTTATCTTTGAGCCAAAGTAAGGGGTTTAAGGTGGCTCATATAGATGAGAGCACTCATACCGTTTCAGGTCAGACGGTCGTTGAAGGTGAACATGAAGATGACTGGACAGAGCGTTTTTTGAAGTCGCAGTTGGCCGTCAATATTCCTGCGTCAACTATGATCAATATGTTTTCATCGCTAGAAGACATTGAGGTTGATATCGACGATGAGATTATTAAAGAGAATACCCCAGGTGATTATTTTTACATCATTAAAATAGGTTATGCAGAGGTAAAAACAAACCCCGCGGGCCCCTTTGACGGTGAAGATTTTACGTTGTCGCCGGGAGATTATTTTGGTGATGAAGCCCTGGTTGCTGATACCACCAGAAATGCGACAGTCGTCATGAAGGAGTCCGGTTTGTTGGGCCGGTTAAGTAATGATAACTTCCATCAAATAATTAAAGAGCCTCTGATGCAATCGTTATCGAAAGATGATTTAAAGGCGATTGAAGAAGAAAAAGTTTGCTACTTAGATGTTCGTCTAATGGCTGAATTTAGGCATGAGCATTATGAAACGGCTAAAAATCATCCTATTGCCTATATTCGAAAGCATTTGAATAGCTTTGATCATGAATTGATTTATGTGATTACGCCTGGATGTGGTCGTCGTGGTGAGCTGGCTGTATATTTACTCAAACAGGCGGGCTATCAAGTCTATTTAATGGCTGATTGAAATTCAGGTATAAAAAAGGGCGATTTATTCGCCCTTTTTTTATGCATTAGCGAAGTGCTGAGTGTTAATTGTTGGCGTGCAGCTCTTCGTTTAATTCAATCGCTGTTTTATTCGTTTTGCACTCAATCGCACCGGTTAGAGAGTTGCGACGGAACAATAGGTCTGACTGGCCAACAAGCTCTCTAGCTTTAACGGTTTCAACGGCAGTGCCTTGGTCATCTAGCATGATGACTTTGGTGCCCGCCGTAATGTAGAGGCCAGCTTCAACAATGCAGCGGTCAGCCAGTGGGATACCTATTCCTGCATTGGCACCGATTAAACATTCCTCGCCCACAGAGATAATAATGTTGCCGCCACCCGATAGCGTACCCATGGTCGAGCAACCACCACCTAAGTCGGAGCCTTTACCGACAAAAACACCCGCTGATACGCGGCCTTCAATCATGCCCGGGCCTTCGGTACCAGCATTGAAGTTAACAAAACCTTCATGCATAACGGTAGTCCCTTCACCAATATATGCCCCTAAGCGAACACGTGCAGTGTGAGCAATACGAACACCTGAAGGTACAACGTAGTTGGTCATTTTGGGGAACTTATCAACGCAATCTACGCTGATAGTCTCGCCGTTTAAGCGTGCTTCTAATTGCGCTTGGGGAAGTTCAGCTAAGTCGATAGCGCCTTTATTAGTCCAGGCCACGTTAGGCAGGGCACCAAATAGGCCATTTAAATTAACGCCATGTGGCTTCACTAGGCGGTGAGATAATAAATGCAGTTTTAGGTAGCCCTCGGGTACTGAGCTGGGGCTGTCATCGGTGGCGAGAATGGTAGCCACTAAAGGCTGAGTGCTTTGTTTCATCGCTTTAACGATATCGGCCTGGTGAGCTTCACCCGCTTCACGTAAATTAGATTCTAAGCTGCCTAGTTGCCCCTTTTCTAGGCTGATGGCTTGGTTGTCGCCCTGGTAGCCTGTGGCGATTGCTACGGCTTTAAGTAATGCCTCAGAAGGTGACAGTACGGGTTTAGAGTAAAATACTTCTAACCACTCGCCTTGAGTGTTCTGGGTGCCTACACCCAGGCCTAAACTGAAAGTTGTGCTCATGTTAGTGTCCTGCTGTGTGAATCTAGAGTGTTTGAAATAGGGATTGATATTCGCTGTCTTTAAAGCCCACTGTTAGGGTTTTTCCGGTATCTAACAGAGGTCGTTTGATTAAGGTCGGCTGAGCCAGAATTATTTTTTTGGCTAGCGGTTCATCCATCGCGGCTCGGCTAGCCTCATCAAGCTGCTTCCAGGTGGTGCTGCGTTTATTGACCAGTGTTTCCCAGCCTAAGGTTTGCAGCCATAACAGCACTTGCTCGGCATTGAGACCATCCGTTCTGAAGTCGTGGAATTGATAATCTATTCCTTGAGATTCAAGCCATTTACGGGCTTTTTTTACGGTGTCGCAATTTTTGATGCCGTACAGTGTCGTCACAGGGTACCTTTGGCTTAGCAAATTTAAGGGTCGCTAGGATAGCAAAAAAGGGTGAGGCGCGGCTAGTCATCACAATTGATGATTTGATTAACCTGCGTTAAGAAAGGCTATTGATGCTTAGTTTAATATTAACGGTGGTGTACCCGATGCTACATTGTCAGGGTTTCTATGTGCATAGAAAGTATGAGCTACATGAGGGGAGGCATGTGTAATTAACAGTAAATTGTTGGGTAATCCTTTGCCCTGGCAGGCCGAGAGATTATCGCAGTACCCTCCCAACGGTAGAGATGAGCTTTTCTGGGTTGAATGGTTTTACTAACCAGCCGGTGGCGCCTGCTGCTTTACCTTCCAGTTTTTTATCCGTTGCTGATTCCGTTGTGAGCAGCAGAACAGGGGTGTATTTATAATTGGCGAGTGCTCTAATTTGCTTGGTGAGCTCTATGCCATCCATAACCGGCATGTTGATATCACTGATGATGGCGTCATACTGAGTTGCTTTTATTTTATTTAAAGCCGCTTGCCCGTCTTCGGCATCGTCTACTTGATGGCCGAAATTAATAGAGTAGCGGTAATCATGTTTCTCATGGAGGGAGAGTCATCCACAATTATTATTTTTGTCATGCTGATAAAGCCTTTAATTTTTTTGTTTTAATCGATAAATGACTTTAGTCGTTCTGCCGTCATTACTCACGGTGAGTTGATGTGTTAATTTATGAATTAACAGTAAACCACGTCCATGATTTTCATTGATCTGATCTGGATCTATATCTGGCTGGCAATAACCTTTACCGCTATCGGTAACTTCAATCGCAACATGGCTGTCATCGCCAGCGGGAATAAATTCAATGATAATATCAATATAGCCTGAATCCAATTTGGCTAGCCTATCACGTCTTATTTGATAATATTGAATAAAACCATCAGTGTCATTTTTCATGTTGGAATCTAGGTCGAGTAAACCATGTTCCAATGAATTATTGAATAACTCTGATAGTATGGTTGAGATAAAGTCTTGATGTACATCTATCCCTGCGGCTTTATCTATCACCCGTATAATATGAGGTATAGGTTCTATGTCGCGTAGGTTTTGTGCTTGCAGGTTAAAAAACAGCTTCCATGGCAGCATGTGTTGAGGCAGCTTGTTGGTGTTTGACTGCCAATTCACATCGGCCTGAGGCTGATAATTAAACTCAACTAAGGTGATGTCATCATTTTACACAGTGTTTTCGGTAAAACGAGCATGATCTTCTAGGATCCTCGTGAATATGTCGCCGCCGTCGCCATTGAACATCTCATGTAGGCGCTGCTCTCCAAACATTTCTTGATCAGAGTTATAGGACTCTTCAATACCATCAGTAAATAAATATATTTTGTCGTTTTTCTCAAGATCATATACTTGTAGGTTTTGAGAAAACTCTGCGTCATCAACCCCGGCTAGTGGCGGGTGAAAAGCTGATATTTGTTGTTTGATGGCACCTTTTTGGTCGGCAATAATAAGGTTAGGTAGCCCGCCTGACCAAATTAATAATTGGTTTGAATGTGTGTTAATTTGTAAAATTGCCGCCGCTAACATCATGTGATCGGGCAGTAGTTGCAGTAGTGACTTGTTGATTTCTGCGGCTATGGTGCCAACAGTTAAACCCTTGGCAGCCATTGTTCTAAAGGCTGAGTAAATAGGGATCACGCCAACTGCTGCGGGTAAACCATGACCTGTGGCATCACCAATCAGTAAATAACTATTATTAGAGGGGCCGTCGGCGGTTAGTAAAACATCGCCATTAAAAACCGATACCGGGGACATGTGGTAGCGAATATTGGGGTTAGTAATATCAAAAACCTGCCGTTTTTCCACACCTTCGCATTCGTAATCGCCTTTTGGTAGCGTACGACGGTCAATTTTTATAAAATCTATATCATCGGCATCGGCATCGGCATCGTCAACTTGTACGAGTGTCTTGCTAACGTGACCCGGCTGGCCGCCGGTACTTTTTGTCGACTTTTTTCTGTCTTGATTTTTCTTGTTAAGATCGGACGAAGGTGGTTTACTGCTATTGCTGCTGTTTAATCCCACCCGGTTGGTCAGTAGTTTAATGACCACGACCTAAACACGTATCAACGATTTCAGTGCGGGTGAGATTTGCTTGCCGTCTTTAAGCAGGCGCTCAACTTCACTCAGTGTTTGATCAATATCTATAGGGTCTACAATCATAGAACAAAACCCAATGGACTCTTCAAAGAGCGTTATTCTATCATTGGTTTTAAGGCGCTATTTTTCGCCTGGTGTTGCGTTTTAAGGGCTTTGAGTTTTTTGCGTTTGGCTAGACTCTAATGATTGATTAATCGATCCGTGCCGCGCACCATGGTTGCTGCAGGGGCAAGATGCACACTATTTCGTAAATGGGCGGGAAAACATAAAAATCACCTAAGTATCTGTCAAGACTTTTATTATTTTTTTGATGAGCTCGCTGAGTAGTTACAAGAAATGTTTTTAATTACTTATGCTTTAACTGTTTTTTTTGCGTGCTTTCGCTCGGGGTAACACGTTGTGCAGATTTCACAGACCCTTCCGTCACAGCCTCGTGCAGAGCAATGCTCCCTACCGTAGTAGATGATTTGTAAATGTAAAGCGTTCCAGCTTCTTTTGGGGAATAAACGTTTTAGGTCTTTCTCAGTTTGTACAACGGATTTACCATTGGTTAAACCCCAGCGCTGGGCAAGGCGATGTATATGGGTATCGACAGGAAATGAGGGCACATTGAACGATTGTGCCATGACTACGCCGGCAGTTTTATGGCCTACCCCAGGCAGTTTTTCTAATTCGTCCATGTTAACGGGTACTTCACCGTTGTGAAATTCTACTAACATTTCTGATAATTTTTGAATGGCTTTAGACTTTTGTGGTGACAGGCCGCAAGGTCGAATAATAGCGCGAATATCGTCAACGCTTTGTTTGGCCATATCAAAAGGATTGTCTGCCAACATGAACAGCGCTGGGGTAACGGTATTAACTCTTTTATCGGTGCATTGGGCCGACAGTAAAACAGCGACCAATAGCGTGTAAGGGTCTTTGTGATCTAATGGGATCGGAGGTTTGGGGTATAAAATCTGTAGTCGGTTAAGAATGAATTCAACCCGTTTCGCTTTTAGCATGTATTAATCACCAAATTGACTGCTGCTTAAAAACAAGGTTCGGTTATAGATAAGAGATAAACGTTTTAATACGTTTGGCGGCTTCTATGCATTCATCCAAGGTTGCGACCAATGCCATACGGATTCGTTGTTGTCCAGGGTTGTGGCCATTAACTTCGCGGCCTAAAAATTGACCGGGTAAAACGGTGACGTTTTGCTGGCCAAATAATTGTTGTGAAAAAGCTTTATCGCAGATAGGTGTTTTAGCCCAAAGATAAAAACCAGCGTCGGGTTTCTCGACCTCTAATACGCCCTTAAGAATCGCTAATACTGCATCAAACTTTTCGCGATAAAGATCACGATTTTGTTTGACGTGCGCTTCGTCATTCCATGCAGTAATGCTAGCCAGCTGATGTTGAATTGGCATCGCGCAGCCGTTGTAGGTGCGATAGAGCAAAAAGTCGCTAATGATACTGGCGTCGCCGGCAACAAATCCGGAGCGCAGTCCTGGTAGGTTAGAGCGTTTAGATAGACTATGGAATACCACGCAGCGCTCAAAGCTATCACGGCCCATATCAGAGCAGGCTTGCAATAGGCCAACGGGAGGTTTGGATTCGTCGAAATACAATTCTGAATAACATTCATCGCTGGCGATAATGAAGTTGTATTGATCGGCCAGTTTGATTAATGTTTGTAGCTTTTCTGAGCTGATGACTGCGCCTGTTGGGTTGCCTGGGGAGCATAAAAATAATAATTGGCAGCGCTGCCATATCTCTTCGCTAACGCTATCAAAATCCGGTATAAAGCCCTTTTTTTCGTCGCAAGCTAAGTAGTAAGGTTCTGCGCCAGCCAAAAGGGCTGCGCCCTCATAAATTTGATAAAACGGATTTGGGGTAACTACTAGGGGTAGCGGGCTATTTTTTCTATTTATGACGACTTGCGTGAAAGCAAATAGCGCTTCACGGGTGCCGTTAACGGGCAGTATGTGTTGCTCTGGGTTTAAGGCGCCTTCCTTAAGTTGGAAGCGTCTGCTAGCCCAGTTTGCGATCGTCGCTCGTAACTCGGGCAAACCTTTGGTGCTGGGGTAGTTGGATAGGGCTGAAATGTTTTCGATTAAAGCATCGGTTACAAATGTGGGTGACTGATGTTTGGGCTCGCCTATAGAGAGGGCAATGTGCTCTAGATCCGCTGGTGGTGTTATAGCCGATTTTAAGGCATTAAGTCTCTCAAAAGGATAGGGGTGTAGTTTTTTTAAATCTGAGTTCATAGTAGTTATGGATCGCTAAAAAATTAAATAGGATTTTTTATATCTAGCTCTTTGCAGATAGCTTGTTGGATTTTATCGGCTAAGGCTAGATCATGTATGGGGTTTTTCTGGTGATCGGTAATAAAAAAAACATCTTCAACACGTTCGCCTAAGGTGGCTATTTTGGCGTTTTGTAATAGCACTTTAAATTCTAAGAATATTTTACCAATTTTTGCCAGAAGCCCAGGTCGATCGGGGGCGATAATTTCTAATACGCTTAAGCCAAGAACATCATCATAGCTAAATTTTGTGGTTGTTGGGGTGGAGAGTAAGCGTATTTTTCGAGGTGTTATTTTTGAAATAATTGACAAATATTGCTCGGGGTTTTGTAGTTTTTTTCTCAATACTTGCCTGATTTCAGCAAGGCGCTCTGGGTCGTCACCAACGGGTTCGTCGTTGCTATCTAAAACATAAAAAGTATCGAGGGTGTAGCCATCGCCAGAGCTATAGATTCTCGCATCCATAATGTTTAAGTCTAACTTTTCTAGGGCGGCTGCAACCATGGCAAACAGTGATGCTCTATCTTGAGTGTGCAAGAAGATTTGTGTTGCAGCTTCGTCGTCAGTATTGCTGATGTCTTTAGTCAGTATGACTGGTGTACTTTGATGAATGTTTTGGGATATAGCTTCGGTATGCCAAACGATATCATCGACGGTTTCACGTAAGAAATAATCTTCACCAACGCCGGTCCATAAGTTGCGAACATTTTTTTCAGACAGGCCGAGCGCCTCAAGCTTTATAATGGCCTGTTGTTGGCTGTCATCTATCCATTCTTGTTTGTCGGCAGGATTTTCTAGCCCCCTACGTAATGCGCGTTTGGTTTCTGTATATAGCTGTATTAGCAGTGAGTCACGCCAGCTGTTCCACAATGTTGTGTTGGTGCCGTTGATGTCGGCAACGGTGAGGGCGTATAAATAATCTAATCGTTTTTCGCTGCCAACAACATTGGCGAAATCTCGTATGACTTCGGGATTATAAATGTCTTTACGTTGAGCTACGGAGGACATTAATAAATGGTGCCTAACTAACCAGGCGACTAAGTTACTGTCTTTTTTACTGAGTTTGTGGCGTTCTGAGAAATGTGTCACGTCTTCAGCGCCGAGCTCAGAGTGGTCGCCGCCACGGCCTTTGGCTATATCGTGATAAAGCCCTGCAATATAAAGGAGTTCGACTTGTTCCATGCTGCGAACCACTCTGGCTGCAATGGGGAAGAGTGTTTTAGATTCGGGGTAGTGAAAGCGGCGTAGGTTTTTAACCACTTCCATGGTGTGTGCGTCAACGGAGTAAATGTGGAATAAGTCGTGTTGCATTTGCCCGATGATAGCTTTAAATTCGGGTAGGTATTCTTCAAGTACGCCAAAGCGCAACATACGCCTTAATTGCAGAGAAACTTTTTGTTTGCAGCGCAACAGCTCCATAAAGTAGTGAACGTTTTTTGGATCGCTGCGAAAATCATTGTCGATCAGGTGGCGGTGCTGTCTTATTAGTCTGATGGTTGATGCTCTGAGACCATTAATGTTGGGGTGCTGTGCCGCCAATAAAAAAACCTCCATCAGTGCAGAGGGCGTTTTTTCAAAAACTTTAGTATTGGTAGCCTCAATATGGCCGTTGCGTATGCGGAAGCGGGTGTTGATGCTTAAGATGGTTTCTGCTTCACAGGCTCTTAGAATAGTCTCGTCAAAATACTGGATCAGCAAATCGTTAAGTTGGCCTAAGATGATTGCCCAGCGATAATACTCATGCATAAACCGTTCAACGGCCATGCGGCTGTCATCGCCTTCAAAGCCAAACATTTTTGCTAGCGTACGCTGGTGGTCAAATAAAAGGCGGTCTTCTGCTCGGCCGCTGGTCATGTGTAATGCGTAGCGAACGCGCCACAGAAAATCCATGCCTTCGTTGAGCGCGCTTAATTCCTGTTTGAGCAAAAAGCCGCGCTCTAATAATTCATCGAGGTTGGCTGCGTTGAAATGGCGTTTGGCGATCCAGCCAATCACTTGAATGTCGCGAAGGCCGCCGGGGGAGCTTTTAACATTGGGCTCTAGGTTGTATTCGCTATTACCGTGTTTGGTGTGACGTTTGTTTTGTTCTTGCCATTTTGCCTTGAAAAACTCATGACTGGGCCAGCTGTTTTGCTCTACATTTTTGGTGGTGGCTTGCAGGATCTCGTCGGGGCCTGCCAGGGTGCGAGATTCCATTAAGCTGGTGGCAATGGTTATATCATCTTCGGCTTCGCTAAGGCATTCCGATATGTTGCGGACGCTGTGGCCGATACTGAGTTTGCAGTCCCAGAGCAGGGTGATAAGTTCAGTGATTTGCTCTTGATGGCGCTTTAAGTTTCCGTCACGGAATAAAATTAAGATGTCGATATCGGAATGAGGGTGAAGTTCACCTCGTCCATAGCCGCCCACTGCGCATAGAACGATATTATCGTTCCAGTCGTAAAGTCGCCAAACGCTCGTCAGTAGTTGATCAATAAACTCGGCTCGCCCCCAAACTAGCTGGCGTATATTACAGCCCTGTTGAAACTGCTGATGAAAGTAGTCCGTGACGCGATCAATAACATCTTTAATTATTGTGGGTCTTTGATTGCTGCTTTTTAGCGCACTATAAAAATCGTCGCGGTTAAAAATAGCAGTGGGAATGGCTAGCGGCGTTTTTTTCATTCGTGTCAATAGGGCTTGTTATGGTTTGTAATAAGGCTCGTCCGGTCTGGCGGTGAGAACTTCGACGCCGTCAGTCGTAACGGCAAGTGTATGCTCCCATTGGGCTGAGGGGCGGCCATCTTTGGTGGTTACTGTCCATCCATCTTTTTTGTTGAGTTTAACGTGGCGTTTGCCAGCATTAAGCATAGGCTCGATGGTGAAGGTCATGCCTTCTTGGATGACCATGCCTTCGCCCTTGTTGCCGTAGTGAACGATTTGAGGGTCTTCATGAAAAATCTTACCAATACCATGGCCGCAATATTCGCGCACAATTGAGTAGTAGTTAGCTTCTGCATGTTGTTGGATGATGCTGCCAATGTCGCCTAGAGTGCAGCCGGGTTTGACAATATCAATGGCTTTATAGAGGCACTCTTGAGTCACGGTGACCAGGCGCTCGTTGTGGGGCTTGGCTTTACCAATATGAAACATCTTGCTGGTATCACCATGATATTCATCTTTGATAACGGTGATATCAATGTTGAGTATGTCGCCCTCTTTGAGTACTTTTTTCTCA
>JBNMPS010000076.1:0-13115 GCA_051277005.1 Pseudohongiellaceae bacterium
TCCAGGTTACTTTCGAACAATAAGAAACCAAAAATTAAGATCTTCTTTAGATAATCTGAAAATTCTATAGTAATGCTCAGAAAGGATGTAACAAGCTTATGATGATGGCCGCTTATAATCTAATTCACAATTTGGTTATTAAGAGGTTGCAATGATTATTGTATGGGATAACAGGAAAAACTGGATAAAGAGTGCACATAATACAATGTGGTGTTTAATTGGTTGTGCGATTGGAGATTTTGGCACTATCGCATATTTTCAATTTACTGAGCATAGCCTATCAACTTTAATGGTTATGATGCTGGCAATGTTAAATGGACTTCTAACTAGTATTGCACTTGAAACGATTATTCTATGGAGTTCAAATTTTGGGTTGAGTAATGCTCTTAAGACTGCTTTTGGCATGAGCTTTATATCAATGTTGGCTATGGAAGCTGCGATGAATATGACGGATTATGCTTTTACGGGTGGAGCTCTACTCACATGGTGGGTTATACCAATATCGTTGTTTGTAGGATTTTTAACACCCTGGCCTTATAATTATTGGAGATTACAAAAATATGGGAAGTCATGCCACTAGTTATCGGTGCTAGACATTGGCGTGTATGAACTTAACAAACGGCTCCACGCAGACACCCAAACCTGAGCTATTTTTGTGCATTTCGCTGCGCTATATTTTATGCACAAAAACCGCTCTGCAGCATGTGCGGCTGAGCAAGGCGTTATCAGCCATAAGCCTGACATTAACGGTACAGCTGTGTACGGTTAATCTGATTGTTGATGTGTGTGGTGTCTGGCGAGCGCGAGACTAATAATAGCAGACAGCGCAATAAAAAATCCGGATATCATTAAACAGCTAACAAAGCCATGGTGTACAAAGACATAGCCAGAGAGCAAGGTGCCCATTAAGCGTCCAATAGCATTGGCCATGTAATAAAAACCTACATCCAGTGACACACCATCTTCTTTTGCATAACGAATAATTAAGTAGCTGTGTAATGAGGAGTTAATGGCAAATACAAAACCGAATAAAAACAGCCCGGTAATGAGGATGAGTTCTGAACTGATTTGAAATTGAAGCCCGCCCGCCAGAAGCAATGGCGTGATAAATAATACGCAGGCCCAATTAAACGCCGTTTTACCGTCGGGGCTTGTGTCTGTCGATTGACTGTTGCTACCTTTCGATTGATTGTTGCGGGTGATTAATGGTGCAAAACCTTGCACCAAACCATAGCCAATAATCCAGCTGGCAATAAATATACCCACTTGCCAGTGACTCCATTGCAGGGTCTGGCTGAGGTAGACGGGTAAGGCAACAGCAAACCAAACATCACGGGATGAAAATAAAAATAATCTTGCTGCTGATAATAAATTAACTGTTCGGCTGGTTGAAAAAATATCTTTAAATTTGGGTTTATACGTGGTTTTGCCTAAATCTTGTTTTAATAAAAAAAGGCTGGCAATACAAACCATCATAAGTGCTATAGCCATCATTAAAATGGCTGTGCGAAACTCAAATGCTGCTAGTAGCGCTGCACCTAAAAAGAACCCCAAGCCTTTTAAGCTATTTTTAGAACCGGTTAGTATTGCTATCCATTGGTAGAGTTTGCCTTGGGCGTTTTTGTTGACGAGTAATTTGATGGCGCTTTTAGCGCTCATTTTATTGAGATCTTTGGCAATCCCCGACAAGGCTTGTGCCGCCATCACCCAGGTTATAGTCAGTAACTCAGGTGGCACTACCAGCATAACCAGGGCGGCAACTTGCAGCATTAACCCCGCATGCATGGTGCGGTTTAAGCCAAAGCGTGCGCCTAGCCAGCCGCCAAATAAATTCGTCACCACGCCAAAAAATTCGTAGAACAAAAATAAGAACGCGATTTCTAAGGCGCTGTAGCCAAGTTGGTGGAAGTGTAAAACCACCAGCATGCGTAATGCGCCGTCAGTTAGGGTGAAGGCCCAGTAGTTGGCGGTGATAAAAATATACTGCTGCAGTGACTGTTTACAATCAGCAAGCTTAGAGGTTGTGGTCTTCATGTTTTAGGCTTTATCTATGGCGCCTACTTTATGAACTAATTCGGCACAGCGATTGGCGTAGCCCCATTCGTTGTCGTACCACACATATAATTTTAATTGGCTACCGTTAATAACCATGGTGTGATCGGCATCAATGATGGCTGATCGAGGGTCGGTTTTGTAATCGATGGAGACCAGTGGCCGTTCTTCATAGCCTAAAATACCCGCAAGTTCCCCTTCGCTGGCCTGTTTGAAGAGTGCGTTTACCTCTTCAATGGTGACGGCTCTCGCCATTTCAAAAACACAGTCAGTGAGTGAGGCGTTGGCCAGAGGTACACGCACGGCGTGGCCGTTGATGCGGCCTTTTAATTCAGGGAAAATATGGCTGATAGCGGTTGCCGAACCGGTAGTCGTGGGGATTAAACTCATGCCGCAGGCGCGGGCACGGCGTAAATCGGCATGGGGGGCATCCAGTATGGTTTGGGTGTTGGTAATGTCGTGGATGGTGGTCATGCTGCCGTGTTTAATACCAATATTATCGAGCAATACTTTAATGGGTGGTGCCAGACAGTTGGTGGTGCAGGAGGCGGCGGTAACAATGGGATGAATAGCGGGGTCATAAAGGTGGTCGTTTACCCCCATCACAATGTTAAGTACGCCGTCTTCTTTGACTGGGGCTGAAACCACCACTCTTTTTACGCCTTGATCTAAATAAGCTTGTAGTAAAACTTGGTTTTTCATTTTGCCGCTGGCTTCTATCACCACATCGCACTGTGACCAATCACTTTCATTAATATTGGTGTTTTGGCTGGTGCTTAAGCTTTTATGAGCCACGTTGATTTTATCGTCACTCGCTTCAGCTTGATGCTGCCAACGGCCATGCACCGAGTCAAAGTTTAATAAATGCGCCATGGTATGGGCATCGGCGGCAGGGTCGTTAATGTGAATAAAGTCCAACTCTGGGTTATTCCAGCCTGCTCTTAGGCTGAGACGCCCCATACGGCCGAAGCCATTGATACCTACTTTAATGGTCATAATGTGCTCCTTAGCAGCATGCTTGAATACGTTCGGGCCGTTCACCCATGGTTTGCAGGCGTTGATCTTGCTCAGCAATGAATGCAATGTTGGCTTGGTGAGTTTGGTTAATGACGGTTGCGGCCCAGTTGGGGAGGGTGGGGTTGATTTGATAAAACACCCATTGCCCTTGGCGTCTGTCGCTGAGTATGCCAGCGGTTCGTAGCTGTGCTAAATGGCGAGATATCTTAGGTTGGCTATCACCCATAGCGGTAACAAGCTCGCAGACGCACAGTTCGCGCTCTTGCTGTATCAGGATTAGGCAGCGTAATCGGGTTTCGTCCGCAAGGGCTTTATAAAAATCGACTGGCAACATGGCGGGCTCATCTCAATAGTGGCTATTAATATAGGGAAAATTATATATGAAAAAAACATATATGTTAGGCCATATATGAGGAGGGTGGAATAGGCTTGAGGATAAATTTTCTTGATGTTGGTCAAGTTCAGGGGAATCAACGTGATAAATTTGCCTTATTTGGAGTAATCTCACTTGCTCTTGTTAGAGTTTACGGTAATAACAATGAGAATGATTACCAATTAGATTTAGCGGGTGGCAATCTCCATCTCTCAGGGCGTCCCAAATGATGGCATTGAACCAATTATGCATAGGACAATTAGCCACTATCCAGCTCGTCGATAGTGACTCAGTGCTATTACGCTTGTGTGATGTATTAGGTTTGACGCCCGTGACTGTTTTACGTCGCTCTCGCGGCAAAGGCCCCATGCAAATCAAGAGCATGGGCACCCTCTACGCTATTCGCTCCGATGAAGCTGAACAAATCTACGTTATTGCGGCATAGTCAGAGAAATACGCTGTGAAAAAATCGACTAAAGAGATTGCCATCATTGGCAGCCCAAACTGCGGGAAACCACCATATTCAATCGCCTAACAGGCACTAGACAACGCACGGGTAACTGGCCCGGTGTCACCGTTGAGCGTAAAGACGGCCGCTTAAATCTACCTAATCAACAGCTCAATATCGTCGACTTGCCCGGGGTTTACTCGCTGCACGATGATATTCAAGGGGTAGAGGCGCGTGTTGCTCATCAATACTTAACCCAGCACGACCCCGAGTTGGTGCTGATGGTATTAGATGCCACCCGTTTGCCTAGGCATCTCGCTTTATTGCCTGATTTAATCGCGCTTGGTAACCCCGTGTTATTGGTAGTTAACAAGTTAGACACCGCTGCAGCCGAAGGGGTTAAGGTGGACTTGGCGGCGTTAAAGCGGCAAACAGGCTTACCGGTGGTAGGTGTCACAGCCTCAACCGGCGAAGGTTTTGATCAGCTAAAGGGCCAAATTGAGTCCTTGTTAGTGGCTTACCCCGCTATGCCTAAAACCGTTGATATTAAAGCGGCGGCAAAAGTCTCATATTTTGAAAATCACCAGGTCACTCGCACTGAGAAAATCGACCATTGGTTGCTACACCCTTTCCTTGCGCTGCCTATCTTTTTAGTGGTGATGTACCTGCTGTTTACCATCTCGGTCAATTTGGGTGCGGTATTCATTGATTTTTTTGATATTACCCTAGGTAGCGTGTTTGTTGATACGCCCCGTTGGTTGCTTATTTCAGTGGGTGCGCCGGAATGGCTGCAAGCCTTTGTGGCTGATGGTGTCGGTGGCGGTATTCAGTTAGTAGGTACCTTTATACCAACCATTGGCTGCTTGTATTTATGCATGTCGGTGTTGGAAGATTCGGGTTATTTATCCCGTGCGGCTTACGTTATAGATCGCATGATGGCCAAAATAGGTTTGCCGGGCCAGGCCTTTATCCCGCTGATTGTTGGCTTTGGCTGTAATGTTCCCGCGGTAATGGCATCAAGGGCTCTGGGGCAAGTAAGCGCTCGCTTAACCACTATTTTTATCGCCCCGTTTATGTCTTGTGGCGCGCGTTTGTCGGTTTATGTGTTTGTGGGTACGGCCTTCTTCCCAAGCCAGGCTCAAAACGCCATATTTGCCCTGTATCTACTCGGTATTGTGGTGGCGATAGCGTCAGCCTGGATTTTACGTCGCTCATTATTTTCTGATGTGATTGCCGCTCATATCACTGAGATGCCTGCTTATCATAAGCCGCTGATACGCAACGTATTGATTCAAACACGTCTTTTATCTGGCGTGCGGGTAAACGTATTGTGGCGGTGGTGATTATTATCAATGTGGTCTCTTCAGTGGGAGCTGATGGCAGTTGGGGCAACCAAAACACCGAGAATTCTGCCTTGTCCTCGTTAGGTAAAGTAATAACACCGGTGTTTACGCCTATGGGCATCGGTGAGAAAAACTGGCCTGCAACAGTGGGTTTGTTTACCGGCCTATTTGCAAAAGAAGTGGTTGTAGGCACCTTAGATACATTATATGACCCACCTAAAGTCACCGCAGACGAGCGGGGTACGCCGGATTATTTAGTGGCATTAGCTGAGGCCTTTGATTCGGTCGTTGACAATATCAGTGGTTTAGTTAGCGCCTTCTCTGACCCTTTAAAGATAGCTTCTGCACAAGAGGACATTACCGCAGATCAACCCGGTAGCTACCAAGCTATGCAGAATTTATTCCCATCGGCTTGGGGTGCCTTCTGCTATCTGGTTTTCATCTTATTGTACGCTCACTGTGTTGCCACCATTGGTGTTATGCAGAAAGAGGCAGGGCAGGTTTGGCTGGGATTTTCAGTGGCGTGGAGCTTACTGCTCTCTTATTGGTTAGCTTCTAATCTCTGGCATTTAAGTCTGCTGACAACGACGCCTATCGCAGCAGGGGTGTGGATTGCAGGCTCTACGTTGTTTCTGTATTTCGGCTACCGCTTTATTTTGGCGTGGATGAAACAAGGCATGAAAGACCAGATTCCGGTTGTTAACCTTTAGGTTTCTGGCCTAAATCAAAATTGTCTCATTTGCTATTGATAATCATTATCATTGCCGTCAGTGCTCCTTTCAGCTTGAAAGTTCAGTCACGAGCCGTTAACGACATAAGTTTTAACAATAAAAGTTCAACGACTTGGGTACTAACAATATAGCGTTAATGACATGCTTTTTACGGCATCATTTTTCAATCAATAGTGGAATGCATAGCTAATGTTTAAACAGACTATTTTGGCAGCCACAATCGCCGCTGCGACCATCAATGCTCAAGCCGCCGATCAGTTACCTAACATCGAAGATATGTGGAAGGTTATTCAAGAGCAGCAAAAGCAAATTAAAGCCTTGAAAGGCCAGCTGGATCAAACTGAAACTAAAGTAGACGCGACTGCCGATGCGGTTGAGCAATCTTCGTCAGGTCAAGTATCCAAGCTAGCAGAGTGGGTAGAGAAAACTAAAGTCGGCGGTTACGGCGAGCATCACTTCAACCGCTTTGACGATAAAGATGACTCAGTGGATGCGCACCGTTTTGTGATGTTTTTTTCTCACCAGTTTTCTGACGATGTTCGTTTTTTCTCTGAAATAGAGTTAGAACACGGCCTTTCAGGTGATGGTAAACCGGGAGAGGTTGAGTTAGAGCAAGCGTACATTAGTGGGATTACACCCAAGGGCATAGCCTTCAGTTAGGCCAGTTCTTAATACCTGTGGGTATCATGAACGAAACTCACGAGCCTGATACCTTCTATGGCACCGAGCGGAACTTGGTTGAGAAAAACATTATCCCAGTAACATGGTGGGAAACTGGCGCCATGTTCAATGGTGAAATTGCCCCAGGCCTAAGCTACAGCGCAGGTGTGCACAGCGGCTTAAAAACCGACGAAGGTGGTAAAATTCGGGACGTTCGCCAAAAATCTGCTAAAGCAACGGCAAACGACCTTGCTTACACCGCACGTGTTAAGTACACGGCTGTTCAAGGCTTAGAGCTAGCGGCAACGTTGCAATATCAAGAAGACGTAACCCAAGGCACTGCCTCTGAAGATGCCGGTGCATTATTAACAGAAATTCACGCAATCTATCAAACGGGCCCATTGGCTGTCCGCGCGTTATGGGCTAAATGGGATGTTGACGGTGCGGGTTTTGACGCAACCGGCCGTGACTCACAAGAAGGTTGGTATGTTGAACCTTCCTACAAAGTGACTGATAAACTAGGTGTATTTGCACGCTACAGTGAGTACAACAATGCCGCAGGTCTAAGCAGCTCTGTTGAATATGAAGTATGGGATTACGGCATTAACTACTGGTTAACACCACATGTAGTGATTAAAGCCGATTACACCGATTTTGTGAATGATAACTCAGGCACTGATAACGACGCCTTTAATCTAGGTTTAGGCTGGTCATTCTAATCTGGCTGGATAGATACTTGGGGCGTACTACGCCCCTTTTGAGTTTTTATGAAACGTTTTTTAGTACTTGTTTTTTTATTGATGAGTAACAACTTACTGGCTCAGCAGGGTCAGTTTATGACGGCTGATGAATTGCAAACACGGTATTTTAGTGAAGCGACGCCGCTGCAAACCCTGTGGGTTAATAAAGCCATGAGGTCAGAGATTGAAGCTATAGTCGGCCGCCGTTTTACCACATTACGGATGCGCTATTGGGGTGAAAATCAACGTACCGCTTGGATTTTAGAAGAAATCGGTAAAGAACGGCCGATTACGGTGGGGGTGGTGGTTGAGGGTGGTGAAATTCTCAATGTCAGTATGCTTGAGTATCGTGAGAGCCGTGGCGGCGAAGTGCGATACCCCTTCTTTACCCGGCAATTTCAACAAGTTAGGCCCGTTATGCGGGACGGTTACCAGCTCAATAAAAACATCGATGGCATAACTGGTGCGACATTATCCGTGCGTGCATTAAAGAAAATCGCTACACTCTCCCTTTTTTATCATCAGCAAACGCCTTTTGCTCAACCTGTAGCTAAGGCTGGAACAACACCATAAATAATGAAGCCTGCATTTTTGCACTATAAAAAATTAAGACCCTGGCTGTGGCGTTGGCATCGTCGCTTAGGCCTGGCTGCGGCCTTAATCTTAATCTTAGTGACGCTTACCGGTATCATGCTCAATCACACCAGTGAGCTTGAATTGGCAAAAAAATCGGTTCAACAAAATACCTTGCTCGCTTATTACGGTATTGAGGCACCTACATTGCATAGCTTCAATGTGGGTGAACACTGGCTAAGTGGTTATGCTTATGGGCAGCTTTATCTAGATGACGCTTTAATAGGACAGTACCAAGGAGAATTGGTGGCGGCGGCTTTTTATCAAGATCAATATTGGCTGGCCTGTGAACAACAGCTACTGGTATATAGCCATCAAGCAGAGTTGTTAGATAACATTACAGCGCTCTATGGTTTGCCCGTACCCATTAAAAAAATGGGTTTTTGTGATCAGGCATTGTGTCTCAGTACGGGGCAGCGAAGCTTCAAGTTTGATGCACAGAAAATTGCCTTTATGCCGGTAAAGACTCAAGCCATTAGCTGGGTAAGTTCGACGAACTTACCTGAGCCAATAACGAGCCGATTGTATGCACAGTATATAGGGCAGGGCTTGTCGTTTGAGCGCGTTATATTAGATTTGCACAGTGGTCGAATTTTTGGACCCTTAGGCGTATTACTGTTTGATGTGGCAGCTGTGTTATTTTTGTTTTTGTTTTTGTTTTTGTCTGGTTTTGTGTTGTGGTATCAACAGCACCAACGTAAAAAAGATCAGGCGCGATGAATAAGATTTTTAGATAAGTTACAGGGGTATAAAGTGGTTGTTAAAGCATTACGTTTAGGTTTGGGTTATATCATCGTTTTTTTTAGCTTTTTAACCAGGCCAAAAAAAACCAAGAGATCAGATGAACAGCAAATGGAAGTTGATCAGCAGGCGGCGAGCCTTTCGCTGTATCAATTTTACGCCTGCCCATTTTGCGTGAAAGTTCGCCGTTCACTGCGCAGGCTCAATATGCCGGTAGTGACAGTGAATGCTCAACAGCAAGAAAATCGAGAAGCCTTGATGCACGGTGGTGGCAGAGTCAAAGTTCCCTGTTTAAAAATTGTCGAGAACGGTGAAGAAAAATGGCTATATGAGTCTAAAGAAATCATCAGCTATTTAGAGAAACGCTGCGCTTAATGGCCACGTTTTTAATGCCTCATTCCTTGTGGTAGCTTTTCTCCTGCAGTGAAAGATAGCATGGCTATTGGCTGTGTATTTCACTTCGGGCCTTCTTGAAACTGTATTACATCGGTAGGAATAACTTCCCAGTTTGCTTTTGAATCAACAAAAATGTGTTGGCCTATTTCTATATCTGGAGAGCCGGTTACACACTCTAACGTGACCTGAAAGACCTTCCCATTGTGTATGGTGCACAGCGTAGAGCCACAGATTTTACAAAACTGTAATCCATATACGTACTCGCCAACAAAAGAGGTCAATAGAGACTCGCCAGCAAGCCACACAAATTCATCTGGATCTACAAAAGCGGATGCAGACGCTTGAGCATTAAATGCCTTGCGAGATTGGGGGCAATGGCAAGATGCAGCATCGCGAAGTTTTCCATTGACTTGATATTGAATATCACCGCAGAAACATTCGCCCGTTATAGTCACAACTTTCTCCAAACAGCGTAACAAGTGTGGATGATAAGGTATATATCCAAAATTCCATTATTGATGGCAGTGTGAAACGTTTAAAATAACGTAAAATAGACCTTTACACAGGCTATTTTACGACTTCAATACCCGCTATCTGAACAATTGTTTTTGCCTCTGTGCGCTCAATCATTTTGACAATGGCAGACTGAATAACCTGATCTTCTCTGGCGTCAGACTTACTGTGAAAGCGCTCTTCCATAGGTGCAGACCCCTCTTCGGCGACAAATGATACCGCTACTTGCTGTGCTAGTTCGGCGGTACTACCAAAGTACGATATGGATATTTCAGGGTATCCTTGAAACCCCATTTTTACCTTTTTGGCAATTCTCTTTTTAGACTTTTCTAAATTCATGATAATTACTCAGATAAGATTGGCGCCGTACGTTACGTTAATGCCGCGCTGTTTTGTAGTTGATTTTGTTATTAAGTTAAGCCTGTAGTGTTCACCAATATTCACTTTGCTTACATGCGGCAGTATTTCATGTGCTTCACGAAACCCTAATAAGACTTTCACGGTAAATAGCCGCTGTTGAGAAAGCTAAAGCGAGTAACCATAGTAGTGGCCCCAGCGCGCCCGGTATCATGGGTATATAGCCTGGAATAAGTAAAAATATAATAAAGCCAATGTCGCCGGCGCTTATAACAACAAGGTTTAGCCAATAGCCAAGTTTGCAATTGAACCAGTTGAGTTTAATGGCAACGGCCATACCAAATAAAGCAAAAAACAATAAATTCCATGCGTCTTGGGATAGTCGGCCTTGAATCATCCCCGGCTCAAGGCTTTGGCCCAAGGCGTAAACTTTAAAGGCGGCCACAATATGCAAAATGCCCCATATCACATATAGAATAGAACCGGTTCTCGCTAATATCACAGTGTTATTCCGTCATTATTATATTGATGTCATTATAACGCTTAACGGCTAGCTCACCGAGTGATGAAGCTAACAGTTATTATAACCCAAGCGCTTAACCTGCCTCACTTGGTTTAACTTTCTTTAATGTGTCTTGATGATGAGAGAAGTCATCACCCTTAGCTAGGCGGTCGTAGAGCACTACATTGACTGTGGCGGCTAAATTCATACAGCCCTCAGTGGGGATATAAACAATGTCGTCACAAAAATCGGTAATTTCTTTTTTCAGAGTCCCGTCTTCTGGGCCAAAAATGTAAAAGGCCCGGGCAGGGTGCTTGTAGGTGGTGAGTGGTCTAGCGCCATCGATTAACTCAATGGCCACTGGCACGCATCCCAGCGGGATAATGTCTTTTAATTCTGTGACGCCGATAAGTGGCAGTGTTTGATATATTTTTTGGGTGTCGGTGTAGAAGGGCTTAGCGTGGTCGTAACGTTTGCCGGTATAGAACACGGAGTTAACACCATAGCAGCCAGCCGCGCGCATCACTGAGCCGACATTGTCAGGAGATTTAGGGTTGAACAGGCCAATACAGGCATAGTTTTTTTTCATAGTGGTTACAAATCAATATTAAATTATTGTTGATGGGCCTGGTATACGGCTGGCAGTCTCGGTCGTTTTTAGCGGCGGCATGACGCGGTTACTGTAAATATTTATTCAGCTTCTATAATTGTTTTAAATACGACTACAGCCTCCCCCGAAATTTTCACAAGAGAGGGTTTTTTGTTTTTGATTGAGACACAAACCTCAATTATTCCTTCTCTCCCGATTGTTTCACCTTGCACACTTTTAAAGCGAAACTCATCACTTTTTGTTTCTACAATATTATTGTGAATCAAGTATGCGCCAAGAGGTCCATTAGCATTGCCGGTGACCGGATCTTCATTTATTCCTATAGCTGGCGCGAACATTCTTCCGTAGCACAATATATCTGAATTATTTGAATCAAGGGTAAAAACATAATAGCCATTACACGCTATTATTTCACTTAACGTTGCTAATTCGGATAGATTTGGTTGTAAGTTGTTTAACGTCTCTCTACTTTTAATGCCAATCATGACTTTAGAGTGCCCGGTTGATGCAATTTGGATAGGGCATCTGCTATCTAATTCATCAGGCTCTAAGCCCAAGAACCCTAGTAAGTCATTTTGAGTTTTGGTAGGTAAGGCTTCTTGAATATCAATGGATCCCTGTGTCATCCAGACTTTAATGTCGTTGCCATTCTTTTGTATTTCAAAAGGAAGGACGCCGACCTTGGTTTTCATTTGGAAAATACGATTTTCAATTTTTTCTTCTATGGCTTTAGCATACATGGCTGCAATAGTTGCATGGCCACATATCGGCACTTCCATTGTTGGGGTAAAGTACCGGATCACACCGTCACAGCTATCATCATTAGGTTTAAATAAAAAGGCAGTTTCTGAATTGTTAAGCTCTCGTGCAATGACCTGCATTTGGGTATCAGATAGTCCATCAGCATTGACGACAACGCCTGCTGGATTGCCTTTGAATTTGGTTTTTGTGAAAGAGTCTATTTGAAAAACAGTAAGTTTTTTCATGATGCGTCACTTTTTAAAGAGATAGCGCCTGGGTTATCGCAATTTTTTTGATGGTGGCTTTTGTGCGTAGTTTAACGTAAATTGTAAACATTCAATAGTTGTCAAAATATCAAGTTGGTGGTGCTACCGTAAGACGATCAACCACGCCGTGTTTAACTATTAAGTCTTCAACAAGTCCTGATGCCTTTGTCTCCTCAATAAATTGTTTCAAATAGGCCGCTCTCGCGACACTGCCCCTTGTGCACCCTATAGCTTGCTGAACAGCCGTAAACTGGCCTTCAAGAATTCGGGCTCCTGCTAATTTTTTAACGTCAGTAACCAGCTTGGGGCGTAAACCCGCCAGCGCGTCTAAATTGTCATGTACAAACATCTCGAACGAGGCGTCAAGGCCCTGGGCACGAACAAGCTCCGCCTTTTGAATATTACTCTCTAGCCAAAGATCATAAGCACTTCGAGCTGATACCGCTATTCGGGTACCAGGGCTGTCAACCTGCTCAATAGTCTTTAGCGGTGACCCTGCAGGGACCATATAGGTCGCTTGAATTTCGCAATAAGCAGCTGTGAAGTCGATTTTCTCGGCACGTCTTGGTTCGGCGCCAATATTGCCGATATCCCAGGAATCTGTTCCGGCATCATCAACTATCTCGCCGGGTGTTTTGTACTGCAAAAGCGTTAGGCCTACCCCAAGACGTCGAGCAAGTTCAGCAGCCATATCCGGGGATACCCCTGTTGGGTCACCTTGTTTGTCTCGGCCAGTGACTAATAGGAAATTTGACATGTTAATGGCAGCTCGCAAAACGCCGTGTGGCGCGAGCTCCTTCACAATTTCTGGCGACATACTATCGATATCCGAAAATGGTTAATTAAAGGTAACTACTCAGCGAGTTCATCAAAAAAAACATAATAAAAGTCTTGACAGATATTTAGGTGATTTTTATGTTTCCCCGCCCATTTACTAAATGGCGTGCATCTTGCCCCTGCAGCAACCATGGTGCGCGGCACAGATCGATTAA
>JBNMPS010000077.1:0-13038 GCA_051277005.1 Pseudohongiellaceae bacterium
CGTTTCCATTCCTTAATGAGTGTAGCCTTTGCTGTAGCATTACCTTTTTCTAGGCCTATGCGGGCGCTCATTATGCGAGGGTCCTCTTTCTCGTTCCATTCGTTTTCAAGTAGTATTTTGGCCGTGCCTAGCTCATTATTTTTAACCCATATATTGGCTTTAGCTAGCGCGGGCATAGCACTGCTGGGGAATTGTTGTTTAGCTAGGGTAATTAAACGATCGGCCTCGGTTATATTGTCATCATTTGTTTCTAGGTTTATTAGCTCGCCGGTTAGTTGTTCGCTATTGGGTGTATATTCAATAGTTTTCATTAGGTGGATGCGAGCTGTGCTCCAGTCTTTAATATTAGCGGCGAGTTGATATTGTTGATGATTAATACGGCTAATAATTTGGCGTTGGTAAGCCGTTTTAGTGGTAGTAATAGTGTCTTGAGTTAATAGCTCTGCTGCTTTTTGGGTGTTGTTTTTAAGCGAATAGTATTCAGCTAAAACGTATAAAGGAATCGAAGTGTTTTGCTTATACTGTTTAATGTATGTGGTTAGCGTTGCTATAGTTTTATCGCCCTGCTTTTGCATTTCAAGGGCTGAGATTAAGCTGCGGTAAGCGAGAGGGTTACTGGGTTGTGCCGTGATAATTTGTTCAAAATATTGCTTGGCGTTAACGCTGTCTTGTTGGTATAGGGCTATGGTACCGAGGCCTGTTAATGCATCGATATTGGCGGGTGATTTTTTGAGTGCTGCTTTGTAATACTTGCCCGCTTTAGTCAAGTTTTTATTTTTAAGTGAATACTTTGCCGCAAGAACAAGTGCTTCGGCGTCTCTGTTGCGAGCAGATAATAATCGGTCAATAACTTTGTTGGCAAGCTTAGGTTTTTCTTGTTCAAGCAAGGCTGCGCTGTAGAGCACGGCAACATTTATGTTTTCTGGTGATTCTTTAGTCAGGCGCTCTAGCTTGGCTATAGCAAGCTCTTCTTTATCGTTTTGTAAATGATAACGAATTAATGATAGCTGAAGCTGGATGTGGGTTGGGTCGGCAGCGATTAACTTCTCTAGAGTGTTAATGCCTTTAGACTGTCTGGTATCGGAGTTTAGGGCTGTTAAGCCATATATTGTAAGTAGCTCTTTGCTTTTGGGGCGAGTGGTTAAGGCTTGTTCAAGAATGTCTAATGCTTCGTTGGTTTTTTTAAGCTGAATTTTTGTCGCTACCATCGCTTGAATAAGTTTGGTGCTAGCAATTTCCGAATCAAAGTTCTGGCTAAATAATTTGTCGGCTTGTGCGTATTCGCCTTTTTGAAAATTAATAAATCCTAGGTAAATGGCACTGGCTTCGCTGCTAGGGTAATTTTTATTAAGTTCGGTAAGGTGAAGCTCAGCTTCGTCGGTTTTACCCTCTTTGAGTAGTGTTAGGGCCTTTTCAAATTGCGACTGTGCCTCCGATGATTTCGGGTTAGCCTCGGCAAGTAGCTTAGTATATATCAATGCCTCTGATGAGCGGCCTTGTTCGGTTAAAACCTTGGATAGCTGGCTAAGTGTTAGCGTGCGTAGCGGTAGGATAATATCGGTTTCGGGTAATTCTAATAAGGCGTTAGTCAGTTGATCTTCCGCTTTCTGAAGATTGTTGGTTTGGTAGGCGATATGGGCTGATAGATATAAGGCTTCAGGGTTGTTAGGGTTTTTGGTTAGCGTCTCGTTAATATTGGCATTAGCTTGCTCAAGCATATTCCGTTTAATGTATAGCTGGGATATAAGGTTATACGCCTCAGTATTATTAGCGTTTTTAGAGACTAAGTCTCGTAAGAGTGTAATTGCCTGGTCATCTTGTTGGCGGCTGGCAAGGATTTTGGCGTCGATAATCTTCACATCATCACTGCTTGTATCTGAAGATGCATTTTTATAGTGCTTAAGTGCCGTCTCTGCGGAGCTTAGCTTGCCAATGCGAGCATAGGATTTGGCTAGTAACAGATGGCTGGAGGTGTTTAATTTCTCTTTGGCTGTCTCTAAGGTTGAGATGGCATTTTTATAGTTACCCAATATGTAGAATATGGTGGCGAGTTGCTCATAGCCTGTGAGATTAGCCCTGTCTTTTTTAATGACATTTTTAGCTTCGATAGCGGCGGCTCGATATTGGCCTTGCTTGGCGTAGGCTTTGCTTCGTTCGAGGTGGCCCATTATTGTTGCTGCCGTATTCTCTTCGCTGCCGCAGCCTGATAGGGTGAGGGCGAAAAAAACGAAAGAAAGCTGTAGTGCCGTTGCAGTTATTAAGTTGTTTTTCATATACCTTGCCTAATTGTTTGTTATTAGTGGCTATAGTTTATTTGTTTGATAAATCGTATTTTTTAACTAAATCATAAAGTGTGGGGCGGGTCACCCCTAAAAGTTTTGCTGCAGCTGAATAGTTGCCGTCAGACATCGATATGGCGAGTTTTATGGCATTTTTTTCTGCATCGTGTCTAACTTGTCTTAAGTTGATGGAGAATTCGGCTTGGGTAGTGATGCCTAAGTCTTCAGCGGAGATATGTTTGGTCTCGCACATGATGACGGCGCGTTTAATTTTGTTTTCTAGTTCGCGAATATTGCCGGGCCAATGGTATGCTTCTATGGTCTGGGATGCGTCTGCGGTGAAGCCGCTTAGATTCTTTTGGTGTTCTTGAGCAACTTTGCTCAGGATGTGTCTAGCGAGTAAAATCTTGTCGCCGCTTCTGTCTCTGAGTGGCGGGATGTCAATTACCATCTCACAGATACGATAAAAAAGGTCTTCTCTAAATGTGCCTTCGGCAACCATGGTTTCAAGGTTTTTGTTGGTGGCGCAGATGACTCGAACATCAACGGGTATCTCTTCTCTGCCGCCTACTCTTTCTATGACGCGCTCTTGTAAAAACCGCAGTAGCTTGGCCTGTAGGGCTAATGGCATATCGCCGATTTCATCAAGGAATAATGTGCCGCCGCTGGCAGTTTCAACTTTGCCGAGGGTTTTCTTGGCTGCGCCGGTAAAGGCGCCTTTTTCATAGCCAAACAGCTCGCTTTCCATAAGATTTTCGGGTACTGCGGCGCAATTGATGGCGACAAAGCGAGCCTCTTTTCGAGGGCTGGCTCTGTGAATGGCTCTTGAGAACACTTCTTTACCTGTTCCGCTTTCACCGAGGATGGTGCAGGTGACATTGGTTGGTGCTACTTTTTCAATGATTTTGCAAAGCTTTAGCATTTGGCTATCTGAAGTGATAATACCTGCTAGCGGTGAACATCGCTGCTCTTGTAAACGCTGGTTATCGTTTTCTAAATCGTATATTTTATAGGCGCGGCGAACGATTAAATCTAACGTTTTAGTATCGATGGGTTTTTGATAAAAATCGTAAGCGCCTAAACCGACTGCGCGGACAGCATTTTCGTAGTCATGGTTGCCGGTAACAACAATAATTTTAGTTTGGGGGGCAAGTTTGATGATTTCTTGTACTGACTTAAAGCCTTCTTCAACTCCTTCGTCATCAGGTGGTAAACCTAAATCTTGAAGTACAACGGCAGGTTCGTATTGCCGAACGGCATTAATCGCTTCTTCTCGATTACCGGCAATCACTACGTGAAATTGATCAAAGTGCCATCGTAACTGGCTTTGTATGCCGGTATCATCTTCAACGATGAGTAAGGTTTTAGGTATGTCTTTGCTCATATTTCTCTGAGTCTGTTTATTAAGCTTTTATTGTTGGAAGTCGAACAGTGAATTGAGTGCCTACCCCTTTGGCGCTGTCTACAGCAACGCTACCGCCAATGGATTCAATATATGCCTTGGTCTGGTATACGCCTATACCCATGCCTTTACCCGATTTTGTGGTTGAGAAGGGTTTAAAAAACTGGGTTTTGATAAAGTCTTGGCTCATGCCGCAGCCATTATCTTCGATGCATATTATAGCGAAATTATCTTCTGCTTCTAGGGTTACGTCAATAAAACCGTTTTGGCTAGTCGCATCCTGGGCATTTTTCACAATATGCACCAATGTCATTATGAATCTATCGGGGTCGGCGTAGATTTTTAAGCCATGAGACCTTATGTGCAATGAGGGGTGAGGAGAATGCTGTTGGCACTTTTTAATCATCTCAGTCAGCGTGCTATCTAGGTCAACGGTTCTAATGTTGCTAGGCTTGTCTTGCTGTAATTTTTTAAGCAAGGTGTTCATGCGTGTTACAGAGTTATCGATAGTGTTAATGGCGTCTTCGATGAAGGCGGGGTTGTCTTTGTGTTTGGCGGCATTTTCCACAACAAGTGCTTGCTGGGCAATGAGGTTTTTTAAGTCATGCATAATAAAGGCCGACAGCTTGTTAAAGGCATCAAACTGACGTGACTCCGCCAGTAGTTCGGCCGCTTTGTGTCGATCTAAGTAGCTGGCTATCTGGCGGCCTACTGTTTTGAGTAGGTCAAGGTCTTCCCAGGTAATAGCCGAATCGATTTGAGGTTTTGTTAATACGGTGAACCCTAGTAATTCACTTTCGGTGAGCAGTGGTACGACTAGCCAAAGATTGGGAATGTCTTTTATCCATTCTGGTAATAAGTCGTTAAGTTCGCTCAATTTGCCTTGGTCGGGTGAGAGTGGCGAAAACACCCATTCATGTTCTTTTAGTGCTTGGCAAAAATCGCTGCCTAGCGGCTCTTGTGGCGTTGGTGGGGAATGCGTCAGGTTATAGGTCGCAGATAACGTGAACGTCTCCCCGTCTTTAAGCCAAAGCCCTCCTTGCGGGCTTTTGAAAATAGAGGCTAGCGTGGTGATGGCAATTTGCTGGAAATCTTCATTGTCGGCAGGTCGAGATAGCGTGTTGATTAATTTGAGCCATTCGACGCGGTAGTCGTATTTGTGTCTAAAAAAATGTTTGTTAATGAGTACGTTGATGCGCGAACGAATAGTCTGCGAAATAAATAAAGTGGCACTACAAATAAGGGCAAGAAAGATGATGACGGTGTTGAGAATATGACTCCAGTTGCCACTATACAGCTGGATGTAGTATCCGCCTGTGGCCATCAATGCAAGAAAGGCGCCAGAAACCGTCATGCTGGTGGTGTAGAAAGCAACGGGTCTCGAAATGGATAGACGGTTTGTGGCGCTAGGTGTACTGAGTCTTAGTGCGCCAATGGTCATTAAAAGAGCGGCGCAGCCATTGATGGCGCCTCGGGCTTGCCAAAGATGACTGTCGATAATGTTGAAAATTAATGAGTAGGAAAACAGGAAGATATCATAGGCAAAGGCGCCGCCAATAATTAAGCAATACAGTTTAATGATTCGAACTGGGCTAGCGTTACGATAAAGCTGCTCAACAGATATTAAGCAAACGATTGACAGGAGTAGCCCTGTCCATATGAGTAGGTTGCTGTCATGGAGCAGGGGGTGGTCGACATAAATCAGTAAGCTGGTCGCTGCTAGACTGGTTATCCAGGTGCCATGAATACCGTAAAAAAATTTTTGAGGAAGATCTTGCCCGGAAACAAATTTCAATGCAGCTAGGGTTGCTGTTATCCAGGCGGCATAGCGGCAGATCTCAATGAGGATTAAGTCGCTTAACGTCAATATGCTATGGCTATAGTTGATCGCAATAAAAAACAACCAAGCTGTAGAGGTAAAGGCTGCTGCTACAAGAGTGAAGTTGGTTGCTCTGCGTTGCCATAGCCACATTAGAATTGCAGTACAAATGGCGAAAAGACCACTACCGATTAAGTAGCTGTAGTAAGTGATTTGGCTAGCATCCATGTAGGATTTTATTCTCTTTATAAATTAAAAATGGCTGTGAACTTAGCTCACAGCCATTTTACAAGGTGCCTTAAAGGCGTAGTCAGATATTAATGAGTAGGCTGTGTGTCAGGTTGCCCTAGATTGCGCAAGTTGTCGGTTATGTTATTGAAGGCACGATCAAACAGAGGCGTACTCTCTAGTGGTTTTGCACGTTTTTGTTGTAAGTCATAGGCAAAGTCTTTGCGTGTTTTCTCTAACACCTTAAAACCAAAGCGATTAACAAAAATATAGTGGTCGTTGGCTTCAATACGGGCGGATAGCTTGCAGCGCACATGTTTTTGCTCGCTGATAATATTGTAATCAAGCCATGAGTTTAGCGCCAAGGATTCGGCTTCTTTAATAAATTCATATGTTAGAGCTTGGTGCTGAGCTTTTTGTCTTTCTAGGCCGGTCATTTCTTTCCAGTTTTTACTGCCCCCGCCCGGTGTGTGACCTAATTTTTGTGCTTGCGTTGGGCTAATAGGCCTAATGGTTAGCTCAGCTTTGTTGTTTTGTAGCTGGTGAATCACTTGATGGATGTTTTGGCAAAGGTGGAGGCGTTCTTCATCATCGTTGATGGTGTTTGTGAGCCCTTTTTCAATGCGTGTCATCAAAACAGGCTTTATTTTTTCTAATCGGGCAATCGATTTTGCCTCTTGCTGTGCCTGGCAGGCCCAGAGTAAATCATGAATTAATTGAGTCGCATCCAGCCATTCGGGGCTATCCTTGCCGTATTTTATAAAGGTGAATACCATGAATGGCTGCCAATACTCGATAAGAAATTGACTTATTTCAATAGGTAGTGTGGCTTTTTTAAGAATATCTAAAATGGTTTTCTGGGTTAAATCTTTGGCTGCATGGGTGATCGCTTTTCCTTGCGCTGCTTGCTTGGTTCTTTTCTCTATCAGGGCCTGGCGGTGTTGATATTGCTTAACGGCCTGATCTAAGGCGGATAGCTTGCTACTAAAAATACTTTCGTCTTGACTGTAGTTTTCGATGATGTCCTGAATAATCTTAGAAACCATCTGGTAAAATTTGTCTTTGTCGAGGGACTCCGCCTCCCAGCCTAAAGCGGTAGAGGCTATGGTGTTAATTAGTTTTCTGGCTGGGTGTCCGGCGTTTTGGAAAAAACTGCGATCTTTAAGGGCTACTTTAAGAACGGGTATTTGTAGGCGGCTGATCAATGCCTGGAAGGCTGAGGGTAAATTTTGATCGTCTAAGATGAAGTCAAAAAACATGGCGACTAGATTGATGGTGTCTTCATCAGTTTGTTTGACTGCTTGCGGCGTGCTGGGGTTGGACTTGGATAGAATCAAGTCGATAAACATGTGCAGATTGTTCGCCGCCGATGCAGACGATATGGGTGCCTGTTCAAGCTGTATGTGAGACAGGGCGTTCAGCAGTTCGTTGCTGTTCATGACTGCCCCTGGGTTGGTGGCATATTGACTGTAGCCGGGCGCTTGAATGGCGCCTTGTTGACGAATACTGGCGAGTAAATTGCTGAGCTCTGAGAACTGAGCACTTAGTTCGGCAGGGCTTGCGCTGGTCGCTGCTTGGTCGGGCGCTGGCTTGGCGGGGGTTGGTGTCGAGTTAGATTTATGAACGCTGCGGCTTATCTTGGGCATGACCCCTTCGTTAATTAAGAGGTCATTGGCCGTTGCGTACACTTTGCCTAATTGCCCTACAACAAGCCGGTCAAATTGTTTGTAGATAATAATTTTTGCTTTGATGTGTATATCAAAGAGTTCGCAGGCTAGAGCAAAATTATTACAGAGCTGCTGGGGGTCAAGGGGGTTGTTGTCAGCATTGATGGTTTGCTGCTTGATCAAGAAATCGAACCGTGTTTGTAGGTGGTAGAGGGGTTCCTGGTTATTGGTTCTGGCTTTGCTCACCATGCTGTTGATAGCGACATCTCTTTCGATGTCGTCATCTTGTACAAGGCTTAAATTGTCTGTGCGGCTGCTTTCTAGAGTTTCTTGTGGTTTTGTTTGTGGGTGTTTTTGAGTAAGGCTGCCAAAATCTGCACCCAATTGCTGGCAGAAATTACTCAATGCGCCCGCTTTTTTGATACGAAGCTCGCGCATAGATTCAAAATATAAGTTCTGTTCTGAATTGCTAGTGGCCCGGCTGGAGAGATCAAAAAATAAATCGTCGCAGCTATTAAATAAATTTTCTAGGCAGTGCATTAAGATGGTGTGCGCACTGTCTTTTACCGGCTGAATAGGCGCGGGCAATTTTGCTGATTTATCACTGCCGCCGGTAAGTCTTATCTGGTCGTTTTTGTAGATCATGGTTTCTTAAATGCGAGTTGGGGATAATAAGTAAAGGCATGCAAAATACATACCCTAAATGGCTGTCGGCTGCTTGGTGGTGTAACTTTCTGTATTTAAAGTCTTTTTTTGGTTTTTTGGTGCTCTATTAACGTTAATTTTTTGACTTGTGTAAAATAAGTCGACGCAGCGCGGGTGCTTGAATGGGTTGAGGTTAGCGCTGCTGGCAGCTTCTTGCCTAGCTTCCTGCCTGTAGTGTAGTTATTGAGGTGGGTTAGGCAAGTTTTTAGGGGGTGGAGGTGCTGAATTGTGATATCGGTCACTGGTTGCTGATTAACTTTGTCTTTTTACGGCTAGATCTGCAATGGCTTGCAGGGCTTTTTTGTGTGTGGAGGCGCTAAACGCTTCTAGTTGCTTTAGCGCTGATCGGCGCTCTAATTCAGCTTGTTGCTTGGTGTATTCTAGGGATTGGCACTGAAGAATTGCGGCGTGTATGGCGTCGATGTTGGTGGCGTCTTTATTTTTTATGGCGTTTTCTACCAACTTTTTTTCTTCGGCTGAGCCGTTTTGCATGACGTGGATGAGCGGTAGTGTGGGTTTCCCTTCTGAGAGGTCGTCTCCTACGTTTTTACCCATTTCCTCTGGGTCGCCCTCATAATCTAGTGCGTCATCAATGAGCTGAAAGGCTGTGCCAAGGTGTAGGCCGTAATGGTATAGGGCGTCTATTTCTGTTTGTGGTAAGCCTGATAGCCTGGCGCTGCCGGCACATGCGGCGGCAAATAATACGGCGGTTTTGCTTTTGATAACGTCGTAGTAGTCTTCTTCGCTGGTGCTGGGGTCGCAAGCTTTGGTTAGTTGTAGGACTTCACCTTCAGCGATAATGTTTGTGGTGTTGGCCATCAATTCCATAATTTTTTGATTGCCAAGGGTTACTAGCAGCTGAAAGGCGCGAGTATAGAGGAAGTCGCCAACTAGAACGCTCGGCGCATTACCCCATTCGGCGTTGGCGGTTGGGCGGCCGCGGCGCAGCGTTGAAAGGTCAACAACATCGTCGTGCAGCAAGGTCGCGGTGTGGATAAACTCGATAGAGGCCGCAAAGTCTATGTGCTGTTTGCTGATTTCGCTATTTAGGCCGCCGCAAATTAGGGCTAATATGGGGCGTAGACGTTTACCTCCAGCATCGATGATGTAGTGCCCAATGCTGCCTACCAGGGGGATGCGGGAGTGTAGTTGGTCGATGATGACTTGGTTAACGGCTTCAAATTCTTTGGCGACGGTTTCTTTGATCTGCTGCATGTTCTTATTTCTGATGAGTGATTGAGATGGCTTCTGCGCCCATGATTGTTGCCACAGGTTAAGGCCGGAATGCTAGGGTTGGCGAGGTTGTCTGTCAAGGGAGTGCGGCTGTATGAGGGTTTATTCTGATCTTGTTTGGACAAATGGCTTGTTTGTATGGGTAATATTGGTAAAGCGCTTGTTCTCTTGAGGTAACTGCCGTACAATTCGCCCTCTGAAAAACCGAACCGGTATTTATGTTTTTAGATACCGAGGTGCCTGGACTTGTCCCAGCTTAGGCTGGCCGTAAAACTCTTATTTGCAAGCAGGCTATACACTGGAGTGAATCATGTACGCAGTAATTGAAAGTGGTGGTAAGCAACACCGCGTAATAGAGGGTGAAACCCTTAAGTTAGAAAAAATTGAAGTCGCTACTGGCGAAACTATCACATTTGATAACGTTTTGATGGTAGGTGAAGGTGAGAGCGTTAAAATTGGCGCTCCTTATGTTGCGGGTAGCAAGGTAACGGCTGAAATTATCGAGCAAGGCCGTCACAAGAAAGTAAAAATCATGAAATTTCGTCGTCGTAAGCACTCGATGAAGCAAGCCGGCCACCGTCAGTGGTACACCGAAGTTAAAATCACCGGTATTAGTGGTTAAGAGATTAGGAGATAAGTAATGGCTCATAAGAAAGCAGGTGGTAGTACTAATAACGGTCGCGACTCCCAGAGTAAGCGCTTAGGTGTTAAGCGTTACGGCGGCCAAGAAGTATTAGCGGGTAATATTATTGTTCGTCAGCGTGGCACTAAATTCCATGCGGGTGTTAATGTTGGTTTAGGTACTGATCACACGTTGTTTGCTAAGGCGCATGGTGTCGTTAAGTTTGAGACTAAAGGTCCTAAAAACCGCAAGTTCGTTAGCATCGTTACTGCATAAGCAGGGCACATGAATACTAAAAGCCTCGCCAGTAATGGCGGGGCTTTTTTGTTTCTGATGATTTAAGACTATTGTTAAGATTACTATTATTAAGTTAGCTCTAAATGAGCAGGGCGGGAGAAAGCTATGAAGTTTGTCGATGAAGCTACCATTAAGGTCCAGGCAGGGCGTGGTGGTAATGGCGCTTCGAGTTTTCGCCGTGAGAAGTATATTGCCAAGGGTGGTCCTGATGGTGGTGATGGAGGTGATGGCGGTAGCGTTTTTCTAGAGGCGGATTTTGCTGTTAACACCATGGTGGATTATCGCTATACCCGCAATTATGTCGCTGAAAGCGGTAAGGGTGGCAGTGGTCGTGATTGCACGGGCAGGGGGGGTGACGATTTAATTCTTAGGGTGCCGGTAGGTACTACAATTATTGATGAGGATACTCAAGAGGTATTGGGCGACTTGCGCGAGCATGGTGAGCGTTTAAAGGTGGTGCAGGGTGGCTGGCATGGTTTGGGCAATACCCGCTTTAAATCCAGTACTAATAGGGCGCCTAGGCAGACCTCTCCAGGTAGTGAAGGAGAGGTGCGTAGCTTGCGCCTAGAGTTAAAGGTGTTGGCGGATGTGGGTTTGTTAGGCTTGCCTAATGCGGGTAAGTCAACATTTATTCGTGCCGTCTCTTCTGCTAAGCCAAAAGTGGCGGGTTATCCCTTTACGACGATGGTTCCTAATCTTGGGGTGGTAAAGGTGCAGGCGCATCGCAGCTTTGTGGTGGCTGATATCCCTGGTTTGATTGAGGGGGCTTCCGAGGGTGCGGGTTTGGGCGTGAGATTTTTAAAGCACTTAACGCGTACCCGTCTGCTGTTGCATATTGTTGATGTGGCGCCGTTTGATCAGTCGTCACCGGCAGAAAATGCCAAGGCGATTGTTAGAGAATTAGAGTCGTTTAGCCCTACGTTGCATCAGCGAGAGCGTTGGCTTGTACTTAATAAAATTGATCTAATTCCTGAAGCTGAGCGCAAGGCTCATTGTCAGGCGATTATTGATGAGCTTGATTGGCAGGGCCCCGTGTATTCTATTGCTGCTATCAGTCGGTTGGGGGTTGAGCCAATCTGCGGTGATGTGATGACGTATATTGAAGAGCGCAATCTCCTTGAGCGGGAAGATAAAGAGGTATTGGCTGAGGAAATGGCGATACAGGAGCGCATGCAGACAGAGTCTCGCGAGCGTATTCAGGAATTGGCCGAATTACGTCGTATCCAGCGTTTAGCGGCGCAGCAAGGTGATGATGACGGGGTCGATGACGATGATTATGATGTCGAGGTTCAATACGAGCGTTAATGCCGGTCATTGTTAATCTAAATAAAAAAGTGGCAATAATGAGGAGCGACAAGTTAGTGCAAAAACCGCAATTATCTAAAGCCAGGCGCTGGGTTGTTAAAATTGGCAGTGCCTTATTAACGGATGGCGGTAAGGGCCTGGATCTAGAGGCGATTGCTGATTGGGTTGCGCAAATGGCCTCGCTGCACGAGCAAGGTATAGAGCTGGTGTTGGTGTCTTCAGGGGCGGTTGCTGAGGGTATGGCAAGAATGGGGTGGAGTGAGCGTCCCGAATGTTTGCATGACCTGCAGGCAGCTGCGGCGATAGGCCAAATGGGGCTGGTTCAGACCTATGAATCATGCTTTCAGCAATATCAATTACATACGGCGCAAATACTGTTGGGGCATGATGATGTCTCTGCAAGGGATCGTTATTTAAATGCTCGGGTCACGTTGGCTCGTTTGTTAGAGCTGGGGGTTATTCCCGTTGTGAATGAGAATGACACGGTGGTTACCGACGAGATTCGTTTTGGTGACAATGACACCTTGGCTGCATTAGTGGCTAATTTAATCGATGCCGATTTATTGGTGATCTTGACTGATCAGCTTGGCTTGTTTGCCTCCGACCCTAGAGCCAACCCCGATGCTGAGCTCATTCGTTTAGCTCATGCTGGTGACGATTCGCTGGATGAGATGGCCAGTGGCGGTTCGGGATCTCTGGGTCGCGGTGGGATGTTAACCAAGGTTAGAGCTGCAAGGTTGGCGGCCAGGTCTGGAACGCATACGGTCATTGCTGGTGGCGCTTTAAAGGATGTGCTGTTGGATATTGCTGCTGACGATGCGGCAGGAACTTTACTGGTGGCAGAGCAGGATCCTTTGGCTGCTAGAAAGCAGTGGTTGGCGGGCCATACTCAAGTGAGTGGCGTGGTGGGTTTAGATGATGGCGCTGTCAGGGCCCTTAAAAGGTCGGGTAGGAGTTTATTGCCGGTAGGTGTGACCTACGTTGAGGGTGGTTTTGATCGTGGCGATTTTGTCTCTCTGTTGGATGCTGCTGGTGTTGAGGTTGCAAGAGGGATTGTTAATTATAGCCAAGTCGAGGCGGAGAAAATTATCGGTAAGGGTAGTGAGGTAATTATTGGGGTGCTGGGTTATCACGGGGATGATGAGCTTGTTCACCGGGATAACATGGTGATTCTTTAAAGGGCTGCTTGCCGCTGTTATAAACGAGCCTGCATAAAAAGGGCAGGCATAAAAAAACCGGCTAAGGCCGGTTTTTTTATGCTGGGCGAAAAGTTTAGGCTGCTAGAGCTTTAACTTTTACGTTCAGACGGCTTTTATGACGTGCAGCTTTATTTTTATGAATAATGCCTTTGTCAGCCATGCGATCAATAACGGGTACTGCTGCTGCATAAGCTGCTTGTGCTTCATCGGCTTTTCCATCATCGATAGCTGCAAGAACTTTCTTGATGGATGTGCGTACCATGGAGCGCAGGCTGGCATTGT
>JBNMPS010000078.1:0-13034 GCA_051277005.1 Pseudohongiellaceae bacterium
TCAATAATGAATTAAACAGCCGTGATGACGCAACATGTATCATAGTTACTTTGGCTTAGCTGAACAGCCTTTTTCCATAGCCGTAAACCCTCGCTACCTTTTTATGAGTGCTAGGCACCGTGACGCCTTGGCACACCTGTTATATGGTGTTGGCGCAGGGGGCGGTTTTATCTTATTAACCGGTCCCGTCGGCACGGGTAAAACCACCATCACCCGAAGCCTGTTGGAACAACTACCCGATAACACCGATCTTGCCCTGGTTCTTAATCCGTCACTTAATGCTATAGAGCTGCTTGCTACGATCTGCGATGAACTCGACATTCCCTACCAAAAAGATGAACAACAACTCAAACCCTTAACGGATAAAATTCACTGTTATTTATTAGCTAATTTTGCTGCTGGTAAAAACACCATTCTAGTGATTGACGAAGCACAACATTTACACTTCAAAACACTAGAGCAAATCAGACTATTAACCAACCTAGAGACCAACACCAAAAAGTTATTACAAATCATTTTAGTTGGCCAGCCCGAGTTAAAAACACTGCTACAAAAACCCGAGCTTAGCCAACTGGCACAACGCATTACCGCTCGATACCAGCTTACCCCGCTTAATCTCACTGAGACCAAAGCCTACATTAGACATCGCTTACATATAGCGGGCCTGCCTGGCAATCAACAATTATTTTCTGATAAAGCGGCTAAACAAATATTTGCGGTTAGCAAAGGCGTTCCACGCATCATCAATGTACTCTGCGATAGAGTGCTATTGGGATGTTATGGGAAAAATAAAACGCATATTGATAGCGCCATCGTAAAACAGGCCATTGCCGAAATAAGAGATGAAGACAAAAACCAATCACTCCCTAATAAATTATTTGAGAAGGTCTCTACACCGGCCGCCCTGCTAAGCTACACTGCCATTTTACTGGCCATCGCCTTGGTTTATACCTTAAATACCCCTTCAATTAACACCACCATAGCGCCAGTAAATATTGCGACGCTGCCTGCGCAAAAAACTAAAGAACCCTCGCCGTGGTATGACAATAAATCGACGGCGATAAATGCTCTCGCTAAAAAAATAGGCCTATCACCCATCGATAATATTTGCAGCGGCAATTTACGCTGCGAAGAGCTATCCGTCGATAGCTGGCAAGCGTTAAAAGACTATCACCACTCCGTTGTTATCCAGCTACATCAAGGGATACAAAAAAGCTACGCCAATGTTATAAGCATTGATAACAACGTCGCTCAACTTCTTTATAAAGAGAAAACAATAGCGCTACCACTTTCACAGCTAGGCAAACTATGGCACGGAGAGTTCACTCTACTATGGCAGGCGCCTCAACACTATCAAGGCCCCATTAAGCTGGGGGATAAAGGCCCCATTACTCACTGGCTGGCAAAACAATTCTCACGACTTGATCAACAAACTAGTACGTTAACCGATAACACCTTTAACCGAGCGCTGTACCAGCGTGTAATCATATTTCAACAACGCCATCAATTAACTGCCGATGGCGTTGTAGGATTAAAAACCCTACTCAAGCTACAACAACAGCTAGCTAAGCAAAAACTTGTTAGCCCCACCTTGCAAAAATCTGACATGGCCGAAGGAAGTTTCTGATGTCACTTATATTAGAGGCTTTAAACCGAGCCGACAAAGACCGCTCATCAGAACAAAATAGTCCACCTATACAAGGGCAAGCTTATGTTAATGACACTCCCCCTTCTCAAAATAAATCTTATCGATTCACAACTATTGCACTGATTATTGCACTGATTATTGTAGCCACGGCTGTCGTTACCTATATTTTTAGCCATACCAATACAAAAGCTAGTATCGATACCGCAACTACTACAAACATTAATGAGCACAGCTCAAGTGCTAACACCAAAGAGAAAAGCCAAGTATCAGTGACCACTGTACAGTCAGAACAATTTGCTGCCACTCAACCACCCGAGCATCCGCCTCAAGCCATAGAGAAAGTTAGCACATCAATCAGTACACTTTACAATCAACAAAAAGTCAGAGAAAGCAGCCAGCAAACTAATTTACGTCAAACAATAGAAGTTGCCTCATCAGAAAATAAGGCTATAGAAAAGCTCCCGCCCTTAGTCTCCGATTTGCCATGGACAATACAGAAGCAGATACCGACAATTGACTATAACCAGCATGTCTACCTTGATGCAGGTAACAGTTTTGTTGAAATTAACGATAAAATCATCAAAAACGGACAGATTATACAAAGTGGGTTAAAACTGATCAATATTGAAGAAGAACACGCTATACTTAGCTATCAGCAGAATAAGTTTCGATTACCCGCGCTAAACAGCTGGGTTAATTTTAACTAATTCTATAGCCGATTATTAGATCAAAAAATGAATACAACTCGAATTAATATAGCCATATTAATATTACTAACCATGCTGATTACTGCCTGTGGTGGTGAAGCGAGAACGAAACAAGCACCAACATATCTCTAAGCTGGGAACCCCCTAGTACCTGAAAAAAACGGTAGTGATTTAGATAAAATTGATTGAAACAGGCTCTCCAAATGTCATCTTAATTCCCAACGGCGAGACAACCCATTATGAGTTCTCTGACATGATAGCGGGCACTTATTATTTTGCAGTTAGCGCATACAACCATGAAAACTTATACAGCGAATTAAGCAGTACAAAACAGATAACCATTAACTAGCGCTCTTTATTTTCAACTTGGCGATATAAATAGTAGCTTTACCCTCATGAGATGAATAATAGCTGCACCACACCATCTCGTCTTTTATCACCAATCCTGGATAACTATTATCCCCTCCAGAGGGCAACACTAACAATTCTTCAACGCTAGGGTTATTTAATTCTGAGCGTTCACCTTCCGAAGTGCCAGCAAGCAACCCCTCTACATGCAAATAACACAGACTTGTCCTCTCCGGGTTATGTAAACGCGCAGCCATTAAAAGCTTGCCTTTATCCCATGATACAACAACAGGCCCACCCAACTGCAAACCTAAGTCATACCATTCCCAACTTTGATAAGGATAATCAGACACACCCAATTGCGCACTATAGCTATCGGCATCTCTGCGTAATAAGCACCCCATTTTTTGATCAGGCAGAGAAAATAAATCATGTTCATTGGGGTAACCCAATCCATGTGTTTGCTCACTAAAAAAATCATCTACCCATAAGTGGTACTCAGTGCAATCGCTCAACTTAAATAAACTACAGTTTTCATTGGTTGGACTGTAAGAAACACCATAGCCATCATCACCAATAAATCGTGTGCGCCAGAGCCACTCATTTTCTCGGCCAACTGCTTTTGGTCGCCCCCAATCCTGACCGTCATTTGAGAAGTAGATATAACTCTGCATCTCCATTTTCTTGGCGTGTTTTGTTACCGCGCCAACCGTCATGAGCAATTGATTATCGGGTGTTACAATTATTTTTGGGTCCCTTAAATCATTACCCTCCATTGTGATTTCAGCTGCCAACTGCCACTGTTCAGCGTCTTTGCTTTTGAGAACAACAATTATTCCATCGTTAGAAATATGCTCGGAGGCCTCTCTAAACGTAAGCCAATATAATTGTTTAAAATAACAGAGGTCAGTAAAGGCGTTATGCCCTCCTCTATCCCATAGCTTTTTAACAGACGACAGTTTTAACATTAAACGAACCTAATTTAATCAGGGGTAAAATAAATACGCGGCACTAAACAAAAGAAGAAAAAAATTTAAAAACTTGCAATTATTTAACGTCAAATAACACCTTCGTTTTCTAAGACATAAGAAGGTAACTCAGACTTATCTGGAATTTTTTTAGTATTACTCTCTTCATCCAGCGCAACAAATTTAAACTGGCCTTCAGTGACTTTTTCATGATTACCGATTCTGTCTCTTCGTACCCAAGCTTCAACCTTAATGACCATTGAGGTATTACCAATGCTGGAGACTTGAGTATATACACCTAAAATATCACCCACTTTAACGGGGCTAATAAAGCTCATAGTATCAAGCGAGACAGTGACAACTCGGCTCTGGGCGCGCTGCCCAGCACAGATACCCGCCGCAATATCCATTTGTGACAATACCCAGCCGCCAAAAATATCACCCGCAGGGTTTGTATCCCTGCTCATCGCAAGGGTACGTGTGGTTAATCTTCCTTTAGCATTGCCTGCCATAAATGACTCCCATTAGGTTTTTCATCGAGCGTATGTGAGTTTATAACGTATAAATATTATAGCCACTCTTTACCTATTGCTTAGATATAAGCCGTATATTTTATACTTATTTCATTATTCGTCACCACGAAATAACATCCGCTAAATTTTTTCAGGTAGTATGCACGCCCCTTAACCCCAGAGTTGATCATGGATTACGATTTCACCTTAGACGAATATGACAAGCCGGTAGCAGAGTTTTCGAGTGGGTTTGAAGCACTGGGCCGCTGGTTAACCGAAGAAGTCGGCAGCGATCAAGAACTCACCGAAGAACTGCTAGACGTTATTGAGCAATTAGAACAAAAACGAATCACCAGCCGAGAGCTTTACGGCCATGATGCAACATTGCGCTTGTCACGAGATGAGGTTGAGGCCAGTTCTTTGGCTTTAGAAGGGGTTTATCATGGGGAGCTTCCTGAAGATACCGACTTATATAATGATGAGTCTCAAGCCAGCTGTGGCCTAGTTGATTTTAAACAAGCCGTTGAAGCCTGGCAGCAGTTTATTAACGACAATAATTAAGACCCACAATACCCGCAAGATATTGGCCATAATGAGCCTATACCGCCACTAGCATCATCTGGCAGATATTAACCCTACCGTCCTCTTCAAATATTTCACCATCATCTATCAATTACTCGCTCTGATTAATTAACCCCAGCCTAATTAAGTGGTAAAATAGCGGTATTAATATTTCAGGGTATGAACATGTCAAAAAGTTTTGAATTACAAGGGCAGATCCACTCTATCGGTGACACGACCGAATATGGCAATAACGGCTTCACCAAAAGAGAGTTTGTTATAAAGCTCACTGGCGAAGGCGAAAACAGCGCCTACCCCAACCATGTTGCCCTAGAGCTTATTAAAGACAAATGCAGCCTAATGGATAACTACCGTATTGGTGATGAAATAACGACTCACTTTAACTTTTCTGGCCGTCTTTGGTCAGGTAACGACAAGCCCGAAAAATGCTTCACCAGCTTGCAAGCCTGGAAAGTAGACAGTGTAACCGGCAACATGGGTGACCAAGCTCCACCACTAGCCACTTATGAAGAATCGGGGTTTGCGCCACAAAACAACAGCTTTGATGATGACATCCCGTTCTAAACTCAACACCTAAGCTAAGCGGCAGGCTTAATAATTATAATGATAGGTCACACCAACCTCCATTTATAATCATTTTAGGCTATTGCCTTTTGTTTCCTCTAGACACTATATATCGAACCAAACAACATTATGGCTAAAAATCATACAGCAATAAAGAATCGCTTACGCACTCTCTACACCTCAACGTTGGTTTTTTGTGCACCGATGATTGCCACCACCGCTTTCGCCAGCCCCATCAGCTACTTCAAAGAAGATGGCCGTACTAACTGGCAATACGTGGCTAATTTTTCTAGCGGGGTATTAATCATACTTTTATCCTGTACGGCGATCACCCTGTTTTTTAGTAGTAGGCGAACCAGCAAAGCTAACCGTGAACTTAACGATATACGAGAAGTTTTAGAGCAACGTGTTCACGAGCGCACAGCCACATTAGCAGAGGCCAGCAAGCAGCTATTAGCCTCCGAGACTTATATCAAAAATATTTTAGCCTCTATGCCTTCGATGCTAATTGGCCTTAATAGCCAGATGAAAATCACTCAGTGGAATCTATGCGCCGAAGAAACAACCGGTATTGGTTACGACAAGGTATTGGGTAAAAACTTATGGGACGCTTATCCAGCAATCACCCTTTCGAAGCAACAAATAGAAAACGTTATTGTCGAACAAAAACCCGCCACTATTAAACATAACCAACGCGGGCAATACTATTTTGACATCACTATTTACCCTCTTAAAGACCAAATTGAAGCCGGCGTTGTTATTCTTATCGATAATGTCACACAACGCTCAATTGCTGAAAACAAATTAATTCAAAGAGACAAAATGTCTTCGATGGGCGAACTGGCTTCATCGATGGCCAATGATATAGACACACCACTACAAGCTATTTTTAAAGATTTAAACAGCCTCCAACAAGCCATTAGCCCAAGCGATCCTAATATTCAAGCCGCATTACAAGACGCCATAGAGCGCGCTAAGCAAGCCTCACAAATTACTCGTAACCTTTTAGACTTTGCACAAAGTAACGAAAGAAAAAAACGTCCCGAAAATATTACTGAGATTATGGATCACACCATAGAGCTTGCCGCCAACACGTTCTCAGACCCATCAGGCCTGCATTTTAAAGACATCACTATTGAGAGAGATTATCAAGCAGATGCGCCCGACATCCCTTGTTACAAAGCCGAACTACAACAGGTATTTTTGAGTTTGTTTCGCCATGCCTGCCACGCTTTAGCCAGTAGCAAAAAAGACGATGCACCCATTATTAAAATCAAGTTGTTAACGTGCTACGACTCACTTTGGATTAAAATTCAACACAATGGATTAGGTTTAACCAGCCAAGAACAACACGAAATTTTTGAACCGTTCTTTTACGATAGAGTAAACCCTAAAACCACCGATGCCGAAAACCGCCTTTCGTTTTCACAATTTATTATTGCCGAACATCACCAGGGGCATATCTTTGTTACCTCTGATGTTGATGTGGGTACGACCTTCCATATTGAGTTTCAATTAACGTAAACTCAATAGAATTAACTTGAATTAACCCAGGGAATAACAAGTCATAATGGGGGCCAGAGATCACTTCACCCTAGCTACTTTTCTTTACCCCAACCTCGGCTTTTCATACCACTTAACGGCTTACGTTTAGGTTTGCTATCAACATTTGTCGCGGGGTCGTCATTGTTCGATAAGCCTCGCTGGGCTACGGGTTGATCATTACTATACGACGTCGTGTTATTCGTTGGCGTTCTTTCTTGCCTAGAAATAGGTTTCGATGCAGTCTTTTTTGAACTTTTATTGACGTGTTTACTGGCACTTTTATTAGCCCCAGCATTTGCACTGTTGGGCTTAAAGTTAACATCCGAATCAGGCACCACTTTTACGGCTTCAAACCCCTCAATCACTTTACGTTCAATGACATGTCCTAGCCTACGTTCAATCGCACATAGCCTTTTAAAGTCATCCTTAGACACTAACGAAACCGCCTCGCCACTCGCACCTGCTCGACCCGTGCGACCAATACGGTGAATGTAATCATCTACATCATCGGGCAAATCATAATTCACTACGCGATCCAAATCATCGATATCAAGCCCCCGTGCAGCAACGCCGGTGGCAACCATAATGCCGATTTTGCCTGATTTAAAATCTGCCAATAGCTGGGTGCGCATGGCCTGGCTTCTACCGCTATGAATAGCTTCAGCGCTAATGCCTCGCTTTTCTAATTGGCTCGCTAACTTGGCCGCACCATGCTTAGTACGAATAAAAATTAACGCCTGTGTCCACTGGTTATCCTTAATCAAATGACTCAGTAATGACGATTTATTATCTTTATCTACCGTAGCTAGCCATTGGCTAATTTGCTCAACTGTTGCCTTATCAGACGCTATAGCCACTTCCACAGGGTTGTTGATAGCGGTTTTTGCCAGTGAGCGTACTTCATCTGATAGTGTTGCCGAAAACAGCAGGTTTTGGCGCTGCGTGGGCAAGCGATCAATAATTTTATTGATGTCGCCAATAAAACCCATATCCAGCATTCTGTCGGCTTCGTCCAATACCAATGTGGTTAATTCATCAAAATACAGTGCCCGCTGATGAGCCATATCAAGTAACCGCCCAGGGGTGGCTACCACAATATCAACACCGTCAATCAACTGCTGTTTTTGTGGCTCTGCATCAACACCACCGTACATCGTCATGGATTTAATATTGAGGTGCCTGCCGTATTGGCTGATATTGCTTTCAACCTGCATAGCCAACTCGCGGGTTGGCACCAAGATTAACGCCCGTAAACGCTTAGCGCGACGACTGCGCTCACCACTCAGTGATTGCAACAACGGCAAGACAAAGCTGGCCGTTTTACCGGTGCCCGTTTGTGCGGTAGCCAGCACATCTCTGCCGGCCAATACAGCGGGTATCGCCTGCGTTTGTATAGCGGTAGGCTCTTCATAACCTAACTCGCTGATGGCTTGTAAAATAGGGGCACTTAAACCTAATGTGGTAAATGTCATGGAAGATCTCGGGGATGGTGGGCAGCTAAAGTAATACAGCTATCAGCCCTCATAAATAAGGCCACTAGAATAACATTTACTTGGATTAAATATTAACTTATTCATCTCAGACCCTACATTAGTAAGACCCACAGGTTAAGTTGGTATCTCCTTGGATTTTTTGTTCTAGATAAATAACATGGCAGTCACAGTAATTAATGATTAACTTGCCATAAAAAAACAGTGATTATGATGACTCTTAGCCGGCTATGTAGAGTTGAACCATTGAACAAATCACAGTACTTTTCACGAACCGCTGTTTATACCGAGAGTAATGGCCAAGTTGGCCTTGCCGACATTGATAACCCCACAAAAGTCAGCCCACTAGAGCCTTGGTTTGGTGTGATTTATCAGCTTGCAGACGGCCGACACACCCTTGCTGAACTTGTACAATGCATGACTAACCGTTACCCCGTTAACCCCCCTGCAGAGCTAGAGAAAACACTCGATTCAGTTGTTGAACGCTTAACGGATGGTAAATTATTAATATTATCTGACGAGCCCGCCGAGCTGGCTTACTATCTATCGCATCCTATTGAATATCTTGATATTGAAAAAGCAAAACAGCAAATGGACCGCCCGTCCCATTAAATAGCTAGTACTCAGCTTATAGCGCCAAATCTTTTCCAAAAAAATAATGAAACGATAGCGGCCCCTAGTGATAACGTTAAGATAACGCATTAGCCATACGATATCGGCCGTCGTAATCAAATATTTTTTCGCGAATAAGCCAATAATGTTTTTGTTTCCTCCCTATAACAAAGTCAGGCGCTCGGAATAACGGCGACTGACGGATCACATCATCAATACTGTCGATGGTAACTTTACTCTGTCTATCGATTAAATGATGTTTACAGAAATTATGAAAAAAAGCGCCCCGTTGCGCAGCGGTATCAAAGGCAAAAAACTCAGTGAGTTCAGCACCATCCTCATCGTAGTAGATTACTTTTAAGCGCGTCTGATTCCGCTTGTTTGTCGCATGGCTAAAACTCATACCACTACAGCGCAATACTTTTGCATCACGCAACTGCAAAGCAGCTTTGAGTTTATTATCGGGATCTACCAATAAGTATTCACACTCATGGCATGCCCTTGCCGCAATATCATTCTCGGCATTACATTGGGGGCATTCTTTAAAACGGTAGCGATAATCACATTGCTGCTTGCGTATCTGAATTGGGTTTTCTGCGGTTTTAAAATCTACGTTTTGGGGCGCTAGGACTAAACCCTGGCAGCGACGACCATAATGCTCAACCAAATCACCATCGTTATCTACCAACCCCCAAAACTGATTAATATGCTGGCATAAAGGGCATGGCACCTCGACCGCTACGGCATTGCTATCCGGTTTGGGCTGGCCAATTTCAGGCCGAAAAAGATCATGAGGGTTACCGGCATAATCAAGCACGAGGCAATTCTGTTTATTGGGGCTTAAGCGCAGGCCTCGCCCGATAATTTGCTGGTAAAGCCCTACTGACTCTGTAGGCCTTAAAATAGCAATTAAATCTACATGGGGGGCGTCAAAACCTGTAGTCAACACTGATACATTCACCAAAAATTTTATCTGCTGTGCCTTAAAGGCATTAATGACACTATCGCGGGCGCGACTATTCATTTCGCCTAAAATAATGGCGCTGTACTCAGAGGGCAAGTAGGTAAGTATTTCGCGAGCATGAGCCACGGTGGCAGCAAAAATCATCACTCCTTTTCTATCACTGGCCTGTTCAACAATTTGGGCAATAATTCGAGTAGTTGCTCTCTTAGCCCCTTTTAATACGCGATTCAAATCAGCCTCACTGGGCTGATAATAACCTTGATACTCATTAGGGCGTAGCTGCTCAAAATCATACAGCGCTACGGGTGCGTCTAATTGGCTAACGGGGGTTAAAAACTTCTCATTAATCATCTGCCTCAGGGGTAATTCAAAAATACAGTGTTTAAAAACACACCGCTCTGTATTTTTTACTGCATTTTCTGGGCCGTGCTGCTGGTATATCCAGCCACTACCTAAACGATATGGTGTGGCCGTTAACCCCAGCACTTTCAACTGCGGATTAAAGCCTTTGAGATGATTAATCACACACGAGTACTGCGAGTCACTATCGAGTGATACACGGTGGCACTCATCAATAATCACCAAAGAAAAATGGTCGTTAAAGGCATCGAGATTACGGCTTACCGATTGCACACTGCCAAACACGACTGGGGTATCAGCCTCTTTTTGATTCAGGCCAGCGGCAAAAATACTGGCCTTAAAACCATAATGGGCATACTTACTGTGATTTTGCTCCACTAACTCTTTAACATGAGCCAGTACCAAAATACGGCGTTTCGCTAATCGTGCTAGCTCGGCAATCACCAGACTTTTACCGGCACCCGTAGGCAGCACAATCACCGCGGCCTCATCCGTTTGGCGAAAGTACTCTATGGTAGCCGTCACAGCTTGTTGTTGATAAGGGCGTAAAGTGACGGTCATAGAGGTTGTTCTCGATGCAGGTATGATTAGTAATAGAGGTTACAAATCATATAATACTATCAGCTTGTTTAGTACGCGAATAAACAAGAAATAATAATCGGTATCATAACAACAATTGCGAGCCCGGGGTCACAGTAGATATCAATGAATATCACCCTGAGTTATTGAGGGCCTATTAATTGCAATAAACCATCCATACTACAAAACACCCTCAACCGCACTAACAAATAACTGGCTGTATTGTTTTTCGGTAAAGGCAATGGGGTTACTATCCGCTGAAGGATCTTCTACTGCCATCGTTCCCACCAGTTCCTCTTGCTCTGCATTAATACCAATACCAGCCAAGGTCTGCGGTATACCCACCTCCTCACGCAACGCTAATACCCACTGTAAAAACGCATCAAAGCTAGCCGGCAAACCTAAATAAAGTGCTAATCGAATAATCTTTTGTTCAATCGCCGCTTGGTTTGCTTTAAGGACATAAGGCATCAAAATGGCATTTAACATGCCATGGTGCGCATCGTACAAAGCACCCAAGGGATGCGCCAAAGCATGCATGCCCCCCAAACCTCTTTGAAAAGCGGTTGCCCCCATCGTTGAGGCCACAAGCATTTGCATTCTGGCTTCTATATTGTCGCCATCAGCCACTGCTTGCGGTAGAAAACTTTTCACTAAACGTATACCTTCAATGGCAATGCCTTCTGCCATAGGATGATAAAACGATGAACAATAAGCCTCTAGGTTGTGAGACAAAGCATCCATACCAGTAGCGGCGGTTAACTGGGCAGGTAAACCTTGGGTTAATTGCGGATCTAAAATCACTACACTGGGTAATATTTTTGGATGAAAAATTAATCGTTTAAGCTGCTTCGCCTCATCGGTAATTACCGCTACACGACCTACTTCTGACCCTGTTCCAGCCGTGGTCGGCACAGCCACTATCGGCGCAATACCTGTATCAATCGCTTTAGTCCAGTTATCACCCACATCTTCAAATGACCAAAGATCTGCGGTTTGCCGCGACATAAACGCAATGGCCTTACCCGCATCAAGGCCAGAGCCACCACCAAAAGCAATCACACCATCATAATTACCGTTACGAAAAGCGATGACTCCGTCATGAATATTATTAGCTGTTGGGTTGCCTTTAATATGACTAAACAACCCACAAGCTAAGCCCGCAGCATTACAGTCTGCCAAACTTTGTTGCACCATCGGTAAATGGGCAAGCCCAGGGTCGGTGACTAATAACGGTGCTTTCATCCCTAAAGCTTTACAGGCATCAGCGAGTTCAGCGATACGGCCAATACCAGCGCGTATGTCGGTTGGGTAGTTCCAGTTGGTGGTAAATAGTGAATGGGACATAAGTAACTCCAACGTTAAATTTTAGCTGTGACAGCTATTGCCTTATGTTTTTGTCTCCATACTAAATAATCTCAAAATAACGCTCCATTTCCCAATCAGTAATATGACGGCGAAACTCGCGTTCTTCCCACTCCCGTGTCGCCGCAAAATGTTCAACAAAGGTCTCACCAAATAAAAGCTTTGCCGCATTAGATTGTTTTAGTTTTTGGGCCGCATCCCACAAAGTTCTTGGCAGGGCTAGCTCAGCAGCATGATCCTGTTCATAGGCATTACCTTTTACTTGTGGTTCGGGTTCAAGCTCATGTTCTATACCATATAAACCCGCCCCCAAAGCGGCGGCTAACGCTAAATAAGGATTAGCATCAGCAGAGCCCAAACGATATTCCACTCGTTGAGATTTGGCAGAGCCAGGAATAACACGCAAAGCCGTGGTTCTGTTCTCCACTCCCCAAGTCGCATCGGTTGGCGCCCAAAAGCCTGGAATCAACCGGCTATAGCTGTTTACTGTAGGCGCAAGCATGGCTAGTAACTCAGGCATAAGCCGCTGCTGCCCCGCAATAAAATGGCGCTGAGTTTTACTGATGTTATGTGGATTATTTGAATCATAAAAAGAAGCTCCGCCATCAGAGCTATTTTTTAATGAAATATGAATATGACCACTTTGGCCGGGGTAATCTCCCGACCACTTCGCCATAAACGTCGCCATCAAGTTATTGCGCTGCGCTAAGACTTTCATAAAAGTTTTAAATAATGCCGCCTTATCCGCCGCTGAAGTAGCTTCATCTACTGTTAAGGCAGCCTCTATTAC
>JBNMPS010000079.1:0-12778 GCA_051277005.1 Pseudohongiellaceae bacterium
AGCTTGATGGACTATGTTGGGCTGCCCATTAAACGCAGCCTGCCACTCATGATCGATAAGCTTGTTGAGTACGACCTGAAAGATAGAATTAAAATTATCGTTTCAGGTAAGTTAATTAACCCCAGCGAAGTGGCTTGGGCAATTTGCATGGGCGCTGATTTTGTCACTTCTGCTCGTGGTTTTATGTTTGCCTTAGGTTGTATACAAGCCCTGCAATGCAATAAAAACACCTGCCCTACCGGCATCACCACCCATAACAAAGATTTACAACGCGGCCTTGACCCCACCGATAAAGCCGAGCGTGTTTATAACTATGCCTCACAATTGCAATATGAAGTCGGGACCATTGCCCACGCTTGCGGCGTCAAAGAAGCTCGTAGTTTAGGCCGTAAACACGCACATATTATTAATTCTGATGGCATGCCTGAATCGATGGAAGAGCAATTTCCCACACCCAAAGTTCGCGAAAATTTAATTGCCTCATCACAAATATAAAAAATAATTAAGGAACGGCCATGGGTGTTGAAGTAGTTATTGGGCAGGTTCTACTCATTGTCGCCCTCGCCATTTGTGGTTTAATTCTCAACCGTACTTTAAAAATTGATAACAGTTTAGGCTGCCTTTTAGCCGGTGTCGCTGCGGGCTGGCTAGTGCCGCAAATGGGTATTGATACAGGTATTAGAGCCAGTAACTTACAAGATCTGGTTTTTTACTTGCTGCTACCCATACTCATTTTTGAAGCGACCTGGCATATCAATCCCAGTGACTTACGGCGCTGGCTTAAGCCTATTTTATTACTGGCTATTATCGGCGTGGCACTTAGCACCTTATTTAGCGCCACGCTCATCTACTACGGCATTAACCACCCAACGGGCTTCCCCTGGGCGGCAGCGTTAATTTGTGGTGTTATTTTGGCCACAACCGATGCCACTATCACCACCGAAAAACTCGAGCAACAAAAAGCCCCTAAAGGTTTAGTCACCTTAATTAAAGGTGAGAGCTTATTCAGCGATGCGACGACCATTGTTTTATTTTCGTTAATTATCGCTATTGCAACCCGCAACACGGGCCAACAAGAATTATCTGTTGCGAGCTTTTTTATCAGCACTTTTTTAGGGGGATTAGTCCTGGGGGGCATTATTGGCTTAGTGGCAGCGATACTCACGCTGTTATTAGCAAGCCAATCCACCACCCGTATCGTTTTATTATTTGTCGCTTTGGCTAGTTTTTATATAGCCCAAAACGTATTTGAAGTGTCGGGGATTATGTCCGTTATGGGAACCGCCATTGTCGCTAGGCGATGTTTAAACGAAAAAGAACATCCTTTTTTGCTGGGCTCAGATGCCAACTGGCATTGGTTAGCACTGTTATTCAGCAGTGTATTATTTGTGTTAATGGGTTTAGTTATCACCCCTGACATGTTCAGCCATCAGTGGCTGGCGATCATTATTGGTATAGGCGCTGCACTGCTAAGCCGAAGCGCCACAATATTTTTATGCAGCTTTGCTAGCCAACCTCTTAGTCGCGCTATTAATAAAAGCTGGCAGCCCATTTTGATTTGGGGACATTATCGAGGCGTTGTGGCGATTGCACTAGCGCTATCGTTACCCACCTCATTAAGTTACTGGTGGACGATTCAATCGATTGTGTTTGGTGTGGTGTTATTTAATTTAGTGGTACAGGCGCCATCTTCGAGATGGTTTATCAATAAAATCAATGACGATTAGCTTGATATTTTCTAGCTTTGCCGCTAGGCCAGAGTAGTTGAATTAAATTGACCGTAATAGCAAACTACCCATACGGGTTTGTCATTGTGAATTTATTTAACCACAAACCCATGCGGCTTTAAACGCTATAAGTGATGGTTAAACGTCAGTTTAACTTACTATATTTACATCGACCAAAGATTTAGCAAATATCGCCCTGAGCTCATTAGAGTAAGCGGCGAACGCGTTATCATCCAAGCTATAACTCACCACAAAACGCTTAACATCGGGCAATTGATACAAACACGATTTTAAAACGATCTCTATCGTTTGAGCACTAAACACCACTGCCTCAATGACATCAAAACCACAATGTAGTGCAGTTTTATACTCAATATAAACCCCATCATCTTCTTTGCTCCCAACCTCTACGTGTCGCTGCAAAAACACATAGTCATCATCATTGTAAAAGGCCAATACGTGATTATCGTCCTCTTGCTGATAACTCACCTCTTCGGCGTTAAAGCGTATTTCACTCATTACTCATCAATCTCTAATAGTGGCTGAGGGCAATCCATAACCGCAGCAATCGCTGCAATTACTTCTTTCTCTATCGGTTTTATTTCGCCATCATGTTTAACACAATCGGCAAAACCTTTTAATAATTTGGGTTTGAGTAAGGGGTAGCAATTGGCCAATTTATTAACCGCCTTGATAAAATCGTCCATGCCACAGCGCTCTTTATTCATCAATTCGATGTTGTACAACCCCGCCGTATTAGCTGCTCGCGAAAAGGCTCGTTGCATGTCTTGATCATCATCGTGACCAAAACGCGTTAACGCTGACAGTACCAAAGCGTATTCATTTGCCACCTGTTTGACCTGTTTATATTGCGGTTTACTGCTTTTGACTTTTTCAAACTCTGCATCAAGATAGTGCCTCACTAACTGAAACAAGCTCCATTCAAATATCTCGAACTTTTTGTCTGCCCGTATCATCAATAACAACGTTTTTTTGAATTGCTTATATTGCGGCGCCGACATCATTTTTAAAGCGGGCATTGCTAACGCTAACAGGGGTAAACGCAATGCCCCGTCTAAACCGGCAACATCGTTTTTTATGTGCTGGCAAAGTAAACCCAAACCTTGCACCTGGGTTGCGCTGATGTAGCTCATCTGCTGCTGGCATATTGCCTCATCAGCATCTAACAACAAGCTATAAACTAAACTACTAGCCCCCAACGGCTCTTGGGCGAGCTTCTTTAACCCCTGTGGAATACCTTTGATTTGCTGCTCAGCCATTGCGACAGCGGTTACTGTAAACGCCGCATCGGGTCTTTGGCCTACCCCATTGGCCGCCGCGGCCTTATTACTTGCCACATGGGCTGCAGCGGCAACCGCAGCCATGGCTGCCTGGGCTTTACGGTCTTTTACACCATGAATAGCCGAGCCGCTCGCTTTAGGCTGCTCCACCCGCATAACACGGCTAATCATCTGCCCGTTCCAGCGGGGTTCGATTTTGCGTATCCGCTTATCTAGCGGTGGATGGGTATCAAAGCTGGCCCAGCTCCCCAAGGCCTCGGCAATAAACATATGGCTGGTTTCATTGGCATTTGAACTAAACACGCGTGAACTACCGCTATAGCCGCCAATAATCTTTAACGCATCGGCAATGCCTTGTGGGTTACGCGTAAACTGCACAGCGGAGGCGTCGGCTAAAAACTCACGCTCCCGGCTCACTGCCGCTTTGATGAGGCCACCAAAAAAACTCCCCAGCCAACCAATCACTAAAAAAGCCAACCCTAGGGCCATCACCTTGGCATTGCCCGATCGCCTTGTTGAATGATAAGAGCGATGCCCGCCTCCAGAACGCATTAATAATTCACCCACACTGCCCACAAATAATATACCGCTCAGCAGGGTAATCATTTGCAGGTTTAGGCGCATATCACCGTTAAGGATATGGCTGAACTCATGGGCCACAACACCTTGTAATTGCTCACGGTCAAACTGCTCAACCGCCCCTTGAGTTACACCAATCACCGCGTCTGACGGGGTTTTCCCCGCAGCAAAGGCATTAATACCCTTCTCGCCCTGTAATAAATAGACCGCAGGTACAGGCATACCCGAGGCTAAAGCCATTTCTTCGACAACATTCAACACGCGCTTTTCATTGGCATTATCAGTATTGGGGTTAATACGCCTGCCGCCCAAGGATTCTGCCACCCGCTTGCCACCACCCGACAGCTGCAGCCACTTAAAACCCATGACACAGCCTAATACACCGCACACAGCCAAACTGATCTTGCCAAAGTTCTGCCAGTTAAAATAAACCGCCAAACCCGTCGCATCAGAATGCTGCAGTAGCTCTGCGGCGTGACTGTAATCTTCCATTTGGCCATCCATGACCCAAAAAGTAACCGCCACCAAAACGTTAGTAACAATAATTAAGGCAATAACCGCCGCCATAAACAGCACGACTAACCATTTAGTATTGCGCCGCGCCTGATCTTGCTCAGAGAAAAAATTCATCCCAGCCTGCCCTCTAATAGATAAACCATAACTCACGGCTACCTCGTTAACCTTAAACCCGCATACCCAAAGCACTCGCTTTGCTGATGGGGCAGGCTCTATCAGATTTGGCCCGGTATCCAGCCAAGTCTGAAATCACTGGATTCCGGATAAGCAAAAAACGCTTTCCGGAATGACACAGTCTCTTTTTGTTTTTCATGTGGCTTACTCATCACGGGGCTGTTTGGCCCTAACCGGTGAGGCTTGCCATCCATTAGTCTAAAAATAATGGCACAGAGGTGATATTAATTATTTAAAAAGAGACTTTAGGCGCAGCTTGAATCTGCACGCTATCTTCAAACTCTAGCAAGCTAGCATCTTTGATGTGCCCAAACTTTTTGGCAAAAAACACAGGGGGGAAGGTTTGTTTATAGGTGTTGTACTCAGTAACAGAGTCATTGAAGGCCTGTCGGGCAAAGGCCACTCTGTTTTCAGTGGTGGTTAACTCCTCTGACAGCTGCATCATGTTTTCGTTGGCCTTTAAGTCTGGGTAGTCTTCCATCACCATGCTAAATTTACCCATAGCGCCCGACAATGCGTTTTCGGCACCGGCCAGGCCTTGAATGGCGCTAGCACTGGGGTCAGCTGCCGCCCCTTTCAACATAGCCATAGCTTCGTTTCGAGCACTAATCACCGCTTCTAGGGTTTCACGCTCATGGCTCATATAGCCTTTGGCTATTTCTACCAAATTAGGAATTAAGTCATAGCGCCGCTTTAACTGCACTTCGATTTGTGAAAAGGCATTTTCAAAGCGATTTTTTAAGGTAACCAACTGGTTATATATACCTACAATATAAAATACCAAGCCAATGACGATGACCCAAAATACGATTGTCGAGATTTCCATATGAGTTCCTTTTTAGTTAGTGCTCAAATTTTCATTACATTATTGCTAAGGCGGATTATTCACTTATTGTTAGGCAATTGATGTTAAACATCCCCATTAATCATAATTAACCACAAAATAGCTACCCATAAAAAAAGCCACTTGCGGAAACAAGCGGCTTTTTTAGAATCTTATTAGCTCACCTATACGATGAACCTAAGGCTTTAAACGGCTGGGGAGACCTCTAATGCGGGTATGATTTCATCCCACGCCAGCTTAATGGTGCGCAAAAGCCGGATAGACTCTTCAATTTTTGCCACATCATTGCTGCTGTTACCTAACATCAAACAGTGGACCATATACTCATATAAGCTTGCAAGATTCGCGGGAATATCACTGTCTACATCCAGATTTAGGCTATCACTTAAACCGCCCAAAATTGAAATCGCTTTACCTAAAGCAAGACCCTTATGGTTCATATCATTACGCTGAAGAGCGCCTTTACCTTCGGCCATACGCTGTAAGGCCCCATCCATTAATAGTTGAATTAAACGGTGGGGTGAGGCACCAGACATGGCCTCATGTGCATTCACCTGTTTGTATTGATTTAATGCCTTGTTTAACGCCATAGGGCTGCTCCAATTAACATCTTATAAATATGAGCGAAAAGTTCAATTGTCAGTGTCTCTGCTTAGTTAACGGCACAAGTAACAAAAGCATTAGCTACTTTTAGTAAAAATTAAATTAATTTTAAAAATAATTGATTTTTACCCAAAAAGTAGTCAATACGCTCTCATCAAAATTAATATTAACTGTTATCTTTCAATTAGTTATATAAAAAAATACCCCCTTTATAAGAAACAAGAAAAAATAATTAAAAAAGTTCTAAAGCAATTTTAAGTAGTGCCGTTAACCCTTTCAACGAGTCATCGCACTCAAAAACTTTTAAGCAAAAAACTTTATTGCAGGAGTCCAAAATGGGACAGGTAGTAGCCACCAACATTGCTTCAATCAACGCTCAGCGTAACCTAACTAAAAGCGGTAACGACTTAGCCACCTCACTGCAAAGGCTGTCATCAGGTTTACGTATTAATAGCGCCAAAGATGATGCCGCCGGCTTACAAATCTCAAACCAACTTACCTCACAAATACGAGGCATGACGGTAGCGGCACGCAACTCCAGCGATGGTATTTCACTCGCTCAGATTGCTGAAGGCGCGATGGATGAAATCACCAACATCTTTCAGCGTATGCGTGAGCTAGCTGTTCAATCTGCCAATGGTACTAACAGCACCAATGAGCGAGCCGCCCTTGATTCCGAATTCCAGGCGCTAGCCTCAGAGGTGACTCGTATCGCCGGTAACACACGCTTCGGTAATACCAACTTATTAGATGGCACCTTAGATACCACCCTACAGGTGGGTGATAAAGGCGGCGAAACCATTGCCATCTCAATTTCCATCGTATCGACTATAAGTGTTGCCATTACGACGGCGGCATCAGCAACCTCGGCAATGGCTCTACTTGAAACCGCTATTACCAACACTGACAGCAAGCGAGGCAAATTGGGTGCCATCCAAAACCGCCTAGAATCCACCATAGCCAACGCCAACAGTATTATTGAAAACGCGTCAGCCGCCCGCTCACGTATTCGTGATGCAGACTTTGCGGTAGAAACTGCCAACTTAACCCGAGCACAAATTCTACAACAAGCAGGCACTTCAGTATTATCTCAGGCCAATGCGATACCCCAGGGCGTGCTGTCATTATTACAGCAATAATGAGCTTTGAGCGTAGCCAAAATAGATAAATAGTAGGGGAACACAATGGGACAGGTAGTGGTCACAAACATCGCATCCATCAACGCTCAACGCAATCTGACCCGTAGCGGTAATAGTTTAGCGACGTCGCTGCAAAGACTGTCATCAGGTTTGCGGATTAATAGCGCCAAAGACGATGCGGCCGGCTTACAAATCTCCAACCAGCTTACCTCGCAAATTCGCGGTATGACCGTGGCAGCACGTAACGCTAGTGATGGTATTTCACTCGCCCAGATTGCTGAAGGTGCTATGGATGAGGTTACCAATATTTTCCAGCGCATGCGTGAGCTTGCCGCTCAATCAGCCAATGGCACTTACAGCACCAGCGAACGCGCATCACTAGATTCAGAATTCCAAGCACTTAAAGCCGAAGTATCGCGAATCGCTTCCAATACACGATTTGGCAACACCAATTTATTAAGTGGTGGCCTAGATACAACCCTGCAAGTGGTTGATAAGGGTGGCGAAACCATCAATATCTCTATTGCCGATGTATCAACCGTCGCGGGTAATATAAGCACTGCGGCCAACGCGACTTTAGCGATGGTTTCTTTATCCCAAAAAATTACCGACGTGGATAGCGCGCGCGGCAATCTAGGCGCCATTCAAAACCGCCTAGAATCGACCATCGCTAACGCCAATAGCAATATGGAAAACGCCTCTGCCGCTCGCTCACGTATTCGTGATGCCGACTTTGCAGTAGAGACCACGAATTTAACACGCGCCCAGATCCTACAACAAGCGGGCACATCAGTGTTATCGCAGGCTAACGCGATACCGCAGGGCGTACTGTCATTATTACAAACATAATGAACTTTGAACGTAAGTAAAATCACGCTAATGGGTACTCTCGAATACAGCAATGAACCCTGAAATTACAAATCAATACAGATACTTTATTTGAAAATTGACCAATCATTCAGTTAAACGGCCTCTAAGGAGAAAGAGAATGTCACAAGTTGTCGCAACCAACATCGCATCCATCAATGCCCAGCGCAATTTAACCCGCAGTGGCAATGATTTAGCCACATCGTTACAGAGACTTTCTTCTGGGCTACGCATTAACAGCGCCAAAGATGATGCTGCGGGGCTACAAATATCCAACCAGCTAACGTCACAAATTCGCGGCATGACGGTAGCGGCACGTAATGCAAATGACGGTATTTCATTAGCCCAAATTGCTGAAGGCGCGATGGATGAAGTCACCAATATCATGCAACGCATGAGAGAGCTAGCCGTTCAGGCCGCCAACGGCACCAATAGCACCACAGAGCGAACCGCCCTGGACGCTGAATTCCAAGCCTTAAATTCTGAAATTGGCCGAATTGCCAACAATACCCGCTTTGGCAACACCAATCTATTAACCGGTAGCTTAGATACCACATTACAAGTGGGGGACAAAGGTGGCGAAACCATTGCTATTTCCATTAACTCGGTTCAATCCATAGGCGGTAACATTTTAACTTCCGCCGCGGCATCAACCGCCATGTCCGCACTAACTGATGGCATTACATCGGTAGATGCCAAGCGCGGCGGCTTAGGCGCCATTCAAAACCGTCTAGAATCGACTATCGCCAATGCCAATAGCATTATCGAAAACGCCTCAGCGGCCCGCTCACGTATTCGTGATGCCGACTTTGCCGTTGAAACAGCTAACCTAACCCGCGCCCAAATTCTTCAGCAGGCAGGCACATCGGTATTGAGCCAGGCCAACGCGATACCGCAGGGAGTACTATCACTACTCCAGTAATCAATAGAGCCATGGCAGCCAGAGCGTGACTCCGCTCTAACAGCCACGAAAATAATAGCCTTATTTAGTAACGCCATAGAGGGGTGAGAGCCTTTAAGCACCACTAAGTAAAGATATGCCCCTTACAAAACAGTCCGTTAGACCAGTAACAGAGGGGGTGTATTAAAAAAGCACAAAAAGTCCTAAAGCAATGCTTAAGACTGCCGATATAAGTGTACGAGAGAGAGAAAAGCTATCGCCCCAGAGCCGGGGTAAGGCTTAGAGAGTAGCGGAAACCCTGGAGCCCAGGGCAAAGCTGACAAGTAACACCAGGAGTAGATAAACATGGCACAAGTCGTATCAACGAATATTGCATCATTGAATGCACAGCGTAACCTAACCAGAAGTGGCAACGATTTAGCCACTTCTTTACAACGCCTATCATCAGGTCTTCGCATTAATAGCGCCAAAGATGATGCGGCCGGCCTCCAGATCTCCAACCAACTCACCTCACAAATTCGTGGCATGACCGTAGCCGCTCGTAATGCCAGTGATGGCATCTCGCTCGCGCAGATTGCTGAAGGCGCGATGGACGAAGTTACCAACATCTTTCAGCGCATGCGTGAGCTAGCGGTACAGTCTGCTAACGGTACTAACAGCACTAATGAACGAGTTGCCCTTGACGCGGAATACCAAGCCCTAGCATCAGAGGTAACCCGGATCGCTGAAAATACCCGCTTCGGTAATACTAATCTTATCAGCGGCGGCTTAGACACAACCCTGCAAGTAGGTGATAAAGGTGGTGAAACTATCGCTCTTTCCATCTCTACAGTATCAACAGTTGGTGGCGACTTACTCACATCGGCTACGGCTTCAACCGCACTTGGTGCTTTATCTGAGGCCATTATCGCCGTTGACAGCAAGCGCGGTAAGCTCGGTGCGATTCAAAATCGTTTGGAATCTACCATTGCCAACGCCAACAGCATTATCGAAAATGCCTCAGCGGCTCGCTCGCGTATTCGTGATGCCGACTTTGCCGTTGAAACTGCTAACTTAACCCGCGCGCAAATTCTACAACAGGCAGGTACTTCAGTGTTGTCACAGGCCAATGCGATACCGCAAGGTGTATTGTCACTACTGCAGTAATGTAAAGGAATTAAACGAAAAAAAGTTAAAAAGATCTAACCGGCCAATGAGAGATGGCCACTAGGAGCAAATCATGGCACAAGTCGTAGCAACCAATATTGCATCACTGAATGCGCAGCGTAACCTAACTAGAAGCGGCAATGATCTAGCCACGTCTTTACAGCGCCTATCATCGGGCTTGCGTATTAATAGCGCCAAAGATGATGCCGCAGGCTTACAAATTTCTAACCAGCTTACCTCGCAAATTCGCGGTATGACGGTTGCGGCACGTAATGCCAGCGACGGTATCTCGCTTGCACAAATTGCTGAAGGCGCGATGGATGAAGTTACCAACATCTTTCAACGCATGAGAGAGCTTGCCGTGCAGTCGGCTAACGGCACCAATAGCACCAATGAGCGCGTTGCACTGGACGATGAGTACCAGGCGTTAGCGTCAGAAGTTACCCGTATCGCCTCAAATACTCGATTTGGTAATACCAATCTTCTAAGTGGCGGCTTAGATACAACCCTGCAAGTAGGCGACAAAGGCGGCGAAACGATTGCTATTTCAATCGCCGAAGTTTCTACCGTTGGCGGCGACCTGCTATCACAGGGCGCAGCCTCAGAGGCTATGAGCGGTTTGACTGATGCTATTACCATTGTGGATGCCGCTCGCGGTAATTTAGGTGCCATTCAAAACCGCCTGGAATCTACCATTGCCAACGCCAACAGCATTATCGAAAACGCCTCAGCGGCTCGCTCGCGTATTCGTGATGCCGACTTTGCCGTTGAGACCGCAAACTTAACCCGCGCGCAAATTCTACAACAAGCAGGTACTTCAGTGTTGTCACAGGCCAATGCGATACCGCAAGGCGTACTATCCTTACTACAGTAAAAGGTAATATTATATTCACTAGGGCACTAATCTGGTGACACATTAAAAAGAGAGAAACGAAATGACCACCGGTATAACAGACTTGTCAGACAGGTTCTCCGGTACCGCTCAAGCTCAAGCGCAAACAACATCGGAATCACCTTCGGCGCAGGAAACTGCGCCGAGGGATCCTATCGTCCCCAAAAAAGTTGTTGCGTCACAGCAAGCGAATGACGCCGAGAACAACCTCAAAAAAGCCATAGAGGTCGACTTAAGTGATCCAAAGGTAGTCAATGAGGTGCTTGATAAGCTCAACCTGGCTATTGAGAAAATTCAAACAGGCTTGAACTTTAGTATTGACGAGACGCGTGGTGATGTCATTATTAAGGTTGTTGACCAATCTACCGACGAGACGATTCGCCAAATCCCTTCTGAAGAAATGCTTAGAATTTACCAACGCCTGCAAGAAGTAAACAGCCTGTTATTTGATGATATTAAGGTATAATCAGGCCTAAGGCTAAGCTTTTAGCCCGATGCGCCGATATCATTAATAGGCGCATAGATTCTCATAGCCAAGGCATTGATTAAGGAGTTAACGTGGCAATTGCAGCCTCAGGCATAGGTTCAGGCATAGACATACTCGGCCTTGTAGATCAGCTGGTTAATTCCAGTCGCGCTCGCCCAGAGCAATTACTCGATGATCGCGAATCCAAGCTAAGCGGTCAAATCTCATCTATCGGCACCCTTAAAAGCGCTATATCAACATTCCAAGATAGCCTCGAAAAACTCAATGACCCCGCATCGTTTCTTGTTTATAGCGGCAGCTCATCCGATGAAACCGTCGCTACCCTTACTGCCGGCGCCACCGCCCAGCCCGGTACCTTTGGCATTAATGTCACCCAGCTTGCAGTGGCAAACAAAGTCAGCACCACTGCGTTCGCAGACTCAGATACTACTGCCGTAGGTACCGGCAACCTTACCGTCGCAAATGCCAATGGCGACAGTTTTATGCTCAGTTTTGCTGGTAGCGGTGACAATACACTGGACGCCATTGCCAAATCTATCAACGATGCCTCAGACAACTTTGGTGTAACCGCCACAGTGATCAATATTGATGATGGCATAGGGGGCTTTGACAGCAAATTAGTGATCACCGCCAATGAAACCGGCGAAGACTACGCCCTGACTTTAACCGCTGACCCCAGCCTGAATGCCCTGGATAATGCTACAGGCAGCTTAGCCAACGTCACCACGGCCAAAAATGCCATCATTGAGATCGATGGTGTCGCTAATGTTTTTACCAGCCAATCCAACAAGGTAACGGGCGCCATTGACGGTGTAACATTAGATCTGGTCAAGCTTGGGACAACTACCGCCATCGTAGCTGCCGACCAAGATGGCATTGTCGAAAACGTTGAAGCGTTTGTTGACTCTTATAACAAGATGATTGCTACGTTTAACATTCAAACCGCCTACAACGATGGCGAAGCCGGGCCACTATTCAGCGATGCCACCATCCGCAGCCTACGCTCACAAATAACGACGACCATTGCGGATACCGTCCCCTCTGCCACCAGCAGCTATAACTCACTATCTGCTTTAGGAATTACCACCAACGATAATGGGGAGCTGTCCCTAGACAGTGCCGAGCTGAAAGAAGCACTTGATGCAGACTTCGACTCTGTATCCATCGTTTTTACCGCTACAGACGGTATAGCGACTCGACTTGATACGTCTGTTGAGCAATATACCAAGTTTGCGGGACTACTCGACAGTAAAAAAGATTCGCTCAATACCCGCCTGGATTTAGTTGGCGATGCCAGGGAGAGACTGGAGTACCGGATTGGGAAAATGGAAGCCCGTTTAACGGCTCAATTTATTGCCATGGACGGGTTATTAGCGTCACTAAACTCTACGGGTAGTTTTTTGACTCAACAATTAGCAAATTTACCTGGTTTCACCAGACCTAAATAAGTATATTTAGTTGATAGACATTGATACTAAACCAGGCAGCTCAACACCTACCATGAAAAAAAGTGAACACCTCATAGCTTTGCACAAGGCCATTGCACTCAGCGAAAAAATTATGGACTCATTAAAAGACGGTGATTCAGATTTAGCGAATAGT
>JBNMPS010000080.1:0-12751 GCA_051277005.1 Pseudohongiellaceae bacterium
CTTTGCGTAATACAGTTTCATAGACGCGGCCCGTGGTGAAATTATTACGACGGTTCATTTTGGTCCGAATAAAGCGCTCGTAGTGGCCCAGATCCAAATCAGTTTCAGCGCCATCTTCGGTCACAAACACTTCACCGTGCTGGATCGGGCTCATAGTGCCCGGGTCTACGTTTATGTAGGGATCCAGTTTTAAGATGGTTACTTTAATGCCGCGAGTTTCAAGAATCGCCGCTAATGAAGCCGAAGCTATACCTTTACCAAGTGATGAAACAACACCACCGGTGACGAAGACAAATCGAGTCGCCATGAAGAACCTTATATCAATTGTGACGTTAAACGCGTACAGATAATGTGCGGAGATAACCTAGCAATGGTAGTACCCAATTGCAGTGCTAATTACCCCCTAAAGATGGGGCGCCAGTTTACCAGCATTGGCAAACTGGCTCAATCGCTTAAAACGGATTTAAGGACGTTTCCAGTGAATTCCCATCCCTTGCTCATGAGACCCTGCCTGCCAACCTTCCGCCACCACAATATCTGCTACCGCAACAAGCTGATCCTGGTAATACAGCAAAGGCACCCTATCCCTTAACCAGTAAGGAATCGCGTGCTCTTGAAGTAATTTTTTAACCTTGCGTGAGCCGCCACGGCCACAAGGTCTAATGATCTCTCCACCCTGGCGAAACCGCACCAGTAGCTCTTTACTCAGATCCAATTTTAAGCCCGAACCCGTTGATGGGGTAACCGATAACTCCCCAGCACCCTGTAAGGGCAAGGCGCTCATGTTATCGCCCTCTAAAGCTCGCCCCACAGGCCAGCGATACTCCCTACTCTCAAACTTCGCCATAGCCACTTGCGTAATTAACTCACCTCTAAAGCGATAAACCTCGCAGCCAGGCCATACCAGCTGCGGCTGAGCATCTTGCTGGGCGTTAATCACCGACGCTATCACCTCAATCAATTGAACCTCTGTCGGTAGCGGCAGCTGTAACTGAGCCAACCAAAAACGTAGCAAATTTTTGCATCGCGGCACGCTAAGCGCTTTAAGCCCTTCGATACTTAACCCCGCTTCACTCCCCTCTAGCTTCAATTGCTGCCAATCTATCTGCGCTAGCTCCTGGTTTAGTTGCGCCGACTCGGCACTCAAACGAGCAGAGCGGGTGAAATTTTGTAAATACTGCGGCCACCGCCGTTGTAGGTCAGGCATAATTTCTGAACGTAAAAAATTTCTGTCGTATTGCTGCTGCTGATTGGAGGGGTCTTCCACCCACTGCAACCCATATTGCTTTGCATAACCCTCAATAGCCGATCTAGGCACATCCAGCATGGGACGATACAAATCCGCTCCCGCCAGCGCACGACCCCTAGGCATAGCGCCCAGCCCTAAACTGCCACTACCCCGAAGCACTCTCAATAAAAATGTCTCAGCCTGATCATTAGAATGATGCCCTTGTAACAACACATCCCCAGGCTCCAAAAACGCTTCAAACACCCCATAACGAGCCAACCTCGCCTGCTCTTCCAAGCTTTGCTGGGGCTGCTTATCGATAACCACCGGCTGCACGATCAAATCAACGTCTAACTGCCTTGCCTGCTGAGCGCAATGTTTTACCCAAACGTCAGCCTTATCCTGCAACTGATGATTAACGTGAATTGCCAATAGCACAGGCAGATTTGAGTAACCTAAAGGGAGTGACTGAGAAGAGAGGAATTTCTGACAAAGATGCAAAAGCACATGGGAATCGACCCCACCACTATAGGCCACTACCCAGCGCTTAGCGTTGGGATAGCGTTTAAATAAGGGATTAAAAAGCTGGGAGGCCTGCAGTGAATCTGATGTCACAAATGTTGCGCCACGGCATAAGCGATTTACTGACCGTGACCCTGCCTCCCTAGGGTGTAATTTTATTTAATCACTCGTTACCGTAGGACATTAAGCGCTCATAGCGCTTTTCTAGCAAGTCTTCCGCAGGAAGATTCTCCAAAACTGAGAGTCTATCAACCAAGTGAGTCTTGATACGCTCAGCCATAAGATCTAAATCACGATGCGCGCCACCTAAGGGCTCGGGGATCGTAGCATCAACAATACCTAAGTCTTCCAATATCGTTGAGGTTAAGCCCATCGCTTCTGCCGCATCCGGAGCCTTCTCTGAAGTTTTCCAAATAATATTGGCACAACCTTCTGGTGATATAACAAAGTAGGTAGAGTATTGCAGCATTGCGAGGTGATCACCTACACCGATACCTAATGCACCACCCGAGCTGCCCTCACCAATGACGATACAGATGATAGGCGTACTCAAACGTGACATTACCGCTAGGTTTTTAGCAATCGCCTCACTAATACCGCGCTCTTCAGAATCGATACCAGGATAGGCTCCCGGGGTATCAATTAAGGTGATAATCGGCAATTTAAAACGCTCTGCCATTTCCATTAAACGCTGCGCTTTACGATAACCTTCAGGCTTCGGCATGCCAAAGTTACGTTTAACTTTCTCCTGCACGCCACGGCCCTTTTCTTGGCCAATCACCATCACTGGTTTGCCGTCTAAACGAGCCATACCACCAATAATAGCGCTATCATCGGCAAAGTGCCTATCACCGTGCAGCTCCTGAAAATCAGTAAACACTCGACCAATATAATCTAAAGTGTAAGGACGTAACGGGTGACGGGCAACTTTAACCGTTTGCCAAGGCGTTAAGTTCTCGAAAATCTTTTCAGTAAGCTTGGTGTTCTTTTCGCGAAGCTTATTAATTTCTTCAACAATATTGATATCGTTGTCAGAGCCAACAAGTTGCAGCTCTTCAATTTTAACTTCCAGCTCAGCAATAGGCTGTTCAAAATCGAGGTAATTTGGATTCATAGGGAACAAAAAACTCAGTTTGCAAATAAAGTAAAGCACCTGACTTTACGCGATATTTTACATGGAGTCGACCGCTAACCCAGTGGTTTTAAAGGGGTTTAGCGACGTTCACAATAGCTCCAAAAAAAATCGGAGTAACCATATGCGCCAAAAAACCTCAAAATCACCCTAAAAACCACCAACGTCGGACAAACATATCGATTCTGAAAAATATAGTCTAGCTATATTGAAGGAAAACTTTTTCGCTGCCAAAGCGATTTTTTAGATTTTGTATTAAGTCATCACTGGGGATTACCGACCAATTCGCCCCTAAAGAAAGCTTTCCACGGGCACTCCCCTGCAGGTAGTCAATACAAACCGGACAAGGCCCTCCCAGAAAGGGAGAAAGTATATCGGCAAACTCCTGCCCAAAGCCCCACCGATCAGTTGAACTAAAGTCTTCAGCATCTAACTTCAGTGTTAGAGACCGGGCTTGCTGCTCGCGCATTTGCAACAAACTCTTAACCGCACTACCACGCACTTTGATTTGCTTGCGGAAGTCGTCGTATTCAACCACCCCCTCTATGAGCAATATAGTGTCCTTACTGAGCATATCTCTGGCCTGCTCGTAGGCATCAGAGAATAAACCCACCTCTATTCTGGCAGTTCTATCATCTAACTGCACAAAGGCCATAGTGTCGCCGCGCTTGGTTCTCATGGTACGCATATCGACCACAAGCCCTGCAATCATTTGAGAACTGCGATCAGGCTTTAAATCGACAATGCGATTACGAATAAACTGCTTAAGTTCTTTTTCATATTCGTCTATCGGGTGGCCTGTCACATAAAGGCCAAGGGTGTCCTTTTCTCCCCTTAATCGCTCTTTTGGTGTTAGCGGTTTAATATGTTTAAACTCAGCGTAAACATTATCCCCCTCTCCACTGGGTACCACATCCCCGAATAAATCCATCATGCCGGCGTTTTTATTATTGGCACTTTGTTCTGCCGCTTTCACCGCCTCCTGTGTACCGGCAATTAACACCGCCCGCTCTTCGCCCAATCCATCAAAAGAGCCAGAACGAATCAGCGCATCCAGCGCTCGCTTATTAACTTTACGGAGATCGGCTCGCTCACAGAAGTCGAATAGATTTATAAAAGGACCACCCTTTTTACGAGCTTCGATAATACTTTCAATCGGCCCTTCACCTAAGCCCTTTATCGCCCCTAAGCCATAAATAATCTCCCCCTGATTATTGACCGTAAACATATACTCCCCTTCATTCACATCGGGGAGCTTAAGAGGCAGCTTCATCTCGCGGCACTCTTCGATAAATATTACTATTTTATCAGTATTCTGTAATTCCGAGCTCATGGTGGCCGCCATAAACTCTGCGGGGTAGTGAGTTTTTAACCAAGCGGTTTGATAAGAAACTAATGCATAGGCCGCCGAGTGAGACTTATTAAAACCATAGCCAGCAAACTTTTCCACCAAGTCAAAAATCTTCATAGCCAGATCGGCATTAACCCCCTGGGAAAGTGCCCCCTCTTTAAACGTACCTCGCTGCTTAGCCATTTCTTCGGGTTTTTTCTTACCCATGGCACGACGCAACATGTCAGCACCGCCCAAGCTATAACCCGCCAGCACCTGAGCAATCTGCATAACCTGTTCTTGGTATACGATGACACCGTAGGTTGGTTCAAGAATCGGCTTCAACCATTCGTGTTGATATTGCACATCGGGGTAGGCCACCTCGGCTAAACCGTGTTTACGGTTCACAAAATCCTCAACCATGCCTGAATCCAACGGGCCGGGACGAAACAGTGCAACGAGCGCGATCATATCTTCCAAGTTATCGGGCTTAAGCTTTTTAATCAGCTCCTTCATACCACGAGACTCCAACTGGAATACTGCTGTGGTTTCGCCGCGTTTCAATAACTTGAAGGTTTCGGCATCTTCTAAATTAATCCGGTCAATTTCTAAACCAGCCACACTGCCATTAGGCTCAGGGCGGTTTATCATTTTTACTGCCCAATCGATAATGGTTAATGTACGTAAACCCAAGAAATCAAACTTAACTAAGCCCGCCTCTTCCACATCATTTTTGTCGAATTGGGTAACAAGACCACTACCGGTTTCATCACAGTAAAGCGGCGCAAAATCGGTTAGCTTAGACGGGGCAATAACAACACCACCCGCATGTTTACCTACGTTACGGGTGACACCTTCTAATTGAGTTGCCATCGACCAGATTTCTCCGGCCTGCTCATCCTCTCGAATAAAATCTTTAAGTGATGGCTCTTGCTCTATCGCCTTTGACAACGTCATCCCAATTTCAAAGGGAATCATTTTTGAGAGCTTATCGGCTAAGCCATAGGGTTTGCCCTGCACACGGGCAACATCTCGCACTACCGCTTTTGCCGCCATCGTACCAAAGGTAACAATCTGGCTTACCGCATCACGGCCGTAATTATCAGCAACGTAGCTAATGACCTTATCGCGATTATCCATGCAAAAATCGACGTCAAAGTCGGGCATAGAGACTCGTTCAGGATTCAAAAAACGTTCGAACAGCAAATCGTATTCTAATGGATCTAAATCGGTTATTTTTTGCACATAGGCAACCAATGATCCCGCACCGGAACCACGGCCGGGGCCAACAGGGATATCGTGATCTTTTGACCACTGAATAAAGTCCATTACGATAAGAAAGTAACCCGGAAACCCCATCCCAAGAATAATATCAAGTTCAAAATCTAAGCGGTCAATATATTCTTGTTCAACTAAAGGCGGCAAAGTGGGCTTACGGTTTTCGTTTAAAAATGCTAACCGCTGATCCAATCCCTCACGGGAAATTTTCCGAAAGAAAACACCTGTGCGTAGTTCTTTTTCATATTCAGCTGTATTTTCTTTGCCCTGCCACTTGCTCTCCAGTGACTTAATGGTTTGCTGCTTAAAAACCTCATAAGAGATTTTTTGAAAATAGGGATCGGCCTCTAGATCATCCGGAATAGGATATTCAGGTAGATAGTAAGTGCCCAAGCTGATTTCAACATTACAGCGTTTGGCAATCTCCAGGCTATTTTCTAAGGCTTCGGGAATATCTGAGAATAGCTCGACCATCTCTTCTGTCGAACGTAAATACTGTTGCTCACTGTATTTTTTAATACGGCGTGGGTCATCTAATGTGCGCCCATCATGAATACAAACTCGTGCTTCATGCGCTTCAAACTCAGAGCCTTTAATAAAACACACATCATTAGTAGCAACCACAGGGCAACCGTGTTGAGCCGCCAATTCTACCGCCAAATGCAAATAGGTTTCGTCGTTTTCTCTGCCAGTTCGCTGCAATTCTAAATAAAATCGACCAGGAAACAACCCCATCCATTTTTGCAAATGCTGTCGCGCCAATTCTTTTTTACCCGCCAATAAAGCACGACCAACCTCCCCCTCTTTACCGGCAGAAAGTACAATTAAACCTTCGGATTTTTGCTCTAACCAAGAGCGCTTTAAGTAGGCAACACCTAAACGTTGCCCATGCTGATAGGCTTGTGAAATCAATTCTGTGAGATGGCGATAGCCTTTGTCATTTTGCGCTAACAAACACAACTTAGAAATTTGAGTTTCATCCTCATCATCCATGAGATAAAAATCACTGCCATAAATAGGTTTAACGCCCGCCCCTACCGCTGCCTTATAAAACTTTATCTGTCCATAGAAGTTAGTGTGGTCGGTTAAAGCTACCGCCGGCATACCCAGCTCAGCCACGCGACTAACCAACGACTTAATGCGCACCAAACCATCAATGAGCGAAAACTCGCTATGCAAACGCAAATGAACAAAAGGCGCGTTCATATCAAATTGCTCATACTAAGTTTTTCATAATAGTTTCAGCTTCTCTAATTGTTTTTTCACGGGACCAAATGTTTTTCTATGGATTGGCGACACCCCTAAATCCTCCAAGGCCTGCATATGCATTTTAGTAGGATAACCCTTGTGACCCGCCAAACCATAACCTGGATAGAGCGCATCCATTTCAACCATTTCTCTATCTCTGGTCACTTTCGCTAAAATAGAAGCGGCGGCGATAGACTGCACGCGAGCATCACCCTTCACCACTGCCTCAGCAGAAAAGTTCCACTTAGGAATTCGGTTTCCATCAACCAGCACATGTTCAGGCTGCACGGATAAACCCTGTACTGCTCTTGCCATGGCCAACATACTAGCGTGTAAAATATTAATCTCTTCGATCTCATCCACACTAGCTCGGGCAACACACCAGCTCAAGGCCCGCTCTTGAATGATGGGAAATAGAGCTTCACGTTTTTTTTTAGTGAGTTTTTTAGAATCATTTAAACCTTCAATGGGTTTATCTGGGTCTAAAATAACTGCAGCAGCTACCACATCACCCGCTAAAGGGCCGCGACCCACCTCATCGGTGCCAGCCACTAAAACCCCTTGATACACGCTAATAAAGGGCTCCATTTATACCTCAGCCTTTTGCTGCTCAACCTGACGATTAACAATCATTTTCAATAACACCTCTGCAGCACGCTCACTGGCGCCAGCTTTTAATTCTTGATGAATTTCGGAAAACCGTTGCTGCAACATCTCCCTTTTTTGTCGGTTTTGTAAGGCCTCTAATACCAATGGCCCTAACATCTCAGGCCGTACATCGTTTTGCAGCACCTCAGGCACTAAGCTCTCGTTAGCCAATAAATTAGGCAAAGAAATATATTTCGATTTGATTAATCGAGAAATAATCGCATAGGAAAACCTCGCCATTTTATAGGCCACCACCATCGGCCTTTTCAGCAACATCGCCTCTAAGGTTGTTGTTCCCGAGGCCATTAACACCATATCTGATGCCGCCATCGCTTGCTGCGAATGCCCTTGAATCAATTGAATAGGTAGGCCTTTACCCTTTTCATTCAACATGACTTGTAATTGTTGATACCGAGCCTCATTCGCCGCCGGCATAATAAACCTAAGATCTGGTCGCTGATGTAAACACCAACGGGCGGTTTCAATAAACACCTCACCCAACATTCTTACTTCACCACCACGGCTACCCGGTAACAACGCAACTAAAGGATTATCGTTAGTTATTGATAACTCTGCCCTAGCTTTCAGCTGATTATTTTCTAAAGGAAACTCATCCGCTAAGGGGTGCCCAATAAAAGAAACGGGGACATTGTGCTCATGGTAGAACTGCGCCTCAAAAGGAAACAGCGTCAACATCCGATCAACAGCCTTGGCAATTTTAACCACACGACCACTGCGCCAAGCCCATACAGAAGGACTTACGTAATGAGCGGTTAATACGGCCTCCTGGCGAAGCGCTAATTCTAAATCGAGGTTAAAATCTGGCGAATCAATACCTAAAAACAAATCAGGTTTATTATTAGTAAAATGATGTTTGAGCGTTTTTCGAATACGAAGTAATTCAGGTAAACGTTTTAAGGGTTCGACCAAACCCATGACAGACAAACCCTCCATCGCAAACAAGCTATTGAAGCCCTGCGCCAACATTAATGGCCCACCAATACCCTCAAATTGAGCATCTGGATGTTTGCACTGAATCGCCTGCATCAAGGACGCACCAAGGATATCTCCCGAGACCTCCCCTACAACTATGCCTATATACAAACGCTTCGCCATTAATAAACCTTAAGACAGCTGTAAGAGAAAAAGACAGTGTTGATATTATTAGTATGCCCGAGAGCAACAGGCAAAAACTACCGACAAACGCATAGAATAACGATTAGCGAACAATACCGCGTTGAGACGAACGAATAGAATCAATCAGTGGAACCAACTCTTCACAATCTTGTTTCATTTTGTCTAACTCTTGCAAAGCGTCTTCTGTGGTTAAACCACGGCGATATATCACCTTGTAAGCTTTGCGAATGGTAGCGATCGCTTCCGGGCTAAAACCTCGGCGCTTTAACCCTTCAGTGTTAATGCCTTTTGCGGCTGCCGGGCTACCCATAACAGTAACGTAAGCAGGGACATCTTTACCGATAGCGGTGCCCATACCACTAAATGAATGTTCACCGATATGACAAAACTGGTGTACCAAAGTGTAACCACTAATGATCGCCCAGTCGCCGACGTACACATGGCCAGCCAATGCGGCGTTATTCACCAGAATACAATGATTACCCACGACAGAATCATGTCCAATATGAACATAAGCCATGATCAAATTATCATTGCCGATGCTCGTCTCCGCTCTATCTTGAACAGTGCCACGATGAATAGTGACACCTTCACGAATAACGTTATTATCACCAATCACTAGTCGAGTCGGTTCATCTTGATATTTTAAATCGGGTGTGTCATCACCTACTGTAGAAAACTGGTAGATTTTATTATTGCAACCAATCTTTGTAGGCCCCTTCACAACAACATGAGAGATAAGTTCGGTGCCGGCACCAATTTCCACATCAGGTCCAACAATACACCATGGGCCAACTTTTACATCGTCGGCCAGCTTGGCGCTAGGATCAATAATAGCTCTACTATCTATCAAGACTAAACCTTAATAACAATTAAACTTTTTTATCTGCACACAGTATAGATGCCGAGGCAGCAAGTTCGCCATCAACAAAAGAACTGCACTGGAATTTCCAAAGACCTCTTCGATCTGAGACATAATCTACTTTAAGCTCTAACTGATCACCAGGTACAACTTGGCGCTTAAAACGGACGCCATCAACACCAACAAATAAATAAATTGACCCATCAGCGGGTGTTTTACCTTGCGTTTTAAAACCTAGAATACCCGCCGCTTGAGCCATTGCCTCAATAATCAGCACCCCTGGCATCACAGGCTTATCGGGGAAGTGGCCATTAAAAAATGGTTCATTAACACTAACATTTTTAATCGCGGTAATTGACTCGCCTACTTTAAGTTCGGTCACACGATCAACTAACAAAAACGGGTAGCGATGCGGTAAATATTCTCTAATTTCTTTAACATCCATAATCATGGAAGCTGTTTCCCTTATTACTTTATCGTTTAAATCACTGCACGGCTGGATGACTTAACGATTTAAATCAAACGATTAAATAGATCAGCCAACTACACCTTTAACGTCGATGATTTTTATAACTTCATTTTTTGCCGTCAGATCTTTTCAGTAAACCACTCAAACTTTTAGCCATTTTATTCAACTGAGTAAACCTAACAGCCGACTTATGCCACTGCTTAGTTTCTTGCATTGGGGTTCCTGATGAATAGGATCCTGGCCTGGTGATCGATTTTGTCACCAGGGTATGAGCCGTTACATGAGTGCCGTCAACGAGACTAATATGGCCAACAACCCCCACACCACCGGCTATAGTACAATTTTTACCAATTTTGGCGCTGCCGGCAACAGCCGTGCAACCCGCAATGGCGGTTCCGTCGCCAATCACCACATTGTGAGCGATTTGTACCAAATTATCGATAATGACATGGTTACCGATGGATGTATCGTTCAACGCCCCTCGGTCAACAACGGTATTAGCGCCGATTTCGACATGGTCGCCAATAGTTACACCGCCCAATTGCTCGATTTTTTCCCAGCAGCCTTTATTGGGCGCAAAGCCAAAACCATCACTGCCAACCACCGTACCACCATGCAAAACTACTGAGGCACCGATGATCACATCATGATAAATCGTAACATTAGAATGTAACAAACCCTTGTCACCAATACGGCTATTATCACCAATAACACAGCCCGCGCCGATAACCGCATCATCACCAATCACGACATTATCACCAATAACAACATTGGCCGATATCGATATATTATCACCCAATTGAGCAGTCTCAGCTATTACAGCTGAGCTGTGAACCTCAGACGATTTATGAAGCTGTACTTTAAAGAGTTGCGAGGCTTTGGCAAAACTTAAATAGGGATCATCCGAAACTAGAGCCGCGCCATTACAAAACCCCAACATATCAGGTTTTACAATAACCGCTGAAGCAGACGTCACGGCTAATTCTTTTTGGTATTTAGCATTGGCCAAGAAACTCAGCTCACCCTCACCCGCTTTAGCCAAAGCCGCCAAACCAAAAATGCGCAGGTCTTGTTCACCCACGCATTTTAAATCTAATAGCCTTGCTAATTCGGCAAGTGTATAAACAGTATCAGTCATCACTGAAGTATATTTAGCACTACTGAAGATTTAGTTTAGCGGTAATTTTCGCAGTAATGTCATAACCACCATCCACATGAAGAGCCACTTTACGATCTAACAATAAACCAATATTCTCCTCTTTAATAACCGAAGGCATAATACCTTGTAATTTTGGATAGAGAGCCTGCATCAGTCTTTTTTGCAACTCTTGCTCAGCCGTTTGTAATTTTTTACGCACATGCTGGATATCCGTTGCACTATTTTGTAGTTTTTGAGCTTCTGCTTGCTTTTGCTCATCGCTCATTACAGCGCTATCTTTCTTTAATTTCTCTTGATTAGCCATAAAGTTTTTTTGCAAAGTTTCGAGCTGTATCAAGCTCTCGGCATAATCTACTCTCGACTGCAACGCTTTAAATTCTTTTTTAGCCATTTCAGTTTGCAATATTGCCGCCTGTCTATCCAATACCGCAATTTTACCTTGAGCAAGAGCAGCTATGGGCGCCATCACAACCAACATCAACACGACTAATTTTGAAATTCTGTTCACGATTATTCTCCTAATTTTTTATTGAATACTATACATTATTTTAAATTCTATTATTAAATCAATCACATCAATCTTATATCAAAGAAAAACTACCGCAAATTAAAAACTTTTACCCAACGAAAACTGGAAGTTTTTAATCTCGTCATACTCGCTTTCATTAAAGGCCTTAGAGTAACTAAAGGTTAGCGGGCCAAAACCTGTAACCCACGTCATCCCCACACCCACTGAGTAGCGCAATTCACTCAACTCAAAATCGGTACAGTTAAGCTGTGAAGCACGGCAATCGGTACTAAACACGTTACCCACATCAAAATAAAAGGCTGAGCGAATCGAGCTTAAATCTTTAATGAAGGGTAAAGGGAAAAGCAATTCGACACTGCTTTCGACCAGTAAATTACCACCGAATGGGTCGGGATCGGAATCCAGAGGAATAGTTCTTAACTTTTCCCCACCCAGACCGCTAACATAAGAAAGCTTATCAACCACACTGCCAACATCACAGGACGTAGTGGTTGTAATATCATCCCCAACGTCCACCGATCGTGTACAATTATCAATCGCATTATAATCGATAGCCGAGGTACTTCTTGGTCCCAAGGTATTACTCTCAAAACCTCTTACCGAACCAAAGCCACCTGAGTAAAAATTCTGGAAAAAGGGAAGCTCCTCAACATCACCGAAGCCATCACCATAACCCAATTTAGTTCTTAAACGCACAATCCAATCACCCGTGATGGGTAAAAAGAGCTGGGCATTATAACTCAGCTTATAAAACTCTAAGTCACTGCCGGGTATGGTTACCTCAAGCGCCAAACTTTGGGAGCCACCTCGTGTTGCCATCCGGCCACGGTTTAAGGTTGACTGCGACCAACTGGTCTTAAAGGTGAAATCATTAAACTCATTACCGTATAAATCAATAAAGCCAGGCTCAGTGGACGGGGTCAATAACGATGAATTCAGGCCTGCATCAAAGTCTAAAGGATCTCCGGGCACAAGATAGATATTTTGACTCACATCATTAGCCTCAGCCGCCAGAGTCTCATAATACGAATCAATATCATCATCTGTTCTTGGGCTAGCAATAATCTCTTGCACCGCCGCAAAACCCGTTTCAAGCTCTGTATTAGTAAAGGTAAAGCTATAAGCGACTCGTTCCGTTTCCTTAATAGGATAACTAAAGTTCATCGCGGCACCGTAGGTGTTACTACTGTAGCTGATTAAGCCTATTTC
>JBNMPS010000081.1:0-12698 GCA_051277005.1 Pseudohongiellaceae bacterium
TAGCTGCTGCAGGTGTTAGTGCAATGATTAGTTCGGCCAGAGTCCAGAATGATGGTGTGATTAGTAATATGACAGTGGAGGCTCAGTGATTAATCTAGCTGATCTGTATGATACCGCAGCTGTTCAATCTCTCGTGGTACGATACCAGTCGCTATCATTTAAAGATCAAAACGCTGTTAAATATTTCTCTATGTTTTTTTCCTTAGTGATTTGTATCTATGGATTAATTATTCCGGTGATGGATTATAGCTATCAGGCAAAAAAACGTTACCAGCAAGCTCACGATGACTTACATTGGATGCACATAAACACTCCGGCAAATATATCTACTGCGCCTAGACGTAATCCTAATGATTCTTTGTTAGGTGTGGCCAGTTCTACTTCAAAAAAATATTATGTGAAATTTAGCCGCTATGAAGCTCAAGATGAAAATACGTTAAACGTAAGTTTTGAAAGGGTGTTGTTTAAAAACTTAGTGCTATGGCTTGAGAACTTAGAAAACAACCATGGTGTTAGTATTTATAGTATTAGTTCTGAAGAGCAGGGTGCTACGGGTTATGTCGCTGCCAGAGTTGTGTTGAAAGGTTAATGAGCTGATATGTATAAAGATTATTTTGGACTTACAGAGCTACCTTTTTCTATCTCTCCAGATCCTAGCTATCTTTATCTTAGTGATAAACATAGAGAGGCATTGGCGCATTTAATTTATGGTGTGGGTGACCAAGGTGGTTTTGTTGTCTTAACCGGTGAGGTAGGCACAGGAAAAACGACAATATGCCGTTCTGTACTTCAGCAATTACCTGATAATGCCAATATTGCGTTTATTATTAACCCACGACAAAGTGTTAATCAGTTGCTGCAGTCCATTTTTAGCGAATTATCGATACCTTATAGAGAGGGAATGACCAGTAAGGCAATGATAGATAGGCTGAATGCTTTTTTATTAGGGGCTCATTCTGAGGGCCGAAATACTATACTCATTATTGACGAGGCACAAAACCTATCGATTGATATATTAGAACAATTACGTCTATTAACTAACCTTGAGACTGACGAGAAAAAGTTACTGCAGTTAGTGCTTTTGGGGCAGCCCGAGCTAGGTGAAATGTTATCCCAGCCAGAATTGAGACAGCTATCTCAGCGTGTCACCGCTAGATACCATCTTAAACCCTTGTCTAAAAATGAAGTGGCTGAATATATTCAGCATAGATTGTCTGTGGCTCGATGCCATAATGATATTTTTACCAAGTCATCAATTAATAAGATTTATAAATTGAGCGGTGGGGTGCCTAGATTAATTAATGTTATTTGTGATAGATCCATGCTTGGTGTTTTTGCTAATAATAAATCTGTGGTGGATGCTGCTATTGTTAGTCATGCAGGGAAAGAGATTTTCATGCATTTAAACGTTAGGCGTTCACTACCCAAACCTATTGCGTATGCGGTTCTAGCCGCTGCGCTTATTTTGGCTTTCAGTTATTTGTTTAAACATGATTATTTGTCGGTAAGTATTAATGATAGCCCGCAGGCAGCGTTCTATTCTGAAATCATTAATAATGACAAAGTTGAGGCGTTGTAATGTCATATATTCTTGATGCATTAAAAAAGTCTGATCAAGATAGGCAGAAAGGTAGTGGCCCATCTTTGCAGACCATACATAGACCGCTCAGATTGCAAAATGAAAGTTCACTTTTGAAATTGATCCTCAGTTTGTTGTTGCTGTTGTTAATCGGCCTAGTAGGATTAGGGTCATGGTATTGGTTTAGTCGTGTTGAAATATCGCCGCAAGCAGAGATTGATTCACTCGATAATACTGAGAATAATACTATCCATCCGTTAAGTGACGTTTCTAATAACTCCATTATTACTTCTTCTGATGATACTGCAGGTAGATCTTTCGGTAAATTTAAAGAAAAGCCGTTAATAAATGTTTCAGCAATCAGGTTTAATGATCTCGACTCAAAAATACGCTCTGAAATTCCGAGTTTAACTTTCTCATTTCATGTGTATTCAGATAACCCGCAGCGCAGAACAATTATTATTAATGGTCGTAGAGTAAGCGAAGGTAATTTAGTTGAAAAAGATCTTGTGTTAGAAGAGATTACGCCTTTAGGGGTTATGTTCATTTGGAAAAATACAGTTCGATTCAGTATTGATGTTGTTGAGTCTTGGTAGCAGTTAAAAGTTAAGAGATAAATAAATGAAAGGCGTTATTCTTGATCTGGATACACTGGCTGCTGATGATTTAGATGTTTCGCACTTAATGCAGCAATTAGATGACTGGTCTATCTACCCCAATACCTCACCAGAACAGCTAGAAGAACGCGTTGCTGATGCGGATGTCGTCTTAAGTAATAAAGTCAAAATTGGATCTTCTGCAATAAAATCCTGCACTCAATTAAAGTTGATTGCTGCGATGGCTACCGGTATAGATCATATTGATATTGTCAGCGCTAAAGAACACGGGGTATTGGTTTGTAATGCCCGCAATTATTCCACGACCAGCGTTGCTCAGCATACAATGGCTTTAATCTTAGCGCTGAGTACTCGCCTGCTAGATTATGATAGGGCGGTGGTGTCAGGTGACTGGCATCGTAATCATGTCTTTTGCCTGTTAGATTACCCCATCAATGAGCTGGCGGGGAAAACCTTAGGGATTATCGGCTACGGTCATTTAGCTAAAAAAGTAGAGGTCATGGCAAAGGCATTTGATATGCGGATTATAGTTTCAGAAAGTTTAAATCCACTATCTTCAAATAACAATGGCTCACGGCTACCATTGGAGAAATTGTTGGCGCTATCGGATGTGGTTAGCCTACATTGCCCATTAACAGAACAGACTCGGAACTTGATGAATGCTGAACGCTTGTCATTGATGAAGTCTACAGCTTTATTAATTAACACGGCTAGGGGCGGTGTTGTGAACGAATCAGATTTAGCGGACGCTCTAAAACAAGGTGTGATTGCCGGTGCTGCACTGGACGTGTTGTCGCAAGAGCCACCTACCAGCGAGAGCATTTTATTGCAAGGGGATATCCCTAACTTAATCGTGACCCCCCATTCTGCATGGGCCAGTCATGAATCTCGGCAACGATTAATTGATCAGCTTGCTAGTGTGATTTCAGCATTTGTTGATGGTGGGTCTGTTCAGCAAGTGATTTAGATTATTTATTAGAAATAGTCTTGTCACAATTGATATGTGTCATAATATATCTATACTAGCTCCTATATATTACGCCCATTATTTACCTCTATTTGTTACTTATTAGGAGTTGTTATGTCAGACCCAAAAAACATCTGGAAGATTTTAGTTGTTGTTGATCCCAGTGCCGATAAACAAGTCGCATTAGATCGAGCTATTATCACCTCTAAATTTTTGAAGGGTGACGTTGAGCTAAAGGTCTTTGTTGGTGTTGATAGAGAGTCAACGAATATGCGTGCCAATAATGATAACTTGCATCGTGATCAAGACTGGTATTTTGATACCATTAAAAAGCCCTTAGAGGCTGCAGGGTTAATTCATACAGAGTCTTTTTCATGGTCTGATGACTGGCAACAATCAATTGTTCAAGAAGCTAAAATTTTTGGCGCAGAAAGAATCTATTTGCCTGTTCATGAACAAACCAATAAACGTCGCTTTATTTTTAGTGAAAATAAATGGGAGTTGTTAAAAACAGCAGGCTGTCCTGTAGTCTTAATTCGTCCGGGCGCAAAGGCAGATCGAAAAGTTGTTTTGGCTGCAGTTAATTTCCAGGCTGATCAAGCGAGCCAAAAAGAACTTAATGCCAAGATTATTGATCGTGCTAAATGGGTTGCTAAATCTCATGGGGCGATCTTGCATATTGTTAATGGCTACCTTGATTCAATGAATTATCCGGATAGAGGCAAGCTAGTTAAAGAGACGGGGCTTGAAACTGATAAGATTCATGTTCATCAAGGTTATACCAGTGAAGTTGTCGCTAAGGTGGCGAAAGAGGTTGAGGCCGATGTGGTCGTAATGGGTACTCTTGGCCAAACAGGTAAAGTTAAAACTCGCAGAGGTAACACTGCTGAGCGTGTCATTGCGGGTCTAGATGTGGATACTATCGTTATTAATCACTAATGTCTTAATGTCATTAGCCTAAAGGTTCCTCTATTAAAAAGGCGATTATGAAAGTGATCGCCTTTTTTTGTCTGATAAATTTAGGTCATTTTATATCAATAGACTATGGTTTATAGCTTTCTCTTAACTCTTGCATCTGTTGATATTTACCACTAGATAACGTTTCTCCCGAGACTGTATCCGTAATGATTTTGGGATGAATGAAGACCATTAAATTACGTTTGGATTTTTTTGTGGTCGTTGTTTTAAATAACTCGCCTAATAGCGGGATGTCGCCAAGTAGGGGAACTTTGTTAACCAGTTCGGTTTCTTCGTCCGTGATTAAGCCACCCAGCACTAAAATATTATCGTTTTTGACTAGTACTTTGGTTTTAATGCTGCGTTTATTGGTGACTAAGTCTTGTGCTCCAGTCACACTGTCACTAATGGTTTCAAGCTCTTGTACTATATCCAACGTGACTGAATCTTTATCATTAATTTGTGGCGTCACTCTTAATGTGAGGCCAATATCTACCCGTGAAATAGTGGTGAAAGGTTCATTGTTCGAAGTGCTATTGTTGAGTGTTTGGCCGGTGATAAATGGCACGTTAGAGCCTACCAAAATTTCGGCTTCTTGATTGTCGAGGGTCATCAGTGAAGGGGTCGACAGGATGTTAGCGTCGATCTCAGTGGCCAGGGCATTGACTAATGCACGTAATGAACCGCTGCTGTAGTAACCTAAGGCCAAGCCTGAAGAAAGAATACTTTCAACGGCATTAGCGTTATTTTGTCGTAAGCCAAAATTGGTTGCCGCTTCTACGCCGGTACTGGCACTGAAGCTGGTATTCCATTCTACGCCTAAGCTTTGGGCAAGTTCCTCACTTACTTCAACAATGATGGCTTCAACTAATACCTGCGCGCGTCGAATATCAATTTGTGCAATAACTTTTTCCATGGCGTATAAAATATCAGGTGGTGCTGTTACAACGAGGGCGTTGGCTGATTTACTTGCCGCTATGCTGATGGCTTGTTGCTCGACATTATAGTATTTATTTTCCTGCTTTATCGTGTCACCCATATTTTTTAATATGGGTAATAATTCATCGGCGTCAATATAGTGCAGGTAGATAACTTTGGTGTTGTCGGTATTGGTGATGGGTCTATCGAGTTGACTGATGAGTTGCTTTACACGCTTTTCAATCATAATGTCACCGGTCATTAATAAGCTGTTAGAACGCTCATCACTGGCAATGGTGAAGGTTTTACTGCCATTGTTTTCAAGTAATGAATTGATAACTGCTGCGACGGTGGTCGCTGAGGCATGTTCTAGTGCGAGCGTTTTAATGGATAAATCTTCGGCTTGGTCAATTTGATTGATCAGGCTCGCTAAGCGTTTAATGTTTGAGTAAGCATCGGCAATAATAATCTTGTTGGTGTTGGTAATATGATTAGCGTAGCCATGGGTTCCCACCAACGGTTTGATGGCCGTTAGGATTTTTTGCGGATCGCTGTTTTGGATTTGATAAACATAAAGTGCCTGACTACTGCCTCGTTCATCGTTAAAATTATTGATAATACTGGCGGGGGAGGTTTTTGCGGCAGCGCTGGGTACTATTCTTAAAATGTCACCCGTTTCGATACTGGCATAGCCGTACACATCGAGCATGGCTAAAAATACCTGATAAGCGTTGTCTACCGTCATGGGGACATTAGCTAAGATACTGACTTTACCTTTTACCCTTGGGTCAATAATAATTTTTTTATTGGTTTGTTCGGCAATCCATTGAATGACAGAGACAATTTCAGCCTCATGCATATTAATAGTGATTAGCTCGTTGCTCGTTTGAGCGACATCTTGGGTATTTACTCTAGTTGTTTGAGCATAGCAGGGGGCAGATATAATAAGGCCAGTACTGAAAAAAATATTCAGTAGCGAGTATAGAAAGCCTTGTTTGATTGTTGGTTGCTTCATAGGATGGTGGTGGCGCTCAATCATGGCCTTTGTTTATCATTGCGAGTGTTGTTATTATTGCAGGCCATTCACTATTAGTCATTGTTTATAAAGGTGTTTTCGTGACAGCAGCAGCATTTAAGGTATCGCATAAATCCTTAGACGAGCAAATCGAAGTCGTCGCTGATTTTCATGCCCACAAAATAGCACCGATTCGTATTGCTTATCGTACCGGTATCGATATGCAGTTGGTTAACCAGCTGCTGTCGGGTGAGTTAAAGCCTAGGTTATTTCAATACCTGCTGAAACAGTCACGCCTGAAACGCCGTGAACAGCGCTTAAAGGCGTCGTTGAGGCATAAAGGCTCTGGTCGCTTAAGCCTGCAAGATAAGATTGAAACCGACTTTGGCACCGATCGATAGCCTTATTGATTCAATCGCTGGCCATAGTGTTTAAACTGTTCGATTGCCTCGACCATCTCTTCATCAGTTAATATTTTGACCTTTCCCAGTGTTAGCGCTAAGTGATATTGCTTAGCCAATTCCTCAACTTCCACGGCCAAATCAAATGCCTGTGGCAGCGATTTGCCAATGGCAATCATGCCATGATTTTCTAGCAAGCAGGCATTGATATAACACAAGGCTTTGGTCACAAAGTCAGAGAGTTGTTCGGTGCCAAATAGCGCATAGGGTGCGAGGGGAATATGATCGCCGCCCGCAATAGCCACCATATAATGGAACGCAGGTATTGGCCGCTGAGTGCAAGCCAGGGCAGTGCAATAACTTGGGTGGGCATGCACCACGGCAGCTTGCTCTGGCCTTTGTTTATAAATGCCGGTGTGAAAGTGCCACTCTGATGATGGAGGGTAAGTGCTGTTACACAAACTTTCACCTTCTAGATTGATTTTAACGATATCAGCGGCTTGTAGCTCGCTGTATGACACTCCGGAGGGTGTTATCAGGCAGCCTTGTTCGCAGCGAACGCTGATATTGCCCGATTTACCGGCCGATAAGCCACTGCTGTTAAGTTGCTTGGCAAAGTCGATGAGTTGTTGCCTTTGCTGGTGTTCAGTCACTCATTTTTCCTCTGAGTTGATTGAGCCCTTGCGGGTTGGCGTCGAATACACCGCATTCGGTAATTAAGCCTGTCACTAATCGTGCAGGGGTTACATCAAACGCATAATTCGCAGCTTTGGATACACGGTTGATAGCAATATCAGTGATCTCAGCGTTATCAGTCATACCTCTTATTGAAAGCACTTCAGCTGAATCTCTTTGCTCAATGGGGATTTCACTCACACCCTCATTAACGGACCAGTCTACGGTAGAGCTGGGGAGTGCTACAAAAAAGGGAATATTATTGTCCTCAGCGGCCAGCGCTTTTAAGTAAGTGCCTATCTTATTGCATACATCGCCATTGGCGGCGGTTCGATCGCTACCGACAAGACAAAGGTCCACTAAGCCTTGTTGCATTAAGTGGCCGCCAGTGTTGTCACATATAATGGTGTGATCAACCCCGGCTTGTTCCAGTTCCCAGGCAGTTAAGCTGGCGCCCTGGTTTCTGGGTCGAGTTTCATCCACCCATACATGGACTGGAATGCCCGCATTATGGGCTTTGTAAATAGGGGCGAGGGCGGTGCCCCATTCGATTGCCGCCAACCAACCCGCATTACAGTGAGTCAAGATATGGATAGTGTCGTGCTTGCTTTTATGGATGTCACTGATTATGCCAAGGCCGTAGTCACCAATAAGTGAGCATCGCGCAATATCTTCTTGTCTCAGTCGATGAGCTTCTTGCAAGGCCAACTCGAAGGCTTCATGGGGTGCGACATTTGCCACTGCATTAGCGACCTTATCAAGCGCCCATTTAAGGTTGATTGCCGTAGGTCGAGTGCTTAATAGGGCCTTATAGGCGTGATGTAGACTGGTAGGGTTTTGTCTTAGTGCTAACGCGAGGCCATAGGCAGCCGTTATCCCAATTAGAGGCGCGCCACGAACCTGCATGCTACTGATGGCCTTGCAAAAGTCATCAAGCTGACTCAGCTCATTGATAATTAGCGTATACGGTAAACGGGTTTGATCAATAATAGTCACGAGATGTTGCTCATCGTTATATTGCAGGGGGCGGTGCAGGCTTGGGTCAGTCATAAAGTGTGGCTTATTGATGAGTAAACGCCGGTAGTGGCATTGTTTGTTGCATATTGTTAGCCGTGAAACGTAAAAGTGGCTAAAACTTAGCGGTCTATTTTGGTAGAATGCGCGCTTTAGTCAATACTTGCCCCTTATTCTCCCTAAAACGGATGTATTCGTCCGTGAAACTAACAGGTCTTTTATGTTTTCTGATTTAAATCTTAATAATCGTCTTATCAGGTCACTAGACGATCAGAATATTAAAACACCTACGCCGGTTCAGCTACAGGCTATACCCCAGGCGCACCAGTCTAAAGACCTAATGGTGAGTGCTGCAACCGGTACCGGTAAAACCTTGGCGTTTCTTTTGCCAATAATGAATCAGCTGCTCGATAAAAAAGGCGCAAAAGAGGGTAGCCGCTGTTTGGTTTTGGCGCCTACTAGAGAGCTGGCAAAACAAATATTTAAAACTTGCCAAGGGTTGAGCCGCTATACGCACCTTAAATGTGCCCTATTTGTGGGTGGTGAAGATTATAAGTTTCAAAAAGCCTTGCTGCGTAAAGACCCTGAAATCGTCATTGCCACGCCAGGGCGAATTTTGGAACATGTGGAGAAGGGCAATGCCCTCTTTAGCCATCTTGAGTATTTAGTACTGGATGAAGCCGATAGAATGTTAGAAATGGGCTTTTATGATGATGTGATGGCTATCGCTGAGAGCTGCTCTGCTGAGCGTCAAACATTACTGTTTTCGGCCACTTTGGATCGGCGCGGTATAACCGAGTTAGCTAAAGGCGTTTTAAACAACCCAGAGACGATTAAAGTTGATAGCCATCGGCAACAGCACGAAAATATCACCCAGCAAATCGTGCTGGCTGATGACTACGATCATAAAAAAAATCTGCTAAATGGCTTACTCAGTACTCAGGAGTTTACAAAAGCGTTGGTGTTTACCAATACCAAAATTGACTCTAATCGTGTTAGAGGTTTTTTAAGAGGCAAAAAATATCGAGCGTCTTCCATTAATAGTGATATGACACAGGAAGAGCGTACTACCACGATGAGAAGCTTCAGTACCGGCTCTACTCAGATATTGGTTGCGACGGATGTCGCCTCTAGGGGGTTGGATATTAACGATATCGACCTTGTAATTAACTTTGATATGGCAAGAAATGGTGATGATTATATTCACCGTATTGGTCGAACAGGTCGAGTTAATAACAAAGGATTGGCGGTGAGCTTTATCTGTCCTAATGAATGGAACCTAATGATAGCGATTGAGCGCTATATTAATAGTAAAATTGAAAAGCGTGTGATCAGTGGGCTGCTCGGTAAGTGGAAAGGCCCAAAAAAGACTAAAACGTCTGGTAAGCTTTCATCAAAAGTTAAGCGCAATAAAATCGATGCCACAGGCACTAAAAAAAGTAAGACTAAATCGAAAAGTAAAGCAAAGGCTAAAACGTCAAAACCAAAGATTGCGCCCCTTGACGGTTTTGCCCCTATCAAAAAGAAAAAATAAGCAAACGTCATGATCAATAATAAACAATATGATGTGGTTGTCGTAGGGGGAGGGGCGTCAGGGCTATTTTGTGCTAGCCAAGCTGCAAGCCGTGGCCGCTCTGTGCTTGTTTTAGATAGCAGTAACAAAGTGGGAAAAAAGATTTTAATGTCCGGTGGCGGACGTTGTAACTTCACAAATTATAATGTAACTCACGAAAATTATTTATCCAAGAATCCACATTTTTTTAAATCGGCTTTAAATCAATATAACCAGTGGCAGTTTATAGCTATGGTTGAACGCTATGATATTAGCTATCACGAGCGCAAGCATGGTGAGCTTTTTTGTGATGACTCGGCAAAAGATATTCTCGCCATGTTGTTGAATGAGTGCGCAATATATGGTGTTGAAATTGTCACACGCTGTGAACTCGGAAAAATAAATCGAAGTGAAAATAGCTACACTATTGATAGTAATCAAGGTGGGGTTACCTGTGAATCACTGGTGATGGCTACTGGCGGCCTTTCTATCCCTACGATGGGGGCTTCGGGCTTTGCTTATGATATTGCTCAACAATTCGGCTTAAGTGTATTGCCCCGCATCGCAGGCTTAGTACCGTTTACCTTTAGTGATTATGTTAAAGGTATTTCTGAAAAACTCACCGGCCTTGCATTAGAAGTTGAAATCACCGTCGCCAAACAATCTTTCACGGAGAATCTTTTATTTACGCATAGAGGTTTGAGTGGCCCCTCGGTGTTACAAATTTCTAATTATTGGACATTGGGTGATACGGTGGCGGTTAATTTATTACCGGACCATGACTTATTTAAGTTGCTGCCTGATTTTAAACAAAATAAAGCTAAATCACTACTGCGCACGGTATTATCGGAATTCTTATCAAAAGGCTTGGTGGCAGAATTAGAGCAGCTATTTTGGTTGCCATACCGTGATGCCCCCTTAGCTGAAATTCCCGATGCGCAATTAAATGATGTTGCTCACCATATCCATCAGTGGCAAATAAAACCTTCAGGCACGGAAGGTTATCGAACCGCAGAGGTGACGCTGGGTGGCGTGGATACTCAACATTTGTCGTCAAAGACCATGGAGTGCAAAGACGTGCCGGGGCTATATTTTATTGGTGAGGCGATCGATGTGACAGGCCATTTAGGCGGGTTTAACTTTCAGTGGGCTTGGTCTTCAGCGTTTGTTGCTGCGCAGCACGTTTAATGTATTGAAGGAATTAAAACGAAGGCAATCTTTGAGGGTATGTTTTTAACTCTTTGTAAGTATTAGAGAGTTATCATTCAGTTTGTTTTCGTTTTGATAAAGACCTATTGGGGTGGCTAAAACGTCTAATACATTGCTCTTACCGCTACCTGTATCACCAAGAAGATAAATTTACCTCATTATAATTCTTGGGGTGCAATGCTTTGTTACATTTTAGTTTTCACTTTACGTGAAAAGCTGCCCGACTGTTTTCATAGAAATAAACATACACGTTCTGTCATTATGCTTACATAAAACCTCAAAGCCATACTTTGCATAAAACTTTTCTGCGCTCTCAGTTAAGCAGTCTACAACTATTGCATAAGCTCTCATGTGAGCGTTAATATCCCAAAAATATGCTAAAGCCTTTATTAGGCAAATTTTTCCCAGCCCCTCGCCATGGAATTCACGATGAACTGCAAGCTGAGCAAGTAGGAAAACAGGAACTGGGTATTTCGGGAGTTTTTTAGCTCTTGATTCCGGCAGTGTTTCCCTTGAAATTGAGCTAGGTGCAATACTGTAGAATGCGCAGATTGGAGTTTTTTTGTTGGGCAGAGGATTAGAAGCGGGTAACACCATTGTACGGCTGATACCTGCATGCATATGCTTTGCGGCTTGGGTGCGTATAAACTGATTTATCTCTTTCTCACCACAGTCAAACGAAGCTCTATCATAGACAGCCTTATCGAGTTCTAAAAACTCTTTAGACCAACTCACTTTATGCCTTTTTCTTCGGTGAACGCTAAAGCGTCTAAAAGCGCTTTGTTGGGAGCCTTTGCCTTCTCGCATGCTTCATAGAAGAGATCAAAAGCGCAGCCCTCTATGGTAATGCTTTCATATTTATCAATAACTTGTGTCGAATCTTCATCCATCAACCTAACAACGTACTCTGTAAGGCTTTTGAGACCCAATAAAGCTGATGCCTTCTCAGCTTTATTTTTTATTTCTTCATCTAGTCTCAAATCTAAGCGCGCAGTAGCCATATATCACCTCCAGTTTCGCGTACGGATAAGTTCCGTACATAAAGTATAGCCCAGAGAAATCTCGGAGGCAAGCGTACGGATAAGTGACGGATAGTAGTCGAAATGTATCGCCTAGTGAACGAACGGGCAGTATTGTGGCGAAGCCACGCATAATGATGTCCAGCCGTAGGCGTTCGTTGTGCGCCCAGGGACTACATCTTGTGTTTGAAGGGTGGGTGTCCCGCCTATTCGCCGCCTATTTGCGCCTATTTGCCCGGCCTCGCTACAATACAAAACTGGCGCACATTGCAGGCGTTATCATTCGTTTATTTATTAGACGACAATTATCTTGCCATATGTATAGAAAAGGTATATTTTTTATACATGAATGAGTTTGAATATGATCCTCAAAAAAGTCAAATTAACCTGAAAAAGCACGGAATTGACTTCGATACAGCCCAGAAGCTTTGGGATGATATTGATTTAATTGAGGTTTCGGCAAAAACAGCCGATGAGCCTAGATCATTAATTATTGGCAGAATTAATGATAAGTACTGGTCGGCAGTTATTACACACCGAACTCCTAATATACGCATTATCTCGGTTAGACGGTCTAGGGAAGCAGAGGTAGAATTATATGAAAGCTAATAAATTTGACGTTAAATTTGATTCAAACGAAGAAGATGTTATCAGCGATTTAGATCTTTCTTCAGTAAAACGTGTGAATCAGCAACAAAAAAGAGTGAATGTTGATTTTCCTGTTTGGATGATTGAGTCTTTAGATAAAGAAGCTACTAGGCCTGGTGTTACCCGA